>JAGQXQ010000131.1:11694-13463 GCA_020436535.1 Phaeodactylibacter sp.
TCACTTAATTTACAGAGTACTTATTGACAACCCATTTCATTTGTTGGTGTATTCTTCTGTAAAGGTATAAAAAAGAAAATAAACGAAAGTAAACGAAAATGACTATCTTTGTTTTTCATCAAAAGATTTAGAAACAGGTACAATGGACCACTGAATAATATGAACCGAAGCATTCTAACAACCTTGTCGTTGATCTTGGCCTGTTTCTCGGGTTTGTTGGCGGAGCCGGTAGATCATGCAACCGGGCAATCATTTTTGAGCGCCTATCAGGCAACGGGAAATAAGCAGGCTCTGGCTGCTGCCAAAGATGCGGCTTATGCATTAATTCGCGGCCAGAATAAATATGGCGGTTGGGATCACACCATCCACTTCGCTGGCCTGAGCTTGGAAAGCTTGTCCGGCCCTCCAGTGACGGTACCGGCCGATAACGTAAAACCAAGAGTCCTTGTCCTTACCGATATCGGGGGGGATCCGGATGACCAGATGTCAATGGTCCGGTTAATGGCCTATGCAAATCATTTTGATATCGAAGGCCTCATCGCCACCCCGCATGGTAGCCAGAACACGGTTTCTCCAGAGCACATCCAAAGGATTGTCTCAGCCTACGGTAAGGTTCGCGACAATTTGGAACTGCATGAACCCGGTTTCCCCACAGAGAGATATCTTCAGGAGCGCATTTCACAGGGTATTCCAAGCGATGGAATGGAAGGCGTGGGCGATGGAAAAGATTCACCGGGATCCGAACTGCTCATTCGTGCAGTTGACAGCGATGATCAGCGGCCTCTATGGGTAACGGTGTGGGGAGGCCCCAATGTGCTTGCCCAGGCACTTTGGAAAGTAAGTACAACCAGATCCCCGGAAGGCCTGGCTAAATTTGTTGCAAAGCTTCGTGTATACGCTATCTCAGACCAGGACAACAGTGGCCCGTGGATACGCAAAGAATTCCCTGAACTTTTCTACATTGTGACACCCGGCATCAATGCTGGAGGTGGCTTCCATCATGCGACATGGATTGCCATTGGTGGAGATAAATTTCATGGCCGCTTTAGCGGAGCCGACTTCTCTTTGGTTACTAACGAATGGCTCGATAGGAATATTCGCTGCAAGGGCCCTCTGGGCGCTGTTTATCCCCGCTGGGAATACATGATGGAAGGTGATACACCCTCTTTTTTTAATCTCATCAACAATGGGCTGAGCGACCCTGAACATCCTGACTGGGGCGGCTGGGGAGGCCGCTACGAACGCTACACACCACGCATGGAGAAGTGGTTCCTGGAACCCGAAACCCGGCCAATATGGACTAATGTACAGGATGAAGTTTTGGGGAACGACGGCGAATGGCATACCACTAACCACGCGACCATCTGGCGCTGGCGGCCCGCCTATCAAAATGACTTTGCCGCTCGTATGGATTGGACGATAAAATCGTATGAAGAGGCGAACCATCCACCTATAGTGAAACTCGACCACCCAGCCTACATCAGAGCCAAACCGGGCGAACGCATTGATCTCAGCGCAACGGCTTCAACCGATCCCGATGGCGATGCGCTTTCCTTTGAATGGTTCTGCTATGAGGAGCCTGGCACACGTCGGATGTCAAGTTCCCATACAGGCATAAAACATGATATTGTGGCGTTTGACCAGCCCAAAGCCTGGCTGGAGGTTAAAACCAGCCGTGTAATGCCTCCGGGGACGGGAACCATGCACATTATCCTCGCCGTTACCGATCATGGCGCCCCACGCCTTACCCGCTACAAACGCGTGATTGT
>JAGQXQ010000132.1 GCA_020436535.1 Phaeodactylibacter sp.
ACTCCTCCGCCAGTTCATTGCGCATTCCCTTCAGCTTCTGGTCCAGTTTGAGGTAGGCCATATAATCGTCGGACTTTTGCTCAAAAAGTTGTTTGATCTTCTCCGCATTTTGCCGGATCATTTTATTTAACTTTCTAAGCTTAAACCGCTTCAGAGCCTGGCTGCTGTCACTAGCGAAGTTCTCATCCGGCATTTTTTGGGAGGACAGAAAGATATCCCACCGTTTTTCCCAGTTTTCACTGTATTCATAAGGGCTGCTGAGCATATTGATGGCTAATTGGCGAATATCTTCATCCATATGGTTGAGGAAATAAGCCGTATCCACTGGTTCGTTAGCCAGCAATCTTTGGTGGCAATTTTTGGCCACCTGCCCGTAAAGCGGAAAGTCAAAGGTATCCAGGACATCCTCGATATTACTCAGGATGTATTGAGCGACAGTGATGTTTTCCTCTTCGTCAAAAACTGCTCCTCCTCCGGCGATTAGAATACGGATGATGTCTTTCTCCTGGAATTCATCACCGGTAGCAGCCTGTTTTTCCCGGGGCATCGGTGGCGAAGCATTGAAAACATCTTCGGGTTGGGGAGCCTCCTCCTTCAACCGTGTGCGTTCCTGATCCTGTTGGCCTTTTTTGAATTTGAGCGCCACCACTTTATTGGCCTCGTTGACGAGGAGCTGTTCTTCCACTTCCATGATCCGGGCACATTCCCGTACATATAAAGAGCGCTTCAACGGATCGGGTATTTTGGCGATGCTGTCTACGATCTCTTTAATCAATTTAGCCTTCTTGACCGGGTCTCCGGCGGCTTCTTCCTGAAGCAGTCCCGCCTGGAACATAATAAAGTCCTTCGCCTGAAGATTGATGTACTCCCGAAAGGCCTCCGTACCTACCTTTTTCAGGTAGGAATCCGGGTCCTCCCCTTCGGGCAAGAGAACGATTTTTACGTTTAGGCCCTCTTCCAGTACCATGCCCATCCCTCGCAGAGCGGCCTTGATACCGGCCAGGTCGCCGTCGTAGAGGATCTTGATGTTTTCGGTATACCGTTTTACCAGGCGGATCTGTTCGACGGTCAGGGAGGTGCCAGAAGAAGCCACTACATTCTCGATACCCGCCTGATGGAGCGAGAGCACATCGGTATACCCTTCGACCATGATGCATTCGTCTTCCTTACGAATACCACGCTTGGCAAAAAAAGCCCCGTAGAGGACCTTGCTCTTATTGTAAATATCGGTTTCCGGAGTATTGATGTACTTGGGCGCTTTGACATCCTTGGCCAGGATACGCCCTCCGAAGCCGATGACTTTGCCCGAGAGGTTGTGAATGGCAAACATGACCCGGTTACGGAAAAAATCCCGCCCGTATTGGGAGGTGAGTCCGAGCTTTTTGAGCAGGTCCAGTTTGTAGCCTTCGTGAGTAGCTTTAAGAGTGAAAGCATCCGTTTGGTTGGGTGCAAAACCCAACCCGAATTTTTTGATCACCTCTTCCCGAAACCCACGTTCTTTGAAGTAGCTGAGCCCTACACTTTTCCCTACATCGGTATTGAAGAGTTGGCCCTGATAATATTGTTTTGCATATTCATTGACCAGGTAGAGGCTTTCCTGATATTGTTGCTCTTCTCTTACCTCCTGAGAAACCTCCGTTTCTTCAAGCTGAATGCCATACTTCCTGGCTAGATGCCGTATTGCCTCCGGAAAATCCATTTGCTCCAGCTCCATGAGGAAGTTGACGGAATCGCCTCCTTTCCCACAGCCAAAACACTTGTAAAAGCCTTTCGATGGAGATACGGTAAAAGAAGGGGTCTTCTCTGCATGGAAAGGACATAAGCCTATCATATTTACCCCCCGGCGTTTGAGGTTCACATAATCCTGGATCACCTCTTCCACCTTGGCGGTTTCTATTACTTCCTCAACACTCTTGGGCTTGATCATGCTGATGTCTTTAGCAGGGATTAAAATATGAATTTATCCGGAACCATCCTAATGGTAATAAAAATGACAATTACTGGTTTTCAGGAGTTGTTCAGGTTCAAGTAAATGGTGATGCTTTTAAGCTTAAGTTGCTATTATTCAGTCCGGTATAAAAACCCACTTAACTAAATTAAAGTTTTATAACAAAACAATAACATTTACGGGTATAACTTCAAGGGGTAAGTTTGCGTCTATATAAAAGAGGGCTTGAAAAGCGAATTTTCGCAAAGTAAGGCGTCAAAGAATAATGGGTGTTCTCATAGTGTGTGGGCTGCCCCGTCTCCCTTGGGATGTGCGGGGCAGTTTTTATGAACAGCCAAACTTTCCTGATTCGGCCTATTCCTCCAGTGCTGCTTCGAGTTCTTCTGTCATCTCCAGGTTGTGGAATACATTCTGAACGTCATCATCTTCTTCCAGGTTTTCGATCAAATGAAGTGCGACCTTAGCGTCCGACAAACTGAGGGTTGTCGTGGTGGTGGGGATGCGCTCCAGGTTGGCGCTTTTGGGTTCGATATTTAATTCTTCAAGTTTCTTCTGCATATTGCCAAAGTCAGGAAAATCGACAGTAACGGTGATCTCTACCTTTTCATCATCCTCTTCCAGGCTTTCCGCTCCACCGTCAATTAGTTCCAGTTCCAGTTCCTCGAGGTTATGATCTCCTTTTTCGATGACAAAGACCCCTTTGCGTTCGAAGAGAAAGTCTACCGATCCGGAAGTGGCCAGGCTGCCTCCCCCTTTACTAAAGATGGACCGGACACTCGAAATGGTACGGTTCAGGTTGTCGGTGGTGCATTCTACAAAAACGGCGACACCACCGGGCGCGTAGCCTTCATAAGTAGGCTGAAAGATGTCGCTACTTCCCGATTCCAGGGCCTTTTTGATGGCCCGTTCAACATTATCTTTGGGCATATTGACGCCTTTGGCGTTGGCTATTGCCAGACGCAGGCGGGGATTGAAGTCAGGATCACCGCTGTCACCTTCTTTAACAGCAACCGTTATCTCTTTGATGACACGGCTGAACATTTTGGAACGTTTGGCATCAGCAGCCCCCTTTTTGTGTTTTATCTTTGACCACTTATTATGACCTGACATATCTTATCATTTGTTCGTTTTGGGAAAAACCACCGGGAAAATACGAAAATTCACTCAGAATTTTGGGCATCGGCTACACTAACATCCGCTTTTTCTACAATGAAAAACTTGACAGATTTGGGGGTATACTGCAGTGTTTCCACAAAATCCGGTTTTTGAGTGACGACAATAGGGACACTATTGTTTGGAGCATTGAGGGAGATACCTTTGAAATCTGCTTCGACCGTAAAATCCCGAAAAGAAACGGCGTCGTATTTGCTTAGCCCCAACTTGCAGCTAATGGTGATCTTATCCGGAAAAATACGCAAGCTGTCTGGGGCATTTTTAATAACCAGGGGTACGTACATGGTCTTTTCCGTGTAGGGTTCTACTTCTATTTGGGCCTCTACCTGATTGACCGAAAGAGTAAGTTCACGAGCGGGTTTTTCCAGTTTCACCATCTGAGTTACGGTATATTTCAGGTTGGATAAGCGAAGCGAATCCGTATTCCATTGACTGATGCTGGAAACCAGGGATGCCGGGCCGACGACCACTACGGAATCAGGGGTGACGCTGGCCGGGGATTTCAGATGGTGTTCCGGAGCAAAGCTCAGGCTATCCCGTACTATGATGGGAACGGGCTTGGAGAGTTTTGCCTCCAGCGCCAGATTGAGACTTTCCGGATTGATCTCCAAGATGGTGATACTATTGGAATGTAGATTTTGTAAAATATCAGAGCGCAGTTGTGCCCGGTTGAGGTGAAGTGCCTCGATCCCTGACATATCATAGGACAAGCGGACTGACCGGTTGGTAAAAAATTCGAAAAGCAGGTCCCAACCAGTCCCTTCCAGTTCAACGGCCATATCATCAGGGGCCAAGGTAGCCAGTGCTTTCCCGGAGGGGATTTCGAAATGAAAGAAGACCTGCTTTTCGGCGCGATAAGTTTGAGATAGTTTGATCAGCAACCAGAAGACGAAGGCTATCCCTATACATGCAAGCAGGGTAGCCCTGTCTTCTTTAATCTTCATTGTGAATGCCTTTCTATTTATCCTTATCATCTGTGGTAAAGAAGGAATCGGTCATTTCTTTGGATACCGCCGCCTTGGTGATCCGAATATAGGTTTTCGTAGCCACTTCCAGGGTAATGACGTTGTCCTCAATTTTATTGATGCGGCCAATGATACCGCTTGCCGTCACGATCTCGTCCCCTTTCTGCAAGCCATCCATGAACGTTTTTTGTTCTTTTTGGCGTTTTTGCTGAGGGCGAATCAGGAACAACCAAAAGATCAGGATCATGGCGCCGATGAAAATGAGGTTGTACATGCCCGCATTTCCAGCCTGAAGCAATAGCATTTCGAATGATTTCATTTTAGAATGGATTTTCGTTTGTATTTAAACCTCCGGTAAATAATACTTATTGTACAGGTTTTTCGGGCGCACCTTCAGCCGGCTGCACGAACCCCTGCACGAATATCTTTGAAGTGGCAGGATAAGTATTAGCCACTATGGTGATCGGCTTGGTTTGCCGGTTCTTCTTTCCCTGAGTGTTGAACTTTACTTCTATCTTTCCCTTTTCTCCCGGAGGAACAGGCTCTTTAGGCCAGTCAGGCACTGTACAGCCGCAGGTAGACCGGGCGCTGCTGATGAGCAAAGGAGCTTTGCCGGTGTTGGTGAAGGAGAAGGTATGCACTACAACAGCGCCTTCATCAACCTCGCCGAAGTCGTAACTTTCCTCTTCGAATGCGATCTTGGCAACATTTACAGTGTCTATGGGGGTATCCGCCGAAACCGGGTTGCGAATAATATCAGCATTCCGGATCGGCCCATCACTTTTGATTTCCTCCAGAGATTTTTCACCTTTCCCTTCCGGCTGGCTGTCGCTGCTGCAGGCAACGGCTAAAATCGTTATCAACAGCAATATGATTCGGTTCATGCTTTTAGTTTTTGGTTCAATGACAAATCCTGTGACAAGAAGCTCCTGCAACCTGTCAATGAAGGCAATTTTTCCCATCGCAAGGATAAGCCCTGCAAATGTAATAAAAGTTTTGGCGAGCACAGGCTGATGCATCTCTTATAGTTAGTAACTTGCGAGTGTTTGAATTGTTTTGGTTTTATTGATATGCGAATATTTTTGATCGGGTTTATGGGCAGCGGTAAGAGTTACTGCGGCCGCCAACTGGCCCAAAAGGCTGGAATGCCATTTGTCGACCTGGATGAATGGATCGAAGCTCGGGAAGGCGACACCGTCAGGGCTATCTTTGAACAAAAGGGGGAGCCTTACTTCCGGGAAGTGGAACGGGCTGCTCTGCGGGATATGGCCCGGTTCCAGGATGTTGTCGTTTCCTGTGGTGGCGGAACACCTTGTTTCTACGATAATATGCGCTGGATGAATGAGCAGGGGGTTACCATCTATTTGCGGGCTTCCGCTGAAGTATTAGCCTGCCGCCTGGTTCATCAAAAAGAACAACGCCCCCTGCTCAAAGGGCTGGAGGGGGAAAGCCTAAAAGTGTTTATCCAGTCCAAAATAGAAGAAAGACAAAATCATTATATGGAGTCAAGCGTCATCTATGACCAACGGTCCGCCAAAGATCCGGTTGCGGACAACCTCTTCCGGCATTTTCAAAATCTCATCGGGCATTAGTTTATGAGAATAGCAGGCATTGACTATGGCAGCAAGCTGGCACTTGTATTTGGTGATGAAACCGAAGGGCTTATCATCGTATGATTTAAAAAAAAACCTTAGTTTTGGTCTCTTCGGAAATATTGGGGCCATGGCATTTAAATTTTCCATTCCTTTTTACGCTTTTCGCTTGCACTTCCACCCGGGGGCAAGCCTGTTGGCGCCATTGGCAGACAGTAATGTTTTGCGGTTGGGGCAACCATTGCGGCTCGTCGCCGAACAATATGCCGAAGCACTGCAACAGAAGGTGCTCAACCTCGGCCAGTTCAGGGACCTGCTTCAGGAATATCACAAAGGGCATTTCTACAAAAGCAGCCTGGAGGTTCAATTTGAAGAGGCCAGAGACAAGGTCTCCTACCCGGCTTTTAGCCTCGAATTTATTTATTTCTTCAATTATCAGGAAAAAGGGGTTTGGGGAGTGGTTCCCTGCCTGGGTGTAGAAGCTTTTGCCCATGATGAGGAAAACCTTCAACAACGACTGGAAGAGGCTATACGCCTTGATTTTACCCGCAAAAGGCGCCTGAATGCAGTCCAGGATATCGTCGCAACCATTTGGTTCAGCAGTGTTGAACTTCAGCAACAGGAAATCCGCCTGCAGGCGCCGGCGCCCAAAGAACTAGAAGGGCTAAAAACCCAGCAACAGGAAAAACTACTGCCTCAAGTTGCCAGCCTACTCCATATCAAACACCAGGTGGCATATGATATGGAGGGGCAGGTAGGGCAATTGGCGAGGGCGCTGAAGGGGAAGTTTAACCGAAATGTTCTGTTGGTTGGCCCTTCTGGTTGTGGCAAGACCGCCCTGGTTTGGGAATTATCGCGCCAACAGAAAAGAAGACGTATCAAACCTCAGCTCTGGGAAACTAACGCGTCCACGCTGATCAAGGAACTGATGAAAGATACCGGCTGGCAGGAAAACCTTTCTTTGCTTTGCCAGGAATTGTCGGCAAGCGGTAGTATCTTATTTATCCGCAACCTCATGGAACTCTTCGAGGTTGGAAAATACGAAGGCAACGATGTAAGTATCGCCGATTACCTGCGCCCTTTCATCAGCCGGGGGGAGATCAATGTCATTTCCGAATGTACGGAAGAAGAACTGGCACAGATCGAAATAAAAAGCCCTAATTACATTTCTTTCTTCCAGTCTATTCACATTAAAGAACCCGAAGGAAAAAAGCTGGAACAGATCATCCTGAAGAAAATTAAGGATATCGCCAGTGTAAGGAGTGTCGGTATTGAAGAAGAAGCCATCCGGGAAATCATTCGCCTCAACCACCGGTTTACGCCCTATGCCGGGATGCCGGGTAAGCCTATCCGTTTCCTGGAAAGCCTGCTCATCAATAAAGGCAGTTCTTCCAGGCCCGCCAGTGACCAGCTGGATATTTCCCGCAAGGAAGTCATTCACCAGTTTTGCGAAGAAACCGGGATGCCGAGATTTATGGTCGATCCGGCGGTACCTATGGACGCTGGTGAAGTGAAGCGTGATTTCAATCGAAAAGTTTTTGGGCAGGAGGCCGCGGTAGAGAGTGTTGCTGATGTGCTGGCATCGGTAAAAACGGCGCTCACCCGCGCCGGGAAACCGATAGCTTCATTGCTATTTGTTGGCCCTACCGGCGTAGGCAAGACTGAACTGGCTAAGATCCTGGCTGAGTTCATGTTTGGCAGCCGGGATCGCATTGCCCGATTTGATATGAGTGAATTTGCTTCCCCTTATGCCGTGGCGCGCCTGGTGGGAGCCAGCTATTTTTCAGACGGTTTGCTCACCGCAGCTATCCGCAAAGACCC
>JAGQXQ010000596.1 GCA_020436535.1 Phaeodactylibacter sp.
CTGAGTACATCCTTCCGGCGGGCGAGCATTACCGGGATGCGGCCTGGAAGCAATTCCCCCCGGGATCGCAGGAGCTCTATTCCAATATCGGAACCTCTCTGCTGGCGCTGATGGTGGAGCACCTCACCGGAGAAGATTATCGCCATTATCCCGCCGGCAACCTGAAAACCAATATCAAGGATTTCTCTCACTTCGCCATCGCCATTCTAAATTACGGGGAATACAGGGGAAAGAGGATATTGGAGCGGGGTACTTTTGAAACCATGTTTGAGATCCATAACCCGGCCACCGGTATGTCTCTTCTGTGGAACCATTGTTTGGGCGACTGCGTCGGGAAAGCGGGCGGCGGTACCGGCTACAGTGCCTGGGCTGAGTGGCATTTCAAAGATGACAGCGCCCTGTTTATTTTTTCCAATAGGAAGAATCTACCGGTATACCCGGGCGGCCGGATCTATGATCTGGTGCGGTATAAGTGTACTAAGTTGTAAACTTGGAGGCCGCCATTTGGGCTGGGAAAAAGCTTGTACTGGAATCCCGGCCTTGATTTTGCGCTCTGGGACAACCGGATCCGGGGAACGATGGATTAACAAATGATTTTACTCCACCACCACTTCATCTACAAACAGCCATGCCTTACCTCCCGCACCTGCGTGCCATTCCGGGCAAATTCCGATATTTTTGGCAGTGACGCGCACGTAGCGAGCCTTGCGTGCTGTTTCCCGGGCAAATTCCAGCACTTCGTTGGGGTCGCCCTGCTTTGCGGCGCTGGCCTCAAAGCGCGGGAGGGGATGGAAGTGCTCCCCCTCTTCCGACAGCTCGAACTGCACCCACTCCGGCGCGAAGATCCAGGTGCCGATATCCCGAAGGAAGGTGGTTTTAATGCGCTTGATGTCCTGCACCCTGCCCAGGTCGATGGTGGCCTGAAAGTCCTGGCCTTCGAAACCCTGCCAGCAGCCATCGGTGAAAGTGGTGGAACCGGTGCGGCCGTCGATTAGCCCCAGTGGGCCGCCGCCGTTGTACTTTTCAGAATAGGGGTGCTGGAGCCGGATGCTGTTGTAGCGCGACCGCCGGAAGCTGGCCTCGCTGGCCGGACTGTTTACCCTGCCTTCTTTAACGGCTATGGCCTTTAGGGTGGTTGTGTTAGAAAGGTGGATAGTGCCGGTATAGAGCTTCGATTTCACAGTGGGTTGGTTGCCGTCGAGCGTGTAGAAAATGCGGGCTCCTGGTGTGGCGGAATGCAACTCCACTTCGGTGGCCTCGGCAAAGATGTCCAGCTTTTCAACTTCCCTGTCCCGGCAGTGGAAGGTGGGTGCAGCGCACACCTCCGGGTAACTACCTTCTATCCGGAAAGCCCAGGCGTATCGGCAGGGGCGGTTCTGTTCGTCCTGCAACTCCGCCGGCAGGCGGATGGACAGGCCTGCTGCAGGGTCGAACGTCCAGGCCAGGGGCTGGGCGTAGCCTAGTAGTTCTATTGTGGAACCTTCTCGTGGGCGTACGGATTTCAGCTGCAATGCTTCCCCTGGCCATTCCAGGCATACGGCGTAGACATAACCGCCGGCATCGGTGGTGTAACGGATCTGCTCTCCCTCTTTGTACTGATGCCACATGTTGCTATGACGGACTACCGCCGCGTTGACGCGCATCCATTCACCTACCTCTTTGAGGCGTTCCACACTAGGCGCCGGGATGAGGCCTTCGGCGGTAGGCCCCACGTTGAGCAGGTAGTTGCCGCCCTTGGCGGCGATGTCTATCAGGTTGTGGATGAGGGTTTGGGCGGACTTCCAGTTGTGGTCGTTCTGTTTGAAGCCCCAGGTGTCGTTCATAGTCATGCAGGATTCCCAGTCCAGTTCGGCCGAACCGTAGTCGAGGATCTCCTGTTCCGGAGTACCGAAATCGCCGACGTCGTCGCCTTCCCGGTTCATGCCCTGCATGCCTTGTCGCCCTTTACCGACGCGGTTGTTGATGATGATGTCGGGATTCAGGCTGCGCACGAATTGATACAGATCTTTGCCCTGCTCTTCGGTCCATTCGGAGATCCATTCCCCATCGAACCAGAGGACGTGGGGATTGTATTGTTCCACCAGCTCCCGGAGTTGCGGCTTGAGATAATTTTCGCGGTAAGCGGCAAAGTCCGGCCCATCGGGATTGGGGTTGCCGTAGTCCTTGCCCTGGGCATCGGGGTGGTGCCAGTCCATAATGGAATGGTAAAAGCAGAGTTTGATACCGGCTACATCGCATGCTTCGCGCAGTTCTCTCAGAATATCCCGCTTAAAAGGAGCGGTATCCATGATGTCATAGTCCGTCACCTGACTATCCCACAAGCAAAAGCCGTCGTGGTGTTTGGAGGTGATGACGATGTATTGCATGCCTGCCTCTTTGGCAATGCGCACCCATTCTTCGGCGTTGAATTCCAGTGGATTGAACTGCCGGGCATAAGGCTCGTATTCCGAAACGGGGATATGGGCGGCGGACATGATCCACTCTCCAACACCGCTAACTACTTTGCCCTGGTGAATTCCCGCCGGTACTGCGTAAGCCCCCCAGTGGATGAACATGCCGAAGCCGGCGTCCCGCCACCAGGCCATGCGTTGATCGAATTCTTTTTCCGATTCCAGCAGATAATTGTCATGGGGGCGGTGGTAGAGTGCGATAGAGGAAAGTACAGGGGCGGCCATAGCGGAGAGCTGTATGCGCAGTTTGTCGGTAGTAGTGCGCGGAATGCGGATAAAACGGTGGTTGCCAATGGTAGTGGCCTCGCCCACATTTTTCCAGCCACCCGCCACCCATGCTTTTATATTTACCTGTTCGATACGCTGCCCGAGGGGAAGGTATTCCCGAAGCTCCACCACGTTGAAGGTTTGGAGTTTTGGGAGGGTGATCACGAGCGTTGCCTGCTTGACGTCATCTTCGGCGGCCCAGTAGGTTTGGTTATTGCCATCGGTGAGGAGCTGGGCGCCGAATCCTTCCCCTCGTGTATTGGACGCCTCCACCCGGGCGCCCGCTGCCAGGTTGTTGGTAAAAGTAGCGTCCAGGCGTTGTCGTAATTCCATTAAGGCTTTCACATCGTTTTCATGGACTAGCCCGCGGCGGTCCACCGGCAGGTTGAGCAGCAGGTTGGCGTTGCGGCCCACGGAGTTGTAGTAGATCATTTCCAGGTGCTCGCCGGATTTCACCCGGCCGTCCTGATCGGCGTGGTAGTACCAGCCGGGGCGGATGGAGACGTCCACCTCAGCGGGCAGCCAATGGGTGCCATTTTTATTGCCCGAGCGCAGCTCCAGGTAGCGGGGGGTGCCGGGGTAGTAGTCATCCCGGTTGAGGGTGGCCCAGTTGGTGGGGTTGGCGAAGCCGCGCTCGGTGCCCACCCAACGGATGTCGGGCCCGGCGTCGCTGAAGATGACAGCGTTGGGTTGATGCTTTCGGACGGTAGCGATGTAGCCCGGCCAGTCATAGAGCTGCTGGCCTTTGTATTCTTCGCTCACCGCCCCGTCGAACCATACTTCAAAAATATCGCCGTAGCCGGTTAGCACCTCTTCCAGTTGTTTTTTGAAATAGGCGTTGTACTCCTGAGTGCCGTAGATGGGATTGTTGCGGTCCCAGGGTGAGAGATAGACTCCCATCTTGAGGCCGTATTCCCGGCAGGCGTCGGAAAGTTCTTTCAGTAAGTCGCCTTTCCCATCGCGCCAGGGGCTGTTCTTCACGCTGTGTTCGGTATACCTGGAAGGCCAGAGGCAGAAGCCGTCGTGGTGTTTGGCGGTGATGATGATGCCCTTCATGCCGGCTTCTTTAGCTACCCGGGCCCACTGCCGACAGTCGAGTTCAGTGGGGTTGAAAATTTCGGGTTTCTCCGTACCGTGCCCCCATTCCAGATCTGAGAAGGTATTGATGTTGAAGTGGATGAAGGCGTAGTAATCGAGCTGGTGCCAGGCCTGTTGCCGTTCGGAGGGAGTGGGGCCGAAGGGAGCGGGGGACGAGGGTTGGCTGTGAGCGAAAAAAGTAAGTAAGCTGAAAATAAGGCTAATGCCGATGGCTGTTGGTTTCATTTGCAGAGCGATTTTGTGACTGGGAAGTTAAGAAAAAGAGCCGTATCGAATGGGGTTGTTATTCTTTTCGGGGGCCTAATGAAAGGCAGGGCCTTTGGTTTGTGGCCTGCTTTATTTAGATTTGAATGCTGGTTTGAAGGTTATGTAGAAATGGGGCGTATTCAAAGTTCTGTGTTTAAGAGTTTGGAGGCCGGGTTTGAAGGCAGGAAGTGGCCTTCGTAGCTCAAAGATTGGCCTCCAAATATGAACTAAGGTTCGAAGCCATGCCGGAAACCAGGGTCACAACGAAATTTAACCAATGGAAACCTGGATTGCATTATTACGAGGCATTAATGTTGGGGGAAAACATATTGTCCCCATGAAGGAACTCATTAGCCTCTTAGAGGCAAATGGCTTTGTCAATGTAAAGACTTATATTCAAAGTGGGAATGTGGTT
>JAGQXQ010000597.1 GCA_020436535.1 Phaeodactylibacter sp.
CCGACACACTGATACCCCGACACACCGATACACCGATACACCGATACACTGATACACTGATACACTGATACACTGACACACTGACACACAAAAAAGCCCTTCCACCGCCCCCCTCATTAAACCTTTCCCTTCCGGCACAGTCCAATTGACAAACACACAATTTGCAGACGACATTGGCAACCATTTCAGATGAACAGATACTGGCGCTACTGGAGCAACCCCGGACTTATGAGCGGGGTTTCCGGTTGTTGATGGAAAAGTACCAGGAGCGCTTGTACTGGCACATCCGTCGGCTGGTCTTTGAACATGAAGACGCCAATGATGTCATTCAGAATTGTTTTTTAAAAGTGTACCGCAATATCCACAACTTCGAAAAAAAATCGAAGCTGTATACCTGGCTGTACCGCATAGCGACGAATGAGGCTATTACCTTTTTGAAAAAGAAACAAAGGCACAGCGCTTCGTCGATCGATGATGAGGAAAACGGCCTGGTGAATGGACTTAAGGCCGACGTGTATTTCGATGGTGATGAAGCTCAGGCCCGCCTCCAACGTGCCCTGGAGGCGTTGCCGGAAAAACAACGCCTCGTTTTTAATATGCGTTATTATGAGGAACTGGCCTACAAGGATATCTCGGAACTGCTGGATACTTCGGTGGGAGCGCTAAAAGCCTCCTACCACCATGCGGTGAAAAAGATTGAAG
The DNA here is from genome assembly GCA_020436535.1 of Phaeodactylibacter sp. Classification (GTDB taxonomy): domain Bacteria; phylum Bacteroidota; class Bacteroidia; order Chitinophagales; family Saprospiraceae; genus JACJXW01. Next base: position 703 of record JAGQXQ010000597.1, read on the forward strand.
CATTTTTTAAAGCGGAGTTATGAGTGAAAAAGATGAAATTCGGGAAGAGCTGCAGCGCTTATCGCCTTTACTTTCGAAGATGAAAGAAGACGGCAAGCAGCCCTTTCGGGCGCCGGAAGGCTATTTTCAGGGCCTGCCCGGCGAGGTGCTCCGGCGAGCCAGGGCGGAAGAAGGCCTGGTTAGAGAAAGCCGGCCTGTTGCGCACAACAGAAGGGTAGGGGCCTGGCTGCAATGGCTCTTGTTCCCGCGCCGGGCCGTGGGCCTGGCGATGGCCTTGCTGCTGATCGTTGTTGGCGCCTATCTGGTCTGGCCACGATCGGCCGGTTACAACCTCGGGGAAGCCCTGGCTGGCATCAGTGTGGAAGAGGCCGAAGCTTATGTTTCCGAAAATATCGGCGATTTTGAACTGGAAGTGCTGCTGGATGTGGCGGTAGTTTCCGCTGAAGATGTACCGCAAATAGAGTTGCTGCCGGATGTCGGGGAGGAAGATATCGACCGCTACCTGGATGAGGTCCTCGACGATATCAGCCTTGATGAATTGGAAGAATTGTTGTAAACCACAAAAACTAAACAGGTAATGAATAAGAACTATTGGATCGTGCTGCTGCTACTCGGCTTCACTGCACTGCCGGGCTTCGGACAGATCTTCGACGACGAGCCGGTGAGCGGAGAGGCCCGTAGCAAGATACAGGCGGCCCGTGTCGCCTATATTACTGAACGGCTGGGCCTTACGCCCAATGAATCGGAGCGCTTTTGGGCCCTGCACAATGAATTTGAAGTAGAGAGAGATAAGATACGTCAAAAGTACAGGGCGCCGCGGGCGGTGGAGAGTATGTCGGATCAGGAGGCAGAGGCATTCATCAGCCGGCGTTTTGACATGGAGCAGGAACTCCTTACCCTCAAGCGAGATTATTTTCAGCAGTTTAAAAAGGCGGTGTCCCCCCGTAAGATCGCTCTTTTTAATAAAGCCGATAAAGAATTTCGCCTGCAAATCCTGAAGCGGTTGCAGGAACGGCGTTCCAATAGCTATCCGAACCGCCGGCCCAACGGTAAATTCCGAAACTAACGGCTATTGACGCAATCGGCAACAGTGTGCTGCCTTGGTGCAGGTTTCGAATATTTTCAGACTCAATTTTATACCTTTGCACCATACATCGGCGCCTGCCCCGGCAGGCGCCGATTTTTTGTGAGGTAGTCACATCCAATGGACAAAACAGCCAAAGCACACATTGCTTTATTCCTGGTGGCCCTTATTTATGGAGCCAATTATACGATCGCTAAGGAGGTGATGGGCGGTGGCTATCTTCCCCCTCTTGTATTCATTTTACTCAGAGTGAGCAGTGGCGTTTTGCTTTTTAGCCTTTTTCATCAGGCACTGGTGCGGGAGCGAGTAGAAAGAGCGGATCTCGGCCGCCTGGCCCTCTGTGGATTGTTTGGAGTGGCGCTCAATCAAATGCTTTTTTTTACTGGACTGAACTGGACGACGCCGATCAATGCGTCATTGATCATGACAACGACCCCTGTGCTGGTGCTCATAGCTTCCTCTGTTTTACTGGGAGAACGAATTACCAAAAAAAAGGTGCTCGGCATTGCCTTGGGAGCCGCCGGAGCCATCCTGCTTATTACTTACGGAGAGCGGCTTTCTTTTGCCCGTCAGGGCTTTTGGGGTGATCTGCTGATCTTTCTCAATGCCAGCGCTTTCGGTATTTATCTGGTGCTGGTCAAGAGGCTAATGGCCAAATACCATCCCATAACCGTAGTAAAGTGGGCCTTTACTTTTGGCATCCTCTTTGTCATTCCTTTCGGCGGGCCCGGCCTGATGGAAGTAGAATGGGCAAGGTTTACGCCGGGAATATGGCTGGCCGTCCTGTATGTACTTCTTTGTACTACCTTCCTGGCGTACCTCTTCAATGCCTATGCCCTTTCTGTGGTCAACCCTTCTGTGGTCAGCATTTATATCTACCTGCAACCGCTCCTGGCAACCCTTATCGCGCTGGCTTTTTCCAGGGATCAAATGACTATCGTTAAACTGCTGGCTGCCCTGCTGATCTTCACGGGGGTGTACCTGGTCAGTGGAGTGAGGTGGCGGCGGAAGGAGAAGGCCTGAAAGGAGTTTTTTGTGTGAAGGTTAAAATGGGGCAGTGTTGAAGCCTTTCCTCTACATATTTACCTCGTTATCCCTTCCCACGGCCCTACTCCCGGCAAATAAGATAAAGCCAGATATATTCAGTTTAACACATAAAAGAAATTTCAAATAAAACTAATTCCTAAAGTATTAATTAGCAGTATGTTACGCCAAATACTACCATTCCCTTCCATTATGCTACCGTTCCATTAATGGATGAGCTGTTACGGTTTTAATGGTGGCATCTTTGGCGCCTTTTTGCTTATCTTTATACTTATTATCCCTGGTTGCAGAGTTTAGGTATGACCCTTCCTGCTGAAGAATGAAAAAAGGAAAGTAAAATATGGCAGGAGGAAATTACCCGAGGGGTACAGCCCTTCGGCAAGGAATGGACTAAAATACAAAAATGCACCTATGCGTCCTATGAACAATTTTAGAAAAGATCCCGAAGCAAACAATCTGGTCGCTGCTTATGAAGAGCAATTCAAAAGTGGTGAAATGGCGTTTTTTGAGGAGAAAGCCTATTTCAAGATCATTGAATTTTACGAGAAAGACCACCAACTGGATAAGGCTCTTGAGGTAGCGGATTCGGCAATAGCTCACCATAGCTACTCTGCGGATTGTTATACCCGTAAAGCGGAGCTGTTGATCGGCTTGGGTAAGGAGGAGGCCGCCCTGGCCGTACTCGAAGAAGCACGCCTGTATGCCCCGATGGAACCGGAGATCGACCTGCTGTGGGCCGAAGCTCTTGCCGGGCTTGGCCGTACTACCGAGGCATTGGCTTTGACAGAAACCTTGAAGGATATGGCAAACCAGGAATTGCTCAGCAACATCTACCTGGTAGAATCCATTGCCTATGAAGCGGAGGAGCAGCACGAACGCATGTTTTATGCTTTAAAGGCCGCTATTGACCTCGACCCGGCCAACGTAGCTGCCCTCGAGCGCTTTGGTATTTGTGTTGAATTATCGAGAAAGTATGTGGAAAGCATTGCAATTCACGAAGCCATTCTCGAAAAAGACGCTTACGCCGCAGTGGCCTGGTTCAATCTTGGGCAGGCCCATGCCTATCTGGGTAATTATGAAGAAGCCATCAGCGCTTATGAGTTTGCTTTTGTGATTGATGAGGATTATGAGGAGGCCTGCCGGGAATGTGCGGCCCTTTGTTTTGAACTCAAACAATACAATAAGTCGCTGAAATATTACCACGAGTTGTTGGAGGTTTTTGAACCGGATAGTGAAATCTATACTGCTATAGGGCAGTGTTATTTCTACCTTGGGAAATATCACGCTGCTATCACCTTTTATAACCGCGCCATTCAGCTTGATCCGCTGAATGATGAAATCTTCTTTTTTATCGGCGAGTGTTATTTCAAAGAAGAAAGCTGGCAGACTGCTATCCATTTTTTCGAAAAAGCGATACAGGTGGAGGATCAGCGGGAGGAGTACTATATTGCGCTCGGAGAATCCTACCGGAAAACAGGCCGGATAGCAAATGCGGAGCAGTGCTTTCACCAGGCCATTGAAGTCAACCCCGAAGAAGGCTTCACCTGGATGCGGCTGGTTACCTTCCTTCTGGAGACGGGTAAGGTTGAAGCGGCTCTCGAATTTGCTGAGTTGGGAGAAGAAGAATCCGGAAGTGTCGAGCTGCTGTATTCCAGGATCGCCTGTTTGTTTACCATCGGCAGGCGGCAGGAAGCCTGTTTTTGGCTGGGAGAAGCGCTGATCGAAGATTTCGAAATGCACCGCCTGCTATTCAATATGCTTCCAGGGCTGGAGCAGGATTCCGATGTCATCTCTCTCATTTTAACGTATACCGACTAGGAGCGTCAAGGATGTTCGGGTTTCCCGCATCTTTAAGCAAGAGCATAGGCGATTTCCCGGCTCCTACTTTCTCGACTGTTGGTAAGCATAAACGGCGGCGCCAACGGTGCCGGCTGCGTTCAGTAATTGTGCTGGTTTGACTGGAGCACGAACGGTGATATAGGAGTCGTATTTATCGAACCGCTTGCTGGTGCCACCCCCTAACAGGATTAAGTCAGGGTTGAGAACCCGCTCGATGTTTTCCAGATATTCGTTGAAGCGTATCCCCCATTCTTCCCAACTGAGGTCTTCCCGTTTGCGGGCATTATTGGATGCGAACTGTTCGGCAACCTTTTTCTGGTTTTTTAGAAAAACATGGCCCAGCTCCGTATTGGGCACTAATTGGCCATCGACAAAGAGGGCGGAGCCCAAACCTGAACCGATGGTGATCAACAGCACTGTGCCCATTTCCCCTTTACCCAGTCCAAATTGCATCTCCGCCAGGCCGGCGGCATCGGCATCATTGAGTACTTCCACCGGACAGCCACAGGCCAGCGAAAAGGTTTCCACCACATTGGTGCCAATCCATTCCTGGCTAATATTGGCGGCAGAGTAGGCAACGCCATCTTTAATAATAGACGGAAAGCCACAGCCGACCAGCCCGCTCCAGTTATGTCGCCGGACGAGTTCACCGAAGGTTTCCGCCATGGCCTTTGGAGTGGCGGGGTCCGGTGTCTCCAGGCGGATGCGTTCGTTTAATAATTGGCCGCTGTTTATATCTACGACTCCACCTTTAATGCCAGAAGCGCCGACATCTATCCCCAGTATTTTTCTTTCCTGCATAGCGTTCCTGTTATATTATCGAATCACTCGTATTTTCATGGTTACATCGTCTACCGGCCGGTCGCGGCCATCGGTTTGCACCG
>JAGQXQ010000598.1 GCA_020436535.1 Phaeodactylibacter sp.
TGGAGGTGAGCCTGGCCTTTGATCGCGAGAAGGCAATCGAATCGGCCACCCTCAGTGTATTGGAAGATAACGGGGCCTGGATCTTTTTGCCCCGTTGCGTTGAGGTATTCGCCAATGGGAAACTGGCAGGCAGAGAGGAATGGCCAGTGCCTGTAGCGGCGGGCCCCGCCGCCTTGAAGTTTCTGGAAATCCCCGTAACAAAGACCACAACGAACAACCTGCAGGTAAAGGTTATCAACTGGAAGCATATCCCGGACTGGCATTCTGGTAAAGGAACGCCTCCCTGGTTTTTTATCGATGAGCTACTGATCAATTAAGAACCTGAATTCATGGAATTATACATCAACATCGGCCGTTTTCACCCGCTTCTGGTGCACCTGCCCATCGGCATACTGCTCTTTGCTTTTTTGTTGGAGGGGATGAAACGATGGAACCAGGACAACACCCTGGATCGGGCCATTCAGCTGGCCTTACTGGCAGGAGCTGTTTTTGCGGTGGCTTCGGCAGCCACCGGCCTGTGGCTATCCAATGAAGGAGGATACGATGAAGCGATGTTGAGCCGGCACAAATGGGCCGGTATTGCGCTGGCGGGTGTTTCAGTCCTGCTTTATTTTGCCCACTCGGCTAAAACCGGCGCCTTTTCTAAGTTTTACACTCCTTTATTCCTGGGGGCGATGGGCCTGCTGCTCGCCACCGGCCATTTGGGGGGCAACATCACTCATGGATCAGATTTTCTTTTCTCCAATCCGGAGGACGCCGCCGTGGTGGTGGCTGATATAGCTGCCGCCAATACTTTTGAAACGATCATTGAGCCTATCCTTAAAAGTAAATGCAACAGTTGCCACAACCCCTCCAAAGCAAAAGGGGAACTGGTAATGACCAGCCGGGAGGGCCTCCTGGCCGGGGGGAAGAATGGGCCGGTGTTCAATGGGGATATTCCGTTGGAAAGTGAGTTTTTAAAGAGGATGCACCTGCCTGAGAGCGAGAAAAAGCATATGCCGCCCAAAGGGAAAAAGCAGTTGAGTGGGGAAGAAGTACAACTGCTGGAGTGGTGGGTTAAGAATAAAGCCTGTTTCGATTGTATCGTCCAATCTATGGAGGGTAATGAAACGGTACAGCCTATTCTCGATAAATATAGCGCTACCAGCACCAATTTGGCGGCTATCCGGGTGGCGCCGGTCAAGGAAAAGACACTGGAAGACTTGAATGCTGCCGGGCTTCGCGTGTATCCCCTGGCGGAAGGAAGCCCCTTGCTCATCGTCAACTTATCCCACAACCAAAGCCTGAACGCGTCTACCCTCAAAAAGCTCAGGAAGATCCGTAAAAATATAGTGGAGCTCAACCTCTCTCATAGTAATTTTTCTGACGAGTTGTCCGGTATCCTGAGTAAACTGGCCAACTTGACGAAATTGCAACTACAAAAAACAGGGGCCGGGGACGAAACCCTGCGCCAGTTGGAAAACCTTCAATACCTGGAGTCACTTAATATCTACGGTACTGCAGTAACCGATGCGGCTATCGATCAGCTAAAGGCGATGCCTGCGCTTCAACACCTGTACAGCTGGCAGTCGGCCTTAAGTGAGGAGGCTATTGGCCATTTGCAGGAAGCCCGGCCTCTGCTTGACATACAGCATCAACTGGATGAATCGTTGTTTGGAGAATCAAAGCTGAACCCTCCGGCAATCGAGGCCGGTAGACAGCTGTTTGTCGATACGGTGGTAGCCCGCCTCGTTTCTAATTTCAGAAATACCTCTATCTACTATACGCTGGACGGCACGGAGCCGGATACCTGCTCTACTCCCTACGCCGATTCCATTGTGATCCGGCAATCGGCCGTACTAAAGGCATTTACCCATAAAGCCGGGTGGGAAGATAGCCCCGTAGGAACACAGCGGTTTGTAAAGGCAGGCATAAAAGCCCAAAAAGCAACGCTGGCAGAACCGCCTCACGAAAAGTATAAAGCCAATGGCGCCGCCAGCCTGATCGACCTGGAGAAAGGTTCCGCCCTTTTCACGAATGGAAACTGGCTGGGCTATGAAGGCAAGCACATGACGGTCATCGTAGAATTGAAGCAGGAAGAGGAACTAAAAGAAATAGCCGTCAGCGCCCTGTCTGCTCCGGCCAGTTGGATATTTTTCCCAAAAGGGATCAAAGTTTGGCTTTCCGGTGATGGCCAAAACTACCGGATGGCCAGGGAAGTGACATTTCCACCGGCAGCGCCCAGCGCTTCCGTCGATCTGCAGTTTTTCACCCTGGCCTTTGAGCCTACGAAGGCTAAATTTATAAAAGTAGAGGCCGTCAGCCCCCTGAAAAACCCGGACTGGCATCCCGCGCCAGGAGAGAAATGCTGGATCTTTATCGATGAGATTTTGGTGAATTGAGGTTGGAGACACCTTCCCGCTTCATACTACTGGACATTTTGTATTCTCGCTGTAGTTTATGGCTTTACTGAGTACCGGTTGGCGTTTATGGCCCTTTAGAGCTAACCGGAGTTAATACCTGCGAGGCTCCTACCTATGTTTCCACTTCCAAATTCTTTCACAACTCCCTGATCTCCAGGTTTCTCCACCGCACTTTTATCCCGCCTCCATCGTGGATCTGAAGGGCGATGAAGCCTTCGCCCGCTCCGATTTTTTCATCCTTGATCCGGATCATCTTTTGGCCGTTGAGCCAGGTCGTTACTTTTGAACCTTTGACTTTTATTTTCATCTTATTCCATTCGCCCTTTTTTAGTGCCTGGTCCTTTTCGGCTGTGGGCTGGATAAGCCAACCTCTGCCATAAGATTCATAAATGCCTCCCGTATATTTACCGGGAGGAGCCACTTCTACCTGCCAGCCGCTGATCTTAACCCCGTCGATTGTGGACCGGAAAAAGACGCCGCTGTTGCCATTGGCCTCCTGTTTAAATTCCACCTCGAGGATAAAGTCTTTGTGATTTTTATCGGTCGACAGGTACCCGTAGTCCTTATCCGGGCCGCTTTCGCACACCAGTTCCCCGTTTTCTACATACCACTTTTCCGTCCCGTTCACGGTCCACCCGGCCAGGTCTTTGCCGTTGAAAAGGGAAACCTTCTGGGCAGTGGCCAGGTAACTACCCAATGTCGAAATGAAGAGAAAAACGACGCTAATTTTATGATAGTAAGTACTTTGCATGATTTGATTGTAAGGTTTGACACACTACTGACAGTTTGGGCCTATTCGTGTAAAAGTGCATAAGTGTAAATGACTGGTAACTATTTTTTTACATGTTATTTTCACTCACTCATCACTCACGGGCGCGATGCTAAATTGTGCCCCCCTTGGGCCGGGAGGATTTAGGCGTCAGGATTTAGGCATTAGGCGCCTATTGAGTGCTCCATTAGGCCTGGGGTGCTCCTAAAACCTAAAACCGGGCGAAGGGCACAAAAAGGAATCGCGCCCCTCACTCACTCACTCACCATCTCACTTTAACCATAGCCTCCCCCTCACAGCTCCCGGATCTTAATATCCCGAAACCAGATAAAACTCCCATGATCCTGCAGGGCGATCAGTCCTTTTTTAGCCTTTCCGTAATCCGGGTATTCATCCCATTTTCCGGAATTGCGCCGCGCCATCCAGTCTTCTGACCAGGGTACAAACTCCACTACCTTTTGCCCGTTGAGCCAGTATTCGGCCTTTTCTTTCCGGAAGACGATCCGGGAGGTATTCCACTCGCCGGCCTTTTTGACGATCTTCTTCGCCGGGTCGGCGGGGTACATGGCGTAGTCGGCCCCCACCTGCTGCCAGTCTTCTATTTTTTCGGGGAACCCGATGTCATCGATCAGCTGGTACTCGGGTGCGTTTTCGTAAGGAGCTTTGTACTGTTCCCCTTCCAACACATGATAGAAAATGCCACTGTTGCCGCCATCAGAAATCTTCCATTCCAGGGACAACTCAAAATCCTCAAATTCTCTGTCGCCGTAGACGATATCACCGCCGATGTCGCCTCCTGTTCCGAGGGATTTAAGCGTTCCTTCTTCGATCACCCAGTTGTCCGGCAGGGTTTCCTTGTTGAACCCCCGCCATCCATCGGTGGTGGTGCCGTCGAACAAGATGATCCAGTCATTTTCTTCCGTGGGGGCTTCGCTTTCAGTAGCGGCCTCCGCATCAGAGCCCGAAGCTTTGTCCGGGTTTGAATTGCAGGAATACAGCGCCATAAAGGCGAGGAGTACGGATAGTTGGATTGGTATGCGTTTCAAGGCGGTAAAGATTTTATGGTTGAGGTAATGTGGGTTGAAAAACCTTTGAGGTTTCTGAAACCTCAAAGGTTTGAATTACACCACTTTCATATTCACCGGATCCCAGTTGATGAATTTATTCTGGAAATAGCTGTCATTGCAGAGCAGGGCGGGGGCGGCGGCCCTAAAGCCAAAGACCGGGTCCTCCGCCACAGCCCCTCCGGTACGGATGGCGTGGAGGAAATTGTGGAAGTGGTCGTAGTGGGCGCCCTTGTAGCCCTCCTCGGCTTTGTAGATGATCTCATTGGGCGGCACCATCTTTTTTCGGTCCGATACCATTTCCCCTGCTTCTTTGGCCTTGGCTTTGGCGAAATCGTCTTCAGTGGAGCCAAAATTTCGCTTGAGCACCACCTCTTCCCATTTCACATCCATTGACCCTTCGCTACCCACGATCCTCAGGTAAGTCGTGCCGCTGGTGCCATCCACAAAATTGCAGCGCAGAGAGAGGTTGAAACCGGGATGCACTTCCGTTTCAGGGTAATCGAACATACCCAGCAGTACGTCGGGTACTTCCCGGCCATCTTTCCAGTACCGCAATCCTCCCATGGCGCTGATCTGCGTGGGCCCCATTGACCGGGTGATAAAGTGGAGGCTGGAGAACAGGTGAACGAATAGGTCGCCCGACATGCCCGTGCCGTAATCGAGATAGTTGCGCCAGCGGAAGAAGCGCAGGGGGTCGAAGGGGCGCTGGGTGGTGTTGGCAATGTAGCGTTCCCAGTCGACCGTCTCTTTGGAAGCGTCGTCGGGAATAGGGTATTGCCAGGCGCCGATCGGGGAGTGCCGCGCCCAGAAACCTTCTGCGTAGTTGATCTCACCAATGGCCCCTTCCGCCAGTAACTGCTTCGCTTTTTCGTTGCCCAGGGAAGACATACCCTGGCTGCCCACCTGAAATATCT
>JAGQXQ010000133.1 GCA_020436535.1 Phaeodactylibacter sp.
ATTGGCCTCCAAACATGCTCTAAGCGTCGAAAGCTTCAGCAAATCCTAAAAAAATACTCATGAGAAACGCCCTGATGATCGCTTTAATATTTTTTTCCTTTTCCCAACTTTCCGCCCAATTTACTTATTCCGGTGTATTTACCCAAGCCGATTTGGATGATGAATATGAATACGCTTTTCAGCTGAGCTGGGAAGCACTTCAGCAGAAGCACGAAGCGCTGGACGCCGAGGGCTTTCGGCTGACGGATATTGAAACGGCCAAAGAGGGGGCTCACCGCTATTACTGGGCTATTTGGAAGAAAGACGAGATACACAGCACCTTGAAGCGAATTGAAAGCTGGGATTCTCTGGTCATCATGAAACGATTTATGGCGGCGGATTCCTTTGTAATGGATGAGATTGAAGCCTACACTTACGGCGGCAAGGAGTACTTCCTGGCGGTATGGATACCGGGAGACAGAGAGCATAAAATAAGGAAGCTGACTTCTTGGGAAGGTGTGGTGAACGACCATGAAAACCTGAGCCGCCGGGACTTGCAGCTGGTAGATATCGAGGGTTTTGAGGGCGAAGACGGGGCCACCCAGTACCTGGCTCTTTATCAGTGGGAGGGGCCGGAATTTAAAACGTATTACTATCGTTCGCACGATTTTGATGATTTTATCACCGATAGGGGGTATCGTCAGAAGAGCGGCTACGCCCTATTTGATTACGAACGATTCGAAAAGCGAGGCAAGTCCTTTTACGTTGGCCTGTATAAAGCAGCCGATAACGGCGGCCGCCTGGAAGACCGTTACAACTGGGAGGACTTTTCTAAGCTGTTGGCGAAACAAAAGGAGCAAAATGATATCGTGCTAACCGATATCGATGTTTCCCTGGAAGAAAAGGAAAGGTGAGTAACCATTTGCCGTTGCATTCGAAAATTACCTATATTTGGGCCAGAAGTTTTTCCAAATTCCCGTCAATGGCATTGAGAACAACACTACTCTGCTTTTATTTACTGCTCACTACTTTTCTGGCTGCCCAGCAAACCCGGGTAGTGGGGTATCTGCCTTACCAGCGTTTCTATCTGCTTGAAGACATTCCTTTGAAGAAACTGACTCATCTTTGCATTGCATTTGCCAATCCGGATGAAAAGGGCTACCTCAGCGCCGGCGGCGCCGACCTGCGGGCAATCGTCCGAAGGGCCCATCAGGATAGTGTGAAGGTGCTCATCTCCCTGGCCGGCGGCGCTATGAAACCCGAATGGAAAGAGGCCTGGCCCCGTCTGATATCTCCCTGGAACCGTACTGCATTTATTGAAAAGATCCTGCTTTTTGTGGAAATTAACGAGTTGGACGGGGTGGATGTCGACCTGGAGTGGAAACTGGTCAATCAACATTATAGTGGCTTTATTCTGGAGTTGCGGGACGCCCTCAGTGCTCGTGGCAAATTAATGACAGCGGCTTTACCCGGAACGACCCGTTATAAAAACCTGAATGAAAAAGCCATGCAGGCTTTCGACTTCATCAACCTCATGGCCTATGACCTTACCGGACCGTGGACAATCGGCCGGCCGGGCCCGCATTCGCCTTATACTATGGCCATTTCTTCTCTTCACTACTGGAAAAACCAAGGTTTGGCGGCAGACAAGCTGGTCCTGGGTATTCCACTCTATGGCTGGGATTTTTCAGAATCCGGGACGGTCGCTTCAGTCCCCTACGGAACCATCGTGGCCAGCAATCCTGCTTATGCGCACGTCGACCAGGTTGGAAAGCTTTATTATAACGGAATCGTCACGGCAATAGCCAAAACCGAACTGGCGAAGGAACAGGCAGGAGGCGTCATGCTTTGGGAGCTCGGCAAAGATGCCTATAATGAATATTCAATCCTTTCCACGGTCTACCATACTATTTACGGCCCCGGTTCTGAACCTCCCGGGGAAATACTGGCGGACGGCAAAGAACCGGCGAGCCCCATTGTTGATCCCCAGCCTGTGACCCCGGCTGTCACCGGGTTGCCCTTTTCAGAAGGCCTGCACAAGCTGGCCTCTGCCGGCTTTCACCAGGAACAGGCTCTGAATGATATGGGCGCCGAGATATTCAGCCTGGAGATCGATGTGCTGCCCAACCCCTTCCAGGATTCTCTAAAGATCACTAACAACGAAAAGCGCCCTCTGCAGTTGGTTCTGACCGACATCAAAGGCCGCTCTCTGTACGAGACGACCTTGCGGCCCAATTCCTCCATCAGCTGGGAAACGGCCAGTTTTCCTCCCGGCCATTATATCTTTTCCGCCATGCACGGAGACAAACAGGCCTCCAAACGCCTCATCAAAATGTAAAGGCCACTGCCGGCTACCTCCAACTTTGCCAGCTTGTATATGATGGCTTCGAAGAGTTGTTCTGCCTTAGTCATGTTGTTGATGTTTTTCAAGAATTCATATTTCTACGTTATCATTTCTTACAAAACCCTTAAACTTGCGCCTTTTCCAATTCGATGCAGATGAAAACGATCAACAATTTACTAAAAGCTAATCTTCCAACCCTTCTGCTGCTCCTATTGCTGGCATTGGCTTACTATTTCCATACCTTTCAGCAGTGGCTGCATTTGAAAGAGGCGGAAGAAGTGGCCTTGCTGATCCTGTTGGGAACAGCCTTGATGTGGATCACTGAGGCCATTCCGTTGTACGTTACCAGCCTTGGGGTATTGTTGCTGAGTTTACTGTGGTTATTTCCCTTATTGCAGGGCGCCGGGATAGCAGCTGAAAAAGGCGATTTTTACCAGGCCTTCTTTGGCGATATTACCCTGCTCTTTATGGGAGGCTTCGTTTTGTCTTCTTTACTGAATAAGTATGGACTGGCGCAGCGCATGGCCAACTGGATGATCCAGAAGACGGGTACGGAACCTTCGCGGGTATTGGCGGGCATTATTATCATTACCTCTATGCTATCCATGTGGATGAGCAATACGGCAACGGCGGCGATGATGTTTGCAATCGTCTCTCCGATGATCCTGCAGTTGCCGAAAACGTCTCCTTTTTCCAAGGGGTTGGCAATTGCTATCCCCTTTGCCTGTAATATCGGTGGGTTGGGCACGCCAATCGGTACACCGCCCAACGCCATTGCCATCGGCTATCTGGAACAAGCTGGCATCGCGGTATCCTTCTCCACCTGGATGCTTATTGCTTTTCCGATAATGGCCGTCCTCTTATTTTTTCTTTGGTGGTTACTGTTGAGATCCTATCCGCCGGGGCCGATCGCGATTGACATGGGTATTGAAGAAGAAGAGGATCGCTTCACGATCCGGCAGTACCTGGTTATCGGGCTCTTCCTGCTGACCATCCTGGGCTGGCTGAGTTCAGGCCTGACCGGGCTCAGTACCGGTACGGTTGGATTGATCGCCATCATTATTGCCTTTGGCGGCAGCTTGCTGAAAACGCAGGATTTTCGCAATATTTCCTGGGATATCCTCTTCATGCTGGGTGGGGGGCTTTGCCTGGGTGTCGGGCTGAACAAGAGTGGCCTGACCGATACCATTGCACACGCCATACCGGTAGGCGCCGGATTTTATTTCATTTTCGGCATCCTGTTGCTGATGGCGGCGGCCATGACGACTGTGATGAGCAATACGGCAACCGCTAACCTGCTGATTCCAGTGGCTGTTTCACTACCCAATAATGAATTGGTATTGTGTATTGCCATTTCCATCATGTGTTCCTCCTCGATGGCCCTGCCGGTGAGCACGCCGCCCAACGCCATTGCTTTTGGTTCCGGATTATTGCAGGCCCGGGATATGTTTAATTCCGGAATGCTGATCACCGTATTTGCCCTGGTGGCTACAATTTTGGCCAGTATTTTTTATCTTCCATTGTTTTTCTGACTAACCTTATCAAATAAATCGTATGGAACTCCACGTACAACAATGCCAGCACTGTGGTTCGGACAGGATGAAGAATATCCTTTTTCGCCAACCAGGTGAGTCTGATAAGGTATATGTTCAATGTCAGGATTGTGGACAATTCGTAGCCAGTTATATTCTCGCTCCCCTGGGCTATTATCATCATGGTAAAGGGTACGAATCTTTTCTGCGCAGTATTTACCGCAGTGGAGAATTCATGAGTGGCCGCAATTTTAAACGCCAGTATGAGCAACGAAAGGATGAGGAAATAGCTGTCTTTGAAGAGGTTATGGCGAAACTGAAAGCCCGGGAAGAGAAAAAAAAGGATTTACTTTGACTACCAGGGGCAGTACCGGCATAAAAATTATAAAAATTTCTATTTGTTTTGAAACTCTGGCCTGAAAGTTCCGTACAATTGTATTGTTCAGATATAGTAAAAGAACAAATAATAAAAATGATTTCTGGATAGAATAGCTCCCCCCCATTTTTTTCAAGACTATTTCCAATTTTGCTTTTAGAGGTATTGCCGGCAAAATAGCCTGCTTTTTGGGCNNGGCTGTTTCTTGCGCAGTCGACATCTGGTAAATATATGCTCATTTATCAAACTTGCGCGGGCAGCTTGCCACCCCCCCCCTTTTTTCGGATCAAGTAGTTTTTTTCATAGTATAGGGAGTTAAGCCGTGTCGCTAGGGCCCTTCAGTAATTACTGAGGCCAGGTTGACGCGGCTTTTCCTTTATTATTTATTACCAGAAAAAATACAACCTGGCTGCAACCAAATTCATCGGATAACCGTACAACATACTTGTCTTTACAATCCTTTTTGCACTTTCTCTCCCCCCTTTTGATTGTTTTCTATTCAGCAATTTTTTTGCTAAGTCAGGCTTTTGCTGTTTCAGGCGAAACCTTTAGTCCCCCCTTAATAAACCCTTTACTATTATTTAAATCTTTACAACCCATGAGAATCATTAATGTACTATTGATCGTTATGCTTTGCCCTCTTTGGGTATTAGCTCAACCTGCCCTCGATGCTTTAGAGGGAGGAGTATTTCTGGGGGTAGCCAATTATCAGGGAGACTTTACCCTAAATACTTCACCGGAACTCAGGGAAAGTAATATGGCGATTGGATTAGCTGCCCGCCATCCACTCAGCCAAACACATGCGATTCGTGCCAACCTTTTTTACGGAAAGCTAAGCGGCAATGATCGGAATTTTGACATACGGGAGAGAAGGGGGTCCAGCTTCCAGACCAGCCTGGTTGAATTTTCAGTTGTTGGAGAATGGGAGCCTTTCGGTAGGAATCGGACTGACCTGACTTTGGATTTAGGGCAGCGGCTTTCTCCATTCTTTTATGCCGGTTTGGGCCTGGCCTCGATCAACCCTAAGCCTGTCTTTGGGAATGAGGTGCAGGCAGAAAAGGCCGCGGAAGATGTCAATGCCAAATTTTCGAAGGTACAGCTTGCCATACCTTTGGGCCTTGGCCTTCGGCTGGGCATCAATGAGGCGATGTCTTTAAGCCTGGATCTGGGCATGCGCAAGACTTTTACCGATTATCTGGATGGCGTGAGTGTTTCCGGGAATAGAAAAACTCATGATTGGTACCTCTTCGGAGGGGTCATGTTCCTGTACCGGATTCGGCAGTAAAAGGCAGTTTAACAGTTTTTCATAGTTTAAGGTTTTGAGCCGCGTT
>JAGQXQ010000599.1 GCA_020436535.1 Phaeodactylibacter sp.
TCATTGTCGATGTGAATCTCGTAGCGGATGTTCTTTCCGAAGGTGTAGTAATTGGGGCCGCCGTGCGGCAGCTCTGCTGGAATGTAGTTGGCGATGATCGTAATCATATTGGGATCATCGGGGCTGCGAAAGGCATACAAATCTGTGTTGTCCGCCAATGGGTCATTGGCGATAAGCGGCGCTTCCCGGTGGCTCGACGCCAGCAGGCTGCTGCCCGCCAGCAGGACGAGCAACAGGCTTAGGGCTGCTACTCTAAAGGGTTTGAATCGTTTCATCGGTGAAATTGATTTTAATTGAGAAAATATCCGGTGCTTGGCCAGGGATATAGGATCGGTATAGGCCATTGCGGTCAATAGCATAACCCGATCTCCAATGCACTGCCTTGCCAGGGTTCACCTGGATGGATTTTAAAGCTTTGCAAATTTATTGTTGGATCAAAGGGGAGATGGCGCCATAACCCCCTTGCCAGTTTGCTTACAACTATAGTTACGTAGAGGAGTGGATGGGCGGATTAATCAAAGGTGGGTTTTTTTATTATTCTTCACAGCGCAGCTGAGAATCGATCAATCCCGTATCAATTGCAACTTCATTTTCCGGATGCGGTCTTCTAATTTTTCGGAACTCAATCTTTCGCGAAGGCGGTCGACCATAATTGGAAAAGCAAAGGGTGTAGCCTTTTCCGGCCGGCTGAGCACAATGCGTTGCCCCTGGATGCGCCGCAGGGCCGCCCGCAGGCGCGCCTCTTCGAGTTGGAAGCTCATCACCTCGTCGTAAGCCTGCAGGAGCAACAGGTTGTTGGGTTCGTAGTCGTTAAAGACTTCGAAGAAGAGCTGGGAGGAAGACTGGAGGTGGCGGTCCTTTTTCTGTTTACCGGGATAACCTTTGAAGATGAGGCCGCTGATGCTGGCGATATCGCGAAAGCGGCGCTTGGCCATTTCCGCCGCGTTGATGCTCGCCTGAATGTCCTGGCTGAGGCCTTCGGTGGAAAAGAGCCCCTGTTCCAGCGCTTCCCCGATGGGGATTTCGGAGTCGGAGAGCAGCTCAAAGCCGTAGTCATTCATGGCGATGGAAAAGCTAAGCGCTTGCAGGCGGGAAATTCGGTAGGCGATGAGCGCCCCCATCCCTTCGTGTACAAAGCGGCCTTCGTAGGGGTAGAACAGCAGGTGATAACCTTCACGGCTTTTGAAATATTCGATCAGAAATTCTCCTTCGTGAGGCACATGAGAGCGGCGGGCCTGCAGGGCAATGAGCGGCTCCAGTTTTTGAAGCTCCACATCGGTGAAGTCCCGGTGGTTCAACTGCGCCATTTTGAAGCGCAAGGTAGAAGAAAGCTGAGAAGATAAAGGCATCCTGCCTCCCTGCCAGCTGGGGATCTTGCCGGTTTTCTTTTTGCTGCGTTTCACCTGCACCGTCATTTCCTTGATACGAACCAGTTCCAGGCTACGCCCGGCAAACCAGAATACATCACCTGGCCGCAGTTGCGCGATGAACCATTCCTCGACAGTGCCGATACGCTTGCCACTCAGATATTTAATCGTCATACTCACATCACTGACAATAGTCCCGATCTGCAGCCGGTGCCGCATGGCGGTCCGGCGGCTCACCACTTTGTACAGGCCATCCTCAATGATCACCTTTTTGTATTCCTCATAGGCGTCCAGCGATTGTCCCCCGGTGGTGATGAAATCCAGGCACCAGGCCCATTCGTCCCTGGTCATACTGCTAAAGGAATAGGTGCCCTTCACTTCTTCGAAAATCTCTTCCGGGCGGAAGCCTTCGGAAACCGCCAGGGTCACCAGGTACTGCAAAAGCACATCGAAAGAACGGATATAGGGAATGCGGCTTTCCAACTCCCCTTGCTCGATGGCCCGACGCAGGGCGGCCGCCTCGATCAGCTCCAGGGAGTGAGCCGGCACGAAGTAGATCTTACTCAGCGCACCCGGTTGATGGCCGCTGCGGCCCGCCCGTTGCATGAAGCGCGCCACCCCCTTAGGGCTGCCAATCTGTATGATGGACTCCACCGGGCGGAAGTCGACGCCCAGGTCGAGGCTGGAAGTACAAACAACGGCCTTCAGAATCCCCTGATGCAGGGCGTCTTCCACCCAATCGCGCAGCTCGCGGCTGATGGAACCGTGGTGCATGGCGATGGCGCCAGCCAGGCCGGGGGCCACTGCCAGCAAGTTCTGATACCAGATTTCGCACTGTGCTCTCGTATTGGTGAAAATGAGTGTACTTTGGCTTTGCTCCAGGACAGGCAGCACCTTTTCCAGCAACCGGATGCCCAGGTGGCCTGCCCAGGGGAA
Source organism: Phaeodactylibacter sp. (assembly GCA_020436535.1). Classification (GTDB taxonomy): domain Bacteria; phylum Bacteroidota; class Bacteroidia; order Chitinophagales; family Saprospiraceae; genus JACJXW01. The sequence continues at coordinate 2,304 of JAGQXQ010000599.1, forward strand.
GCGCTCGATCTCATCGGGCAAGATAGATTCGATCTCGATCTGCTTGGGGATATTGGCGCGGACAACCTGATACCGGCCGGTTTTAAAGGTGTTGCCCATCAGCACCGCCAGCGCTTCATCCATATTGCCGATAGTGGCGGAAATACCCCATACTTTCAAGCCAGGCAGCAAGCCCTTCAGCCTGGACAAGGCCAACTCTATCTGCACGCCGCGCTTGGAGCCGATCAACTCGTGCCACTCGTCCACCACAATGGTTTTGAGGTGCTGAAAGTACTTGGAATAGCCCTTGCTGGCCAACAGCAGATGCAAGCTTTCCGGCGTAGTGATCAGCACCTGCGGCGGGTTCTTTTTTTGCTTTGCCCGCTCACCGGATTTCGTATCACCGCTGCGAATGGCCACCCGCCAATCGAGCCCCAGCCCGTCAGAAGCGCGCTGTATAGAGCCTTGGATTTCCTTAGCCAGGGCGCGAATGGGCGTGATCCAGATGGCTTGGAGCCCCAGCCCCCTCCCAGCCTCCCCCAAGGTGGGAGGAGAGTCCAAGGGAGCTTCTCCCCCTCCTTCGGAGGGGGCTGGGGGCAGGCTTTTCCCCTCCAGCAATATCCCCATAGCCAGCGCATACGTCTTTCCCGTACCCGTCGGCGCATTAACAAGGCCGCTGAAGCCGTCCAGGTAGTGCTGCCAGGCTTCCAGTTGGAAAGGGAAGGGCCGCCAGCCTTGCTGTTCAAACCACTTCCTGCCGATATGAAGGTGCTCGTGATGATCCATGAGGTATTTCTAACGAGGATTAAACAGGGTAAAAGGGCGAAGGTTGCAGGGAAAAAGCATTCCTTTTCAGGCTCCTTTTTTCCCTATTCAGCCCCTTATTTGCCAAAGTTTATCCAAAATGATTTCTGTCTGCCAGCCTCATTCACTATTTTGGAGGGCCTGAAAATAACTTCCCCTCGAAGCCAGCGACGAATCAAAAAGCTAAATACACATGCGAATAATAGCCGTCCTGCTTTTATCGATGGCAGGCGTATGTACTTTATCTGCTCAAACGCCCCTATATCAGCCGGCTGAGCATATTCCTTTCTTTCGGCAGGGGAGGGAGTTGCCCTACCCTCTAACCGGAGGGATGGAGGCTCCACAGTTTGCCGCCATTCAACTGAATAGTGACGATTTAACGGACCTGCTTGTTTTTGACCGCGTGGGCGCTAAAGTGCTGCCTTTTATCGCTAGTTCTACCCCAGACGGCATCCAGTATGATTATGCTCCCGCATACGAAACCGCCCTGCCCCCGCTCAACCAAATGGCCAAGGTAATAGACCTCAACTGCGACGGGCTGGCTGACCTGCTAACCACCGAAGAATTGGGCAGCGCTGCCGATGTCGCCCTGAAAGTGTATTTGCGCCGGCCTACTACCGATGGCAGCCTGACCTTCCAGCCCGGAAACTTAAGGTTGTTCAACGACCTCAGCGACACCCTCATCCGCATTCATGCTTTCGACCTGCCCGCAATAGCCGATATTAATGGAGATGAGCTGCCCGATCTGCTCTACATCCCGCAGGGAGGAATACATATTCAGTATTACGAAAATATTTCGATGGAAGCAGGCGGCTGCCAAAGCCTCACCTTTGAGCTGCGGGATGACTGCTGGGGTGAAGCAACCTACACTTTGGGAGGCGCCTTTGACCTCCATTCCTGCGAGCCCGGCCGCTTCCCCAACCTCTCGGGCTGCGCCGGCTCTGCCATGCTTCTTTTTGACGATGATGCCGATGGCGACCAGGACCTGATGTTCAGCGGGCTTTATGATTTTCACATCCAGCTGCTAATAAACGACGGTGATGCTCAACTGGCGGAGCTGAGCAGTACTTCCACCAACTGGCTCTCCGGCGGCCAACCCCTGCTCGAGTTTCCTGCGCCCTACCTGCTGGACTTACAAGGGGATGGACATAAGGACCTCGTGGTGGCCACCAACCGTATCAACGGGGCGGGCTACAGCCCCGATGGAAATAACATTTATCTCTTCCGTAAAGACAATGGAGACGGAAGCTGGAACCTACAGTCCGATCAATTTATGACGGAGGACATGGTTGACCACGGCTTTCGTTCCAGCCCAGCTGTCTGGGATGTCAATGAGGACGGCCTGCCGGACCTGCTGATCGCCTATAACTCGGCGCATCCCATTTACGGCTATACTTCCCG
>JAGQXQ010000600.1 GCA_020436535.1 Phaeodactylibacter sp.
GTGTTTCCGCCTTGCCATTGAGGATAAAACGGAAGAAATAGGCCCCTGGAGCGAGGTGTTGGGTTGTGAAAACCATTCTCAAAGTACTTCCAGGGAAGATTTCCGCTGTTTCCATCAACGCGCCATTCGATGATATGACCTGGAGTTGTCCCACCTGAAGAACAGGGCGCCTGAACTCAATGAATAATTCAGCCTTTACCGGGTTGGGAAAAAGATTTAGCATAGGTGGTTCAATGACCGTCTGTGGTGCAGAAACAGGCTGAAGCAGCGTTAATGACCCCAACCAATAAATGGCATCTTTTTGGAATATCGGCGGTTGCTCCACCAGGGTAAATTGTGTCTCATACTCCTGCTCAGCTGCCTCCTTCCAAACTTTTAGATAGAATGTTTCACCCCTCGCCAGGCCCTCGGCCTCAGCAGTTTCCGGAGCGTCGCCCCATAGGCTGATAATGAAATTCTTACCCTCGTATGCAGCTGCTCCTACCACTTGTCCGTCGGCGCGGGTGACGGCCACTTCGTCTCCTTCCTGGATCACATCTTCCAGTACGGAGGCGGGCATCAGCAGGGAGGCGTCAATACCCGAGTTGTACATCGGCTGATGGAAGTGCGTATTGCTTCGGGCCAGGGCCGGGCCGTTTGTCGGCGGGCCTGGGTTCGGCCTTCCGGAACCGTTGTAATGGAAGCTGCCGTCTGCGGCGGGATAGAGGTAATAGCCCTGTCCGGGTTGCATATCAAAGGGGCCGGGCGATTGGCCGGCATAGGTGATGCCGAGGCTGTTGCGCACCTGGCCGATCAGGGAAAGGTGAGGTTCGAGTTGCTGGTGTACATTGGCCGGAGTGCTTCGCAGGTAGCTGATGAAGTGCCAGCCCCGGCTGGTTTCCACTTCAATGGGGGTATTGGCAGGGTCGGCGGGCTGCCCGCAGATGTCGAAACTGGCGGCACTATGAGCCTGAATGCGGTAACCCTCGGCAACCTCCCAATCGAAAGGGTCGTTGAAACCGGGGCTCCAATGAAGCTGGGGGTTATCGGTCTTGACAATGGTGATGGCGTCGGCTGCCGATTGCATTATCTGGCCGAGGTTTGCCTCATCGGGTACAATGTAACTGGAAACGAAGTTGACGCCCGGCGAGAGGTCTATGGTTAAACACCTTTCCGTTTCCAGGCAGGAAATGGCGCTGGTTCCCAGGAAGGCGAATTCTCCCTGGTCGGTCACCGGTATACTGGCCCCGCCGATATCGGCCATGCTGCCGATGGGCTGATAGGTGGCTTGCACAGTGTATTCCTCGCCGGTGGATTGTTTCCACACTTTTACTGTGAAGGATTCTCCATCTGCAAAGCCATTCTTTTCCGGCGGGAAAGCGTCGTTGCCGTAGACGGGGATCTGCAGGGGCTCGCCCGTCCACTCGCCGAAATTGGAGCAGGCCAGCTCGCCGTTGTTGTCGGTGTAGAAGAAGCCGATGTAGTCGCAGGGCTCCAGGGGCAGGCCGCCGATGGCGCTGCAGTTGGCGGCTTCGGGGTTGATGATGACGGTGTGGGGGTTGCCGGTGGGGAGGGCCGTCCAGTTGGGAAACTCTGTACAGGTGCAGGAGGGGAGGGGCTGGGAACAATGCCACAAAGGAATATCTCTACTGTAGTTTTCAAGATAGGGAGGGTTGAAAGTAACTGGAAACCAAAAATTAAAAGAACTTGTCCCAATGAACGTTCCATCGCAAGAATAATACCTGCTGTTTCCAGCGTCAGGAAACAACGATTCAGAAAGAACAATTAATGTATTTTCATTATAACTTGCCAATGAGATATAATATACATAATATCCGACAAGGTTTTCCGGGTCACAAAATATTGGATCGGGGCGATAATAATTGATTGTGTCCCTTATCCAATCCAAACATAGTACGTCATTAGGCTCGATTTGACATGTATTATTAATGCAATCCAAATTGTAAATAAATGATGATCCAAGTTCATCTTCTCTGGGTGCTCCTACAATAATATTATTACCTGATATAACTGTTCTAAATCCATAAGGGCTGTTAAAATCGTTAGTTTCATTATCATCATAGAATAAGTCATTGTACAATTTGGTTTTAAATTCCCAGGAATCACCATTAAGTTCAAAAACATTTACTGTTCCGTTAGCAATACCCTCACCAAAAAAGCCGCCCGCTGCAAGCCACCTGTTATTCATACTTACGCTCAACCCCATTCCGGCTGAATAGAGGTCTTCCGAAGGGGCTACAAGCTTCTGTTTTTCAATCCATGAATCGCCAGTTTTCTGAAATACATAAACACTTCCTTCTTGACCATTAAACGAATGATTTGGAGCGCCAATAGCGATATATTCTCCGTTCATCGCCACACCTGCTCCAAAATTATTGTAGTTTGCACCATCAGAAGCTGTAAGTTTCGCTTCCTCGTTCCAGATATCTCCGGCCCTTTGAAAAACATAGGCTGAACCTTCATCATCAAAGGAGTAACCAGGGGATCCACATACCAAATAATCTTCTTTGATGTAAACAGAACAACCAAAGCAGCCGCTCGGAGCGCCGTCAGAAGCAGTTATTTTTGCCTGTTCCATCCAGTTGTTGCCACTTCGTTTGAAAACATATACCGCATTATTTTCGGTGCCCACAGCAATATTATTTCCATCAATAAATACAGATAATCCAAAGCGGTTGCCACTCGCCCCATCTGATGCGGTTAATATTGCCTGTTGGACCCAACTATATCCATTATTCTCAAATACGTATACAGCTCCTTCATTATCATTTTTTCCATCTGCTCCTATTGCCGCATAATTGTTTGCCATTGAAACGCTTCCTCCAAACCTGTCACCCGATACGCCATCAGATGCGATTAACTTTTGATGTTCTAGCCAGTTGGCACCTGTTTTCATGTAAATATAGGCGGCGCCTGTAGAGGTAATTTCTCCATATGCACCAACCAAAGAATAATTTCCATCAATAGAAACTGCTCCGCCAAATGTTTCATCTGGTTTTGTGATCTGGGTCTCGAATTCACAGGGTAATTGACAATTGGGAAGTGGTTGGGAGCAATCCCAGACTGATTCAGAGAAATTGAAATTCTCAAGATATGCAGGATTGTAGGTGATATCAGCGCCATTAAAAGTCGAAGTGCCAAGGAAAGCGCCACTGCAAGAATAATAACTAAAATACCATGAATCATAACCGCCGGAACCAATGACAATTATCTTTTCTCCGTTATTTTCATATATGCTTACACCATACCCAAAGAGGCTATTGGGATCACATGGGTTCAAATAGTTCAGATCATTACTTATGATATTTTGTACCCAATCTAAACAAAGAATTTCATCGGGTGAGGTAGGGCAGGAAGATCTATCTGTGCAATTTAAATTAAAAATAAAAGAGGAGCCGGAATACAGGCCTTGGCTATCGTCCAGAAAAGCAGAAATTATAGCGAAATCTCCGTCCAAATCAATCGAAGCTCCAAAAAAATATGGAGTGCCGCTACTTTCTGGAGAAAGCCCGGTAATAAATTCCCAACCATTTGAGGTTTTCATAAAAACATAGGAAGAACCATATAGATTCGTTTCTCCTAATAATGCCCCGACCAGAACCCTGTCATTTTGAATTTTAACTGAGTGGCCAAAATGTCGGGCATTTGCAGGAAGGTTTATTGTGGTCTCTTCTATCCAGCTATTGCCATCACGACGAAAAATGTAAACTGCACCATCACCATTATCAACCCCTGTTGCTCCCGCTATCGCATAATCCTCAAAAATATCAACTCCATTAAATGCTCCGAACCGGTCTCCTGACGCCCCATTTGAAGCGATAAGTTTGGTTTGTTGTATCCAATTACTGCCATTTCGAGCAAAGATATAGGCAGCTCCACGATCATTATTCCCTTCGGCGCTGATAATTGTATAATCACCATCAATAGAAACGCTACCTCCAAAAAAGTCATTTGGCGCCCCGTCAGGCGCAGTTAATTTTGCTTGCTGGACCCAGGAGCTTCCATTTCTTGTGAAAATATAGGCTGCACCTCTATGGCCGTTTTCCTTATCTGCTCCTACTATAACATAATCTCCTGAAATGGAGACGCTTCCACCAAATCGGTCGTTGGTTCCCCGGTCAGAAGCTGTCAATTTGGCTTGTTCGACCCAGTCATTTCCATTTTGCACAAAAATATAGGCTGAGCCTTTGTCAGAATCATCTCCTGGGGCTCCAATGACCGCATAGTTTCCATCAATAGAAACACTTTCTCCAAAGTGGTCAAAGTAACTCGGAGAACCGCCAAAACCATCAGAACCCTCTACTTTTGTCTGATGTACCCAATTATTACCCTCCCGTACTAAAAAATATGCAGAACCCCTTCTATTGTTACCATACGGTGCTCCAATAACCGCATGGTTTCCGGAAATAGAAACGCCGCGTCCGAATTGGCTTCCGTCTCCTACATCAGTGGCTGTTATTTTTGTTTGGTAAATGCAATCATTGATACAATCCGGAAAGGGATCATTCGGCGAATAAACAGGAA
>JAGQXQ010000601.1:0-141 GCA_020436535.1 Phaeodactylibacter sp.
GAGGCTGGGCGGTGGCCGTGAAGCGAGGCGCCATGGATTGCAGCATGTTGGTGGAGGTTTCCAGATAATCCTTATTGTACAGCAGCGTACCCAGCCGGTGCAACGCCCGCGCCATCGCCGAGTTGGAGGCGGGGATCACAT
>JAGQXQ010000601.1:333-2062 GCA_020436535.1 Phaeodactylibacter sp.
AGCCATTGATGGAAGACTGGCCGTCCTTGTAGTTGCGATCCAGCCGGTGGCCTTCTTTGAGCATATTGTCGACGATGAACTGGCCACTCTCCAGGGCTTTGGCCAGAAAGGCCGGCTCGGCGAAGGCGCGGTATGCATCCAGGTAGCCCTGCAACATCAGAGCATTCCAACTGGTGAGAATCTTATCGTCCAGCCTGGGGCGGATGCGTTGGGAACGGGCTTCAAACAGTTTTTGCCGGGCCTGAGCGAGAAGTTGTTGCAATTCATTCGAAGTTAATTTATACTTATTCAGAATTTTCTCAACGTTTTTGTCCGGAAAAAGAATATTGGTGTCTTCCCAGTTGCCTTCCTTTTGCACCTGGTAATAATCGCAAAAAACAGCGCTCTGTGGTTCGTTGGCCAGGATAGAATCGATCTCTGTTTTTTGCCAGGTGTAGAACTTGCCTTCTTTCCCTTCGCTATCGGCGTCGAGAGAAGAGTAGAAGCCTCCTTCCGGCGACGTCAGTTCCCGCTCGATGAATTCCAGGCTTTCGAGCACCACTTCCCGGTAGCGTTCTTTTTTTGTCACCTGGAAAGCCTTGCTGTACAGGCTCGCCAACTGGCCGTTATCATACAGCATCTTTTCGAAGTGGGGAGCCTTCCAATCCGCATCGGTGGAATAGCGGGCGAAGCCGCCGCCCAGGTGGTCGTAGATGCCGCCACTGGCCATATTGTCCAGTGTAACCGTCACTGCCTCCAGTGCCGGCTCATTACCGGTGAGATGGTGGTACTGAAGCAGAAATTCGTAGTTGTTGGGCACCGGAAATTTAGGTGCGCCCTGCCGGCCTCCCTTTTTGAAGTCGATGTTGGATAAAAAGGCCTCCACGACTCCCGCCAGTGCTTGTTCGGAAAATAGTGCCTCCTCCGTAACCGGCCGCGGCTTTCCGGACAGTTGTATGCCCTCCGTCAGCCGCCCGGCGTAGTCCTCCAGCTTTTGTCGATCCTCCTGATAGAGCTTGGTGAAGTATTCCAGGATATTTTTCCATTGGTCTTTGGGGAAATAAGTGCCCGCCCATACCGGACGGCCATCGGGCAGGGCGAAAGCGTTGAGGGGCCAGCCGCAACTACCCTTGGAGGACATCTGGCAGGCGGTCATGTACACATCATCCACATCCGGCCGCTCTTCCCGGTCTACCTTGATGGCCACGAAGTGCTCGTTCATGATGCGGGCGATGGTGGTGTCTTCAAAAGACTCCTCCTCCATCACGTGGCACCAGTGGCAGGCTGCATAGCCGATGCTGATGATGAGTAGCTTATCTTCCTTTTGGGCTTGTTCCAGTGCTGCCGGGCCCCAGGGGTTCCAGTTTACCGGGTTGTGAGCGTGCTGCAGCAGGTAGGGGCTGCTTTCGTTGATGAGGGCATTGGTGTAGGAGGGGGGCTCCTGGCCGGTTTGGGCGTTGCAGGCCCAAAGGAAGAGGAGGAAGGTGGTGAGGATGGGGGCGGTTTTCATTGCTTTTAGTTTGTGCGTCCGGGTTGAAGATAGGAATAAATAGAACACCAGATTGCCGGGTTTCTGTGGGAAACATGGAGTGGGCCGATGGCTAAAACGCGGCTCGGCCTGGTCGGGGAGCGGCGATCGATTCCCAATACCAAGTGGCCGGTTTGTCTGGAGCCCGTAACCGAGAACCGGCCGGTATTTCGTATTTTTTCCGTTCGGCACTCATTCCTATGCTATTACTCCACCCGAACC
>JAGQXQ010000602.1:0-2537 GCA_020436535.1 Phaeodactylibacter sp.
TGCAATAGTAGTAAAAGGTAGGCTTTTTCCCGGAATATTTTATATCAAGAGGGATTTCTATCGGATGAATGGGGGCTTTTCCGGGATTCGGTTTTTCGGGATTCGGCGTTTTTATCCGGCTGGCCAGACGGACGGCATCTGGTATCTCAATCCCGGCCCTCGTACGTTTTCGCTTTGGCTCGTCCGGATAAGAACCCCGGGCCCCGGCTTCTCTCACAAATTGGAAGTAAAGGATACGGATCCGATCACCTGATCGTAGCGGCTGCCAAAGGGCCGGTAATAGATCAGTATAGTGTACTGATTTTCTGTTTCGTGCCAGGTGCCTTCGATCTCTGTCAAATCAGGTTGCGGTTTTTTATCCTTTTTATCATTGGCAGGCAAAGGCAAGGTGGCGTATCCATAATCATAGTAACCTTGTTTCAGCAGAGCCTGGCCCACATAGGCGCCCAGTTTTTCGTCGTATTCCATACGGTATTCCGGCAGGATGGTCCAGTCGGTAAGGCCGCCGAAGAGGTACACTTCCTCACCGTAGAAAGGCTGCGGTTTTTTCAGATAAAAGATCACGTTGGCATATTCGGCGGAGAGTTGATTATTGGGTTGGTCGGTCGTTTCAATAACGAAATTCCCATCCAGGTCATTGAAGGTCGTATAAGACTGGCCAGAGCGGGGCTCGTCGTACTTGAGTTGCACGACAAAACCATCGTCCGTCCGCTCAACGGAGTAGACGTTGTAAGAGACCAGCCGGAAACTGCGCAAGTCGAGAAATCTAAACTCTTTGCCACCGGGAAAGACGACCCGATCCTGATGGTCAAACAAAATGGAATTGCTGCGGATGAATTTCGGCGGGATATCTGTAAGGGCATTATCCCATCGGCCATTTTGTAAAACGGTGGCCCGCACTTCCGACATGGGGTTCTGTATTTTGAATTGCTCGTGGTTGACCACGAAGTCAATTTCCTGATGGGTGCGAAATTTGGAAACCTGGCTGGCCCGCAGGACCCGGGGAGCAATCGATACTTTGGGCTCTACGACTACAAACCGCCGCGCCAGCACCAGCTGGCGTTCGTAGGTGTCATCGTATATAAATAGCATGTAGTTGCCCGACTTGGTGAAGCGAGTGTCCCGACTGGGCAAGGTGAGTTCGTAGTGGGTATAAGGCCAGAGCGTTTTAAAGGAAAACTCAAAGTTCTGAAGGCGTTCTTCCGTATAACCTTCAACGTATTCCAGCTCTGCCAGTTGGGAAGGCTTCCAGTCGCGGTCGCAATGAACGACTTTATAGAAGTAGTCCTTGGTGTCTCCATCTATGTCGTCAAACGAAAGGGTAACTCGCCCGGCTCCTCCCAACTCGATGATAGGATTGGAGAGAAACAGTCCTTCTGTGTAAAACTTTACAGAACGAATGTAATCCATGTAAATGAAATTCTCACTGGGAAACGCTTCCTGGGCAGACAGCAAAGCAGGCTGGAAAAATAACAGCAGCAGAAAGGATAAAAAGTGCGTTTTCTTGATCATATTTTTCATAGTCATTGAGCTTTTAACGATCAATTCAGTATTTACATTGTTTTCACTCCCCTCACCCCTCACTAACTCACCCCTCACTCCTCACCCCTCACTAACTCACCCTCTGCTTGCTCACCCACCGGTTCCCCCGTAAGTGAAATCGCCATTCCCAGGCGGCGCATTCTTCGGCATACCCAACTCCGATGCGGGGGCTGGCGATGATCTCTGCGGCGGCCACGGGTTCTTCCCGGTTTTCGATCCATATAGGACTTTCGGGGGCTAGCAGGTCTACTCCGGTGTATTCCCGGCTGATGCCAAGGGCCTGAGACAGTACCCCCGGGCCCGCTGTGAGCCGGGGCTCTATTTTGTTCATACGGCGGCGGCGCAGCATCAGAGCCGTGTTATCCGCCGGTTCCAGCGCGCGTATCAGCACGGCATGGGCCATGCCCTGCTCACCAGTCACTACATTAAACAGATGGTGGATGCCATAACAGAGATAGACATAAGCATGGCCTCCCAGTGCATACATGACTTTGGTCCGTTCGGTATATCGGTTGCCATAAGCGTGGGACGCTTTGTCATCGGGCGCCCGATAGGCTTCGACTTCCACGATGCGGCCGGCAGTGCGGCCCGCTCCGAAATCCGTTACCAGATATTTACCCAGTAGCTCGCGACTCACTTGCAAGACATCTTCGCGGGTGAAAAATGAACGCGATAGCCGGGTCTTTTGCCGAAGCATTCCTGTCTGTTTTTTTGGGTTGAAAAAAGTTTGCCGCCCAAGATAAGAAATAACCAATTGTGTAGGTTTAGGTAGATTGTCATATAAATTACATCAGATTTTCCGAAATTGCGGCTCAAATAGCGGATTTAGCCTTAATATGCATCGTTTTTTGACAGCCTTTCGCGTTGCGCCTCATCATTAAATGCGCCTTATTCAGGCGGATTAGGACATAGAAATAAAGCTATCTCCCTGGTTTACGCTCGGTTTAGGAATAATATCTTTTCATCATTTACTGAAAAAATTTATGAATACAAGA
>JAGQXQ010000602.1:2612-4012 GCA_020436535.1 Phaeodactylibacter sp.
AACCCTTCCGCCACTGGTGGATGGACGGATTTCAACAGTTCTTTTGGTGGCGCTCCCTGCGATGACGGAACGGGCTGCCCCTTCAATGAGATTACAGATTTCGAGGTTTTTGCCGCTGAAGCTTATTCTGTCGAAGGCTTCCAGGCCGGAGGAACTTATGCTTTCAGCATGTGCAACGGCCCGGGCGCCGGCACCTGGGTTCCGGAATTCACGATCATTGCCCCCTCTGGCGCAGTCGATGCCTTCGGTGCAGGCGACGGTGATGGTTGCACCATCACCTGGACTGCAAGTGAGGACGGTACCTACCTGATCGTTATCAACGAGGCCGATAATTGCGGCGGCGGATCTAATTTAGGCACGGCTAATGGCTACCCTGCACTAACCTGTACCGATGGCACTACTACTTGTGGTGAACCGGTTAGCGGGTGCAGCGTGGGCGCCCTGGTGACCAATGGCTCTACGTCTGTTTGTGGTGCTGAGGGTACTTTTGACCTGGCTACCGATGAAACGGATACCATCCCGACCGGAGGCGGCTTTGCCTGGTCCTTCGATGATGTCCTGGGCGGTACCGGTGGGGCTGCCGGGGGCTTTTCTCTGACGAACTCCTCCAATGTAGAAACTTTTGACGCAGACCTGAATGGGGTGCTCAGCTTTAATAACCTGCCACCTTTGAGCGGCGCCTGGGTGATCCGCGGCGCTGTGTATGAGGATAGCAATAACGCCGTTGCGACTATTTGCGATGTGACGGCAGACTCCTTGATCGTAGTATTTGGCGATAGCCCTACCATCGATGAAGCAGTGAATAACGGAGACGGCTCCGCTACTGTCAGCGCAACTGGCGGGGCGCCTCCTTACACCTATGAATGGGAAGACGGACAGACTACCGCTACAGCCACCGGCCTGGGCGACGGAGATTATGCCTTCACCATTACGGATGCTATTGGATGCACGGCGGAAGGAACCGTCAGTGTTATGGTCAGTGTCGGAGAGATCGACGGACTGGAATCACTCTATCTCGGCCCTAATCCTGGCCAGGGGTTGTTCAACCTGCGCTTGTCGCTGAATAGCCCGAAGGATATCCGGGTGGAATTGCTGAGCCTCACCGGCCAGAAACTGCTGGTGTTTGGTGAAAACCAAACGGCAACGCTGAACCGGGACCTGAATATCAGCGAGCAACCCGATGGGGTTTACCTGCTTCGCCTCACCGTTGGTGAAGACGAGCTTACCAAGCGTATCATCAAATCCAACTGATGAACCATAAGGCTGCAAAATGCAGCTGTTGAAATGAAAAAGCGCCCTGAACTGGTTAACCATTCAGGGCGCTCTTTTATTTTACCGTAACACCATAACACCGTAACACCGATGAGAGCGCTCAGGAAACTCCAGGAAAGGAATGAAGG
>JAGQXQ010000603.1 GCA_020436535.1 Phaeodactylibacter sp.
GTTTGAATTCGATATAGTCAAATCCATCCAGGTTGTTCTTTTCCAAGGCTTTGGTCAGTGAGTTCACACTTCTTTCATCCAGTCCTTTTCCGGCATCAAATAGTGCCTTTAGGTCTTGCTGCATTTTCGAGGTATTTTAATGTGCGGTCACAAATTAAGGCAATTTGCAATAAAATAGAACCAATTTTTCGATTATCCGGGACGGAATGTCGATAGAGTGGAATAATTGAACAGATCGGGAGGCGGGGAACAACCGCCGGGCCAACTACCCGATCACCTCCACACTGCTAAACCCGTTCCCTCTTTTCTGCACTACGATCTGCACCGAGATCCTTTCCTTGAGCGCCTTTACGTGAGAAATGATGCCAATGGTCTTCCCGCTGGCCTGCAGGTTTTCGAGGGTAGAAATGGCCAGGTCGAGGGTATTCTCATCGAGGGTGCCGAAGCCTTCGTCGATGAAGAGGGACTGGATCTGAGCATTGCGGCCCGCCAGGTCGCTCAGGCCCAGCGCCAGAGACAAGCTAACCAGAAAGCTTTCTCCTCCTGAAAGGGTATTCATGGAGCGGCGGTTATCGGCCTGATAAGTGTCGATGATCTCCAGTTCCAGGTCTTCATCCCCGCGTTTATTGATGATGTACCGTCCATTGAGGCGTTGCAGGTGTTCGTTGGCCAGCTGAGTCAGCTTTTGCAGGGTCAGCCCCTGGGCGAAGGTGCGGAACTTTTTGCCGTCGGCCATGCCGATGATCTCGTTGAGGCGGGCCCAACGGCTGTACTCAGTGCGTTGAGTTTCGATCTGCCCCGACAAGCCAGCCGCCTTTTGCCGGCGTTCCTCGTGCTGGCGCAGCTTTTCGATCAACGCCCCGATACTTTGCTGATATTGGCCATAGGCCTCTTCCCTTTCCTGTAACTGGCCCTGCAGGTATTCCGCACTTTCGCCGGTGAGGGCCCGCAGCTCTTCGGCGGCCAGGCTTTCCGTCGTACTCTTTAGCGCCTGGCGGGCTTCCATTTCCCGGCGGCTCAACTGTTCCTGCAGATCGGCCAGCTGTTTGGCGGCATCCTCCTCCAGCAGGGCTTGCCGAAGGGCGGCCAGGCTGCTGAAGCCTGCCTTTTCCAGTGCTTTGGCCAGGCCCTTTTCCAATTGCCCGGCTTTCTTTTCCGCCTCCCGAAGGCCTTCCGTTTTTTCCTTTATGGACTGCTCAATCTTGCCGAGCTCCAGCGAAAGCTCCCGGAGCTGTTGGGAGGCCAATTCCAGCTGTTGTTCGGCTGTTTCTATTTTTTCGCGCTGTTGCTGGCGGGCTACCTTCAAGTCTTTCTCGCCAAAGAGCTGCCGGCGTTGTTCCACCAGGCCCGTCCACACTTTTTCATCCGCTTCGATCCGGGCTTGAAGGGTTTCCAGGCGTTTGGCAGTAGCCGCCGCTTCTTTTTTGAGTTGCTGCGCTTCCTGCCTGCCCAGCTCCAGGTTGCGGGTAACCTGCTGCAACAATTCATTTTGAGTTTCCCATTCTTTTTTCAGCCGCGCCAGTTCATCAAAGGCATGGGCGGCTGTTTCCACCTCAAAGGTAAAGCCGTATTGCTCAAGCAGGGCATCCAGCTGCAGCGCCGCCTCGTCGAACTTTTCCTGTTGCTCCTTAAGTTGTTGCTGTTGTAGTTGAAGGCGGCCTTCCAGTACTTTAAAAGCGGTATCTTCTTCCTGCAGTTTTTTTTCAACCTTTGCGATCCGGGCGTCCTGTTCTTCCAGGCTGCTGAGCAGCCTGCCCAGCTGGGTGCGGGCCTCCTGCCGCCGGCGGATCAGCGTTTCGGATTCCTCTATTTTCCGGGAGAGGAGCTGGCTGCGCGCCAAAGCATAATTTTCGCCGCCCAGTTCGGGCGCCACCCTGGCGATCTTATCCTCATAGGCCAGTATTTTTTCGAATTGGCGCGCCACCTGGCCGCTGAGCTGTTTGACGTCGTTTCCCGCCAGCTGGTCGATCTGGTTATCGATATCTATCTGGCGGCTGAGCAACATCCGGTGGTTGCCGTACACGATCTCATAACGGGCCTGCACCGCATCCAGCTCCACTTTGGCCTCATCGACAAAAGGCGTCACCTGCTGCTCACGAAAGGGATGGTGGGTAGAAAAACACAGTGGGCAGGCCTGCCCCTCCTTGAGTTCCGCCCGGTCCTTTTCGTAATTGGCGATCATCAGCTGCTGCTCATAAATGCCGCGTTTAAATTCCAGCTGCCCAACAAGGGCGTCCATGGCCTCGATCGAGGTCATCAGGTCTTTGCCCAGCGCCAGTTCCTGGCTTTTCAGGTTTTCCAACTGCTCTTCAAAGCCCGACAGTTCGCTGATGAGGTTTTGATATTCTTCGGTGAGGCGGTGCAACTCCTGGAAGTTCCGCTTCTCTTCGTTGAGCTGTTCGATCTCCTGAGACAAGAGTCCCATCAGTTCGCTGCGTTCCTGCACGTAGTTGGGAGGCGTCAGCTTTTTGAATTGTTCCTGAACCTTTACCTGTTCCTTTTGAAGTTGCTGCAGTTGTTGCTCCTGCTGTTCCCGTTCTTTTTGGCAGGCCTGGCGCTCCTTTTCCAGTTGGGCGATGGCCTGTTCCGCCATTCGTTGCCCATGTAGCATCTTGCGCAACTCCTCCCGCTGTTGCTCGATCAGGGGCAGGTTTTCCGCCAGGGTGGCCAGCCGGGCATGATCTGTTCGCCACTGTAAAAGGATCTTTTCTTCCTCAGCCAGCTTCATGAGGACTTTGCCCTTCTTTTCCAGCCTATCTTGCTGATCCCGGGCTTCTTCTTCCAGTGCTTTTAACTCCTGCCGTTTGTGTTCCAGCGGTTCCAGTTTTTCACGAGCCTCTACATCCAGTGCCGCCACCCTTTCGAAAAGCGGTTCCTGGGACTCGGCCTCCTTTTTGAGCCGGTTGAGTTCTTCCCGCGCTTTTTGCTGGGTTTCGCCGGCGGCGGCCTCCGTTGACCGGCTTTGCTGCTGCTGTTGTTCGAGGGCATTGAGGGCGGCCTGCAGGCTCTGCCGTTGTTCCAGGGTATCGTCCAGGCGCTCGAGTTGTCCTTGCAGCGGCTGAGCTTTGCGGTGTTCCTCCAGGCGGGCAAAATCTTCCTTCGCCTGGCCTTTTTCTTCTTCGATGCCACGCAGGCGGGCGCTCAGTTCCTCCTTGCGGGCGGCCAGTTCTTTTATTTTCTGCCGCCAGGCCAGCTGCTCCCGGGCCAGCTCCAGTCTTTTGCGTTCTTCCTCAGCGTTCTTTTTCTTTTCCTTCAGCTCTGCTTCCAATGCGGCCAGTTCCTCTCCGCCCATAATGTCCAGCATTTCCAATTGCTGTTCAAGCTCGGCCAGGCGCTGTTGTTCCAGTTTGTGCCGCTCAAAAGCAGCGATAGAGATGCGGGTGTAGACCTCGGTGCCGGTAATGCGTTCCAGCAAGTCACTCCGGTCGCGCTCGCTGGCCTTGAGGAAGGCGGCAAAATCGCCCTGCGACAGCATCACCGAACGGCAGAAACGGTCGTAGTCCAACCCGGTAACCTCTTCCACCAGCGCATCGGCCTCCCTTATCTTTTCGGCGATGATCTCAAAAACTTCCTTGTCCGGGTCCCAGCGGGAGAGCTCCCGTTCGGGGCCCAGGATGTTGCCCTCCTCTTTGCGGTGCGCCCGCCAGATGCTCCACTTGGAACGGTAAATAGCCCCCTGTACTTCGAACTCTACTTCCGCCAGGCTCTCAACGGCTCCGTAGGACATTACGTCCCGGACTTCCTTACTGCGGTGTACCCGGCCGTAAAGCGCCAGCGTAATGGCGTCCAGAATGGTCGTTTTGCCCGCTCCGGTGTCCCCGGTGATGGCAAACAAGCCGGCCTGCTCCAGAGGGGTATCATCGAAGCAGATCGTCTCCCGCAGGCGCAGGGAGTTGATGTTGTGTATCGTTACTTTGCGGATCTTCATATTTAGGAGTGATCAAGTTCTTCCATCCATTCTCTCAATTCCAGAAAGGTCTGCACCAGTTCCTCCAATTCTTCCGGAGGGCTGCCGTAGCTCTGACATTTCATTTTAAAGACTTCCAGCTCTTCCAGTTCGCCCAGTTCCGGTGTCGACGCCTGTACATCGAGCGCCTGGTAATTTTTCACTATCCTTATTTTCAGCAATTCCAGCTCCATATCCGCGGTGAGCTCGTGCAGGCGCTTGTCCAGTTGCGGAATGATCCGGTCCGTTTCCACCAGCGCCTCCACCCAGGGCTGCAGCCCGCCGCGTTCTTTTTCACCAAAGCGGAGCAGGCTGGCTTCCACTTCCTCCAAGGTACCCTGTATGGTTTTCAGCCTGCGGAAAGTGGGCAGGGGAAGGCTTTCCACCTGCTTTAATTGTTTGCCATCGAATTCCAGCAGGTAGGCCTTTTTTTCATCTTTGGTTTCACTGAAACTCAACGGGATCAACGAACCGGAGTACCGGATATGGCTCATCCCGCCCACCTCCTGAGGGCGGTGGATGTGCCCCAGGGCCACATAATCGAACACTTCCGGAAAGTCGCGGGCAGCAATGTTTTCTTTATTGCCGATGTAGATATTGTCTTGTTTTTCGGATGCCTCCGCCCCGGTAGCATAAAGGTGGCCGGTAGCGATAAAAGGCACCTTTGCCTTTTTGTACTTTTTTTCCACCAGCTTACCGATTTCCCGGTAGTGGCGGCGAAGCCCTTCTTTGATGCGATCCACCCGGCCCATTCCTCCTTCCCCCGAGACGCTGAAGTGCAGGTCGCGGTCGCGCAGGAAAGGTACGGCGGCGATGACGGCCATTAGTTCTCCGCTTTCGTCTTTCCATTCGATGACCTCATCCTCCAGCTCTTCCGAGACTTCACCGACAACGTGAATATTGAGCGCCTGCAACAACTCCCGGGGTGCATTGAGCATGGACGGGGAATCGTGGTTGCCTCCGGTGATGACGACATGGCGGCAGGAGGTGCCCATGAGCTGGGTGAGAAACCGATAATACATCCGGCGGGCGTAGTTGGGCGGGTTGCCGATGTCAAAAATATCTCCGGCGACGATCAGTCCGTCGGCCTGCTGTTCGCGGATGGTTGCCAGCAGCCAGTCGAGGGCCATCTGGTGCTCCTCTTCCCGCCCGTTGTACAAAAATTTCTGCCCCAGGTGCCAGTCGGAAGTATGTATGATCTTCATGAAACGCGGTTAATCCTGTCTGTAAAGTAAATATTTTCGGCGCACCTCCCGAAAGGTATCCAACCCCTCTTTCCAACTTTCACGTATCTCCTCCTCTGTCTTCCCACCGGTGATCTGAAGGCGCAATTGCGCACCTCCCGCCAATTTATCAAAAAAGAGATTCTCCAGAAAGAAATGGGCTTTATCAGGGAATCCCTTATAAAACTCGATCAGATAACTGAGATTGATCTGAGCCTCGGCCCGGATCGAATCCGGCGGGCGGTTCACTAAGCTGTAACCCCGGCAAAGCTGCCCTTCCAGTTTAGGATATTTGGCTCCCGGCATAGAAACGGGCGTGAACGAATAATCCCCATCCGGATAATCCGGATGGCCATATACCTGAAACTGATGGCTGGTCCCCCGCCCTTCGCTGGCCACAGTCCCCTCAAAAAAGCACAAGGAAGGATACAGGTAGATAGAACGCATATTGGGCAGGTTGGGGCTGGGAGCCACCGGCAGCTCGTAGGGCATATCGTGGGTATAACCGGCACAAGGCACAACCGTGAGCTCGCATTTCGCCCCACCAGCCAGCCAGCCCTCGCCGTTGATCATTCCGGCGTACTCCCCTACCGTCATCCCGTGCACCACCGGCACAGGGTGCATCCCCACAAAAGACTGGTACTCCTTCCTTAAAATAGGCCCGTCGATGAAGTGTCCGTTGGGATTGGGGCGGTCCAGCACCATAAACCGAACGCCTTGCTCGGCACAGGCTTCCATGACGTAGTGCATGCTACTGATATAGGTGTAAAACCGGGCCCCTACATCCTGAACATCAAATACCACCCAGTCAATCCCTTTCAGGTCATCGGCAGAGGGCTTTTTGCGGCTTCCGTACAACGAGGTAACCGGCAGGCCGGTCTGCAGGTCCTTCCCATCGCGCACTTTTTCACCGGCATCGGCAGTCCCCCTGAATCCATGTTCCGGAGCGAAAATCTTGGTTATTTTCACGCCCTGGCTGAGCAGGGTGTCGACCAGGTGAGTAGCTCCGACGGTGGATGTTTGGTTGACCAGCAGAGCAACGCCCTGGCTTTCCTTTAGCTGGGGCACATACTGGCCAAAACGCGCCGCTCCCACTTTCAGGCCGGCAGCCGGCGCCGGTTGCTCCGGGGTAGCTGGTTTTTCCTTTTCCGGTACAGAAGCGGGCTCCACCGCCGGAACCGGCGGCTCTTTTTCTTCGGCAATAACCGTATCGGACGCTTCCGAAGGGTTTTCTCCAGTGGCTTCGGGCCGTTGTTCCTGTGGCTCCACTGGCCGTTGTTCCGCAATTTCCCTGAAGCTGCCACAATTCAGTTGAAAAAACACCAGAATTGCAACGAAAATTTTTAACTTCACAACCATATTGTTTTTGATCATCAAAATTACTTCCGGCCCTCTAAAACCGGGAACCATGAAGCAGAAACTGTACGCCATAGTCGACCTGGAAACTACCGGGGGCCGCGCCGCGCGAGATAAAATTATAGAAATTGCCATTGTTTTGCACGACGGCGCACAAATCATCGACACCTATAGCAGCCTGATCAACCCAGAGTGTTACGTGCCCTATGGCATCACTCAACTCACCGGCATCACGCAGGACATGGTGCAGGGCGCCCCCCGTTTTTACGAGGTAGCTCGCAAGGTAGTGGAAATGACCGAAGACGCCATTTTTGTGGCGCACAATGTGCGCTTCGACTACAGCTTTCTGCGCGAGGAATTCGGCCGCCTGGGCTTCACTTATTCCCGCAAGAACCTTTGCACGGTCCGGCTGAGCCGCAAGGCCTTTCCGGGCCTGCCGTCCTACAGCCTGGGCAACCTGATCCGCAGCCTGGACATTGAAGTCGACAACCGCCACCGCGCCCTGGACGACGCCCTGGCCACCGCCGAGATCCTGCGCCGCATCCTGAACGGTGAAGATAATGAACAACAGGTAAAGGAAATGGTCAACCTGGGTATCAAAGAAGCTTTGCTGCCAAAAAATCTCACCGTGGATCAGATTCATGGGCTGCCGGAGGAATGCGGCGTCTATTATTTCCACAATCAGAAAGGCGATGTGGTCTATGTAGGCAAGAGCATCAACATCAAAAAACGAGTGGCGCAGCACTTTGCCAAAAAGACCGAGAAAGCCGGCAAACTGCAACAACACGTTCATGATGTTTCCTACGAACTCACCGGTAGTGAACTGGTGGCTCTGCTATTGGAATCCGGCGAGATCAAACGCCTGCACCCGCCCATCAATCGCGCTCAACGCGTCCAGCGCTTTCCCTACATCATCCACACTTATGAAGACGAAGCCGGCTACCGATGCTTCGAAATTGCCCAGGTGACCGCCAAAACCCGCAAAAAATACAACATCATATCCGAATACCCGAAACTGAGCAGCGCCAAGGGCCACCTGAACCGGGTTCTGGAACAGTACGAGCTCTGCTCCCGCCTCTGCGGCCTGCACCCCGGGAAAGGGGCCTGTTTCCACTACCACATCAAACAATGCCACGGCGCCTGCGCCGGTATCGAACCGGCCGAAAGCTATAACGAACGGGCAGAGGAAGCCCGCGATAGCCTCTCCACCGTTTTTGACAAGGATTTTTTCATTCTGGACCAGGGGCGCAACCCAGAGGAGATGTCAGTGGTGCTGGTGGAAGAAGGCAGCTACCGCGGCTTCGGCTATGTCGAACGGGAAGAAACGAACGGGCAACCCGATTATCTGAGAAATGCAATCAGGCCTTTCCAGGGCAACCCGGAGACCACCCGCATTATTCAACGATACCTGAGTAAGCAGAATGGGGCGAAGGTGGTGCCTCTATGAGATGGTGGGGGTGTTTGGAATTCGGTGTTCGCAGGTTCGCGGTTCGCACAGTGAGGGGTGTATCAGTGAGGGCGATCCGGAA
>JAGQXQ010000604.1:0-4931 GCA_020436535.1 Phaeodactylibacter sp.
TGTTTTCCAGAGTTGTGCCAAAAGGTTTAATGGACAAATGGGGTAATAAGAATAATTTAGAGGAAATGAATGTTTTTGCAAATGACTATTGTCAATGCCCGCGCTTTTTTATGGCATCCGAATGAAAGCGCTTTTCAAGCGCCTACCTCTGCACTACCAACTCTCTAAAAAGATTGCTATTTTGGCAGCTTTTCCAATCGTGAAAAGTGAACTGCGGATGCTGACCAAACTGGTGTTGATCAATTCTTCTTCTTATAAGATTGCTGAACTCAACTTCGAGGGCAGCCGCTCTTTGCAGTTAGTGGGCCCCAACAACGTAGGTAAAAGCTCGCTCATCTACGCCCTCAATTTCGTCTTTCTGGTCAACAAAAAACTGATGAACTTCAGCGGGCAACGGCCAGCCGATAAGGACACCATCGCCCACTACTTCCCTGATGCAGAGCGCAGTTATATTGTTTTCGAGGTAAGTAAACGAGGGCGCCGCTACTGCGTTTTGGTACGCCGGGATGGGGAGGCGGAGCTGCATTACGCCAAAATGGACGCTGCTTACCATAAGGACTTTTTCTTTGAACCTACGGACAAAGGGCAAAAGCTGCGCAACTACCGAGAGCTGGCCCGCCACCTCGTCAGCGAACGGCAGGTGCGCCTCAAGGAGTTGCCCCTGGCCACCGATGTGTTGCGCCAGATCTACCATACCGGCCAGGGCAACGACGCCGCTGTCTGGCTGACCGACAAGTGCAAGAGCAGCGGCACCACCAACAGCTTTACTAAAGTGTACCGCTACCTCATCAACTCCAAGCTAGTCAACAACCGGGCCCTGAAAGACATCCTGCTCATCGCCGACAATCGCGACCAGGATGAACTCAGTTACAGCCGCCAGAATATGCAGGACATCGACCGCCTGCGCAAGGAGAGCCAGAAGGTAGCCATCTTGAAAAGCATCCAGGAAGAATTCCGGCAGTTTCGCCTGCTAACCAGCGAAGTGCAGGAGGTTTACGACAACCTGGCCAGGCAGTTTCGCCTATACCGGCAGGCCGCTACCGCCCTGGCCGCCGAGCTGGCCGATAAAATTTATCAGAAGGGAAAAGAGGCGGAAGAATTGAAGCTTCATGCCCGCGAGCTGGAAAACCAGAAAGGCGAACAGAATCAGGAGGTGGGCATCCTGCGCCATCAGATGCAGCGCCTGCAGGAGGAGTTGCACCGTCAGGAGGAACGCAAAAAAGAAATACAGGCCCTGCCTCCTCTACCGCTCCTCCAACAACAACTACAAAGCACCCTGGAAGCGCTGGAGAAGCTCAATTACCAGCTGCAGGAGATCAAGGTGTTCGGCAATAAAACTCCGGAAGAACTGGAACAGAGGCAACAGCGCCTGCAAAACAACATCGGGGCCAAAGGCCGGGCGCTGGCCAACAGCGAAAACTGGCTCATCAGCCACCTGGCGGATAAAGCGGAGGATATAAAACTACTCAACAGCATCCTGCGGCCGGAGCTCGGCCACCTGCCAAAGGCCGCCATTCTAAAAAAAGCTGAAAAAATTGGCAGCCGGGTCCAGCTATTCGATGGCGAGGTCCTGCTGCCTGATGATTTTAAATTACAGCCCCTGGCCACCCCGGAAGAACTCGCCGCCGAGATCGCCGAGCTGGAAAGTGAAAAGGCCCGAATCTCTCAATTGCTGGAAGCTACCCGCAACCGGACGGCACTGGAACAGCAACGAGTCGAAGCCCTGGAAGGCCAAAAACAATTGGAGCACCATATTCAGCTGGCCAGCCAACTGGATCAGATAGGGCAGGACATCAAAGGCTTGAAGAAAGAAATGGATAAACTGACGGCCCTAAGAGAAAAAACCGAAAAAAAACTGCGCCAGCTGGATGAGGCTATCGAGCGCCTGGACAACGGCCGGCAAGTCGTTAGTGAACAGATCGCCAGGCTGCGGCAGCGGGAAAATGACCTGCGCCGCGACCAACGCGACCTCGAATCCCTTCACCTGGAGCATTTTGTGCTCGAAAAAGAAGTGGAAGGCAGTACCAAAGATGCCCGTAGCTTATACGAAGATATCCAGCAGAACTACGATAAGTATCAGAAGCTGATCGACAACAAAAACCGGCTGTTCAACCAGCTTAAGAACAAAGCCCAATATGACCTGGCCGACGAAAAGCGCTTCATCAACGCCCTGGAGCAGGAGCTGAAGTCACTGGAAGATAAAGAAGAGAGCATCGAAACCCTGCTCAACAACATCGCTGTGCAGTTTGCCAACCCGGCACAGAGGTTCCTCGACGGTTACGAAGAGTTCCGCACCTTCATCATCAACGAATTCAACTATCAGTTGGGACGAGTAAGCATTTCCAATATCGAATCGCTCAAGGTGGAGCTGGAGCCCAACGAGCGCCTGCAGAAAGACCTGCACAAAATCGCCGGGCTGACCCTTAATACGAACACGCTCTTCGGGCAGAATGAAGCCGCCAACGAGCGCTTCGAAACCCTGAGCGAGTACCTGGAACGCGGGCAAGTTATCCCTTTCAGCGAGCTGTTCGACCTGCGGTTGCGCCTCACCGTCAACGGCAAAGCCCGCTCGGTTAACCTGGCGCGACAAGTCGAGTCGGACGGCACCGACCGCATGCTACGCCTCATCATCATCATGACGGTGATCAACCGGCTGACGGTGCGCAGCCCGGAAAACCGCATCGTACTCTTCATTGACGAGATCGCCACCATTGACGGCAAGAACCGGCCGCAGTTGGTGCGATACTGCCAGGACAACCACTACTATCCTATATTCGCCGCTCCGGATATGGTCGACGGCTTCGACCGCTACGCTATCATCCGGCGCGGCGTGGGCGACCGCATCGTGATCGATGAAAAAATTCACCTGATCGAAAGAAAAGCCAAGCATGACCCGGAGGAAGAAGTTTTATCAGAAAATTAAGGAAGGGCCGATAACGGAGCGCGCTATGCCCGCCGGTATCCGCGACAGCGCAGAGTTTCAGCAGCTCCTGGCCGGTGGCATCGTCCGCCGGGAGAAGCGGGGGAGGGGGTATGTCTACAGGGTTGCCGCGCCGCCCGCCTTCGAATCTTTTTGGCAGGCTAACTTCCCGGTGGATACGGAGGGAGACGGCCCGCTTGACGGCGCCGCCAACGTGGCCCATTTCAGAGACTCCAAGGCCCGGAAACGCCCCGGCAAAAGGATTTTCCTGCTGCGGGGCTGGCAGGAAGTGATCGTCAATGATACGCCTCTTAACCTGGAGAAGCACACCACCAACTTTGGTTTCTTTGCCGCCAGCGTTCTCAAAGCAGGCATTCCCAAAGTCTGCAGCGTAGAAAACCTGGAGGTGTTCATGGCTGCCGAAGCGGTGCTGGGCAGTTCCTGGGTATTCCTGCACCCCTACGGCCGCATCGGCAAACAACTGATCGGGGGCATCCGGGCCGAAGAATGGTTGCACTTTCCAGATTACGACTACACCGGACTGGAAGAATACCTGCGCATCAAAGAGGTGCATCCCCATACCCGGCTCTATGTGCCCGAGGAGATGGAGGCCCTTCACCGCCGCTTTTCCAAACCGCTAAAGGCCGGCGCCCGGATGAAAAACCGCACCCGGCTCTCTACCCTGCCGGAAGTGATGCGGGTACGCAGCCTGCTGGAAAAGACCGGCCATTTTTTAGAACAGGAAGTATTATTACTATGATACTCAAGGCAGATCCCGACAAGATACTACGCTTTATCTCGGAGAACTTCGAGCTCGTCCGTGCGCTGTACCTGGCGCAGCTGGCGGGTAACGTCATTTCCCGGGAGCAGTTCAACGCCCTCACCCGGCACACCGGCGATATTTCCATCAACCGCCTCTTTGAGTACAAACTGCTGACGGAGCAGTACGACGACATTCGCCTCAACGAGCCCGTACGTGCTTTCCTGGCCTTTCTCATCAGCGAATTCAGGCCGCTGCTCCCATCAGAGCTGGAGAAGTACCGTACTTCTTTCAGCCAACTGTTTAATGCTATCCGGGAATGTCCGGAGGGGGAGCAGCCAATCCTGCTGGAACAGTTGGAGACGCTCTACGACGAGGTACAGCGCTTCCTGGAAAACGTGGAGAACAACACCGGGCAGCTCCTGCGAGAGACACAACAGCTGAAGGCCAATAAGGATAAGATGGAGTACGGAGAGCGCATCCGCCGCGCCCGACACCTCATCGAATACTACATCGCCCCGCTCAACAGCATCCTGAACCTGCAGCATTCCGAGTCTATTGCCAGCCTGCTGGGGGAGCTGTCGGCCTACGCCAACCGGGAGCGCCTCGGCCATAGCTACCAGCAGGCGCGCGACCGCTTCGGGCAGTTGCACGAGCTGTTGCGGGGCGGTAATGACCGAATCTTGCGGCAGTCGCGCATCCTATCCCGGGAGTTGCTGCCGCTAATCGAGCGCCTGCAGACCGAGTCGGAGATACTCAGCGGGTGGATCTTCTTTCTGGAGCGGCCCTTCCGGCACAAGGTACCCTCTTTCACCACCCGCAGCTATCGGAATTTCTTCGGCAGCAGCACCGGCGCCAACCTGGCGCTTTTCCTGGAACAGTTTGAACAGCGGGCGGAGGTAGTACTGCTGCAGGAAGAAGAGATCACCGCGGTGGATCGCCACGAGGTGATATTCGACCGGCAACTCTACGTGGGGTCCTTAGAGCAACATCTTCCGGTCGAGGACTTTTTCGGATGGTGCCGCGAGCGCCTCTACCAGAATGAGCAGTTGCCTTCCACCGAGCGTTTCCTGAAGATTTGCAGCATCGTATTTGAGGACAGCGAACAGTACGAGGCCGAATTTACCGGCCAGCGGATCGCCATCGAATTGGAAGATTTTATTTTCCAGGTGCCCGAGGTACGGGTGAGCCTGAAACAGGGGAAGTAGGAAGTTTACCCCGCCGAACGAATGTGGGGATGGGGCGGAAGAG
>JAGQXQ010000604.1:4953-9621 GCA_020436535.1 Phaeodactylibacter sp.
ATCGGCCCTTACTATTAATTAAAAAAAAGAACATGTATCCTGAATACCACCGCGAGATCACCGAGTCGTTACTGATGGATGCCCGCTTCCTGGTGGAGGGGGAACCCGAATTCACCTGCCTGCGGGAGCACCTGGACTTCTACCAGCAGTTCTTCAAAGCCTCCTTTGGTTTGTCGCTGCTCTGCCAGAGCGACTATGCCTTCCT
Organism: Phaeodactylibacter sp.; assembly: GCA_020436535.1. Taxonomy (GTDB): domain Bacteria; phylum Bacteroidota; class Bacteroidia; order Chitinophagales; family Saprospiraceae; genus JACJXW01. Next base: position 5,159 of record JAGQXQ010000604.1, read on the forward strand.
GCAAAGTGCCCGGGATAATGACACGCTTTCGCGCGACATCTGCATCTTCCTGGGCGTGCTCTGCTATGAGATGGACCGCGAGGGCAAAAACATCATGGAGGAGCTGGGGTTCAGCACTTTCGCTTACGAGGATGTGGAACGCCTTTTAGAGCTGTCCTCCTTCCGGGAAGTACTGGAGGCCACCAAGAGCCTGCGTGACAGCTCTTCCAGACGCAATTTCTACCATCTGCTGGCCCGCCGCCGCCTGATCGACAAGATTGACGATGAGGTGTTCCGCTTCACGCCGGGGCATAAATATTTTCTGGAATTTGCGCGGGGGGTGGCGCAGATGAAAGGAGGGGAGGAAGAGGAGTAGGAGGATTCGTGTAATGGGGCTAATCAATCCTTCAAATCCTGTCCAATTCTTCTGGCGTAAACCCTAATAACGTCCAACGTAGAAACATCCTTCTCATACACCGAATACCAGCCCTGGAGTTCGTGCGGAGGGTCGCCGATAAAGTCATCCCCCGGTTGCCAGACGGCCCGGGGCCCCCGGGGGCGCCCTTCACCGCCCCATGCCCAGAAATTGCAACCCGCTATGGGGCGCCCTTCCTGAGCCAGCTGAAAAACCGTATTGAAAATATCCTGGTAGTACCAGTCTCGCCAGAAGACGGAAGCCGTATCCTCATGGCTACCGTGGTCGCGGGCAATGCCGAACTCCTCCAGCACCATCGGTTTGTTCAGCTTTTCGGCAAGCCGGAGGTGGCGGCTTATATAATCAGTAGCCTTCCGCAGCGCCTTGTCATAGGTTTTTTCCGGCTCCTCTGGATCATACCACTGCCAGTTCTGTATCCAGATGTGAATGGTGGTGTAGTCCACCTCCGGAAAGCGGTGGTCCCTTTTAAAGTGATTGCCGGTCGGAACCTGCGTATTGCCTTCACTACCTACACTGACCAGGTGATTGGGGTCCAGCTTTTTGATGAAGCGCGCCGATTCCCTGATCCATTTGCGGTATTTGCAGGCAGAGAACATACCGCGAGGCTCATTGGCCAGTTGCCAGGCCATAATGGTAGGGTCTTCTTTGTAGGGAATACCAGAGTAGGCATTTGTTCGAGTGATCAATTTTTCCAGATGGAAAAAATACGCGGCCATCGCCGTTTTGTTTTTGTAAAAGCGAGCGCTGTAGCGCATATAGGACAGCCAGTTGCCGCCCTCCGCCGGAGGAGGGTATGGGATATCAGTGCCTTCTGCCCAGGCCACATACTGCGCCATACCGCCTGACCAGGGCCAGAAATTAGACAAGCAAATGACGGCCACCATTTTTCGTTTTGCCATCTCTGCCAGCAGGAAGTCCAGAGCATCCCAAAGCCCCTCGTTGTATTGGCCGGGCGCAACCTGCAAGGCGGGCGCCATCCGCCAGGGCGCTCCGTCCGGCCCTTCGCTGCCGCCCATAATGCGCAAGTTATCAATCCCTAATGCCTGAAGCCGGTCCAACTCGCGCAGGAGGCGGGGGCGGTTACCACCCCGCCCTTCTGAGGCCAGGTTGATCCCATACCAAAAGTTAGCGCCCAGGAAGTGATAGGGCTGCCCGTCTCGGACAAACCTCGCCTGCTGAACCGTGATAAATTGCTGTGCAAAAGTTGGAGTTCCCATATAAATGATAAACAGAAGTGCGATAAGCCTGTCCATATCAAGCAAATTGTGAACGTCCAAAATAGGAAAATACTCATCCAACTCCGTACTGTGAGGTTTATTTACTATTTATAGAAATTGCAGATTTCTGCATGAAAAAGCTTAAATCAGCAAAACACAGGTGGAAAACAAAAAAAAATGCACTTTTTTGCCGACTTGCCTGAAAGTGCTAATATTATTTAGTAAAATTGTTCAGATGGAAAGACGTCCATTGCCAGAACAAGGAAACACTTATTTACTCCTGGCCTCCGGGAAGCAGGCCATACCCTGGAGTTAGGGCGCCCTGCTTTTCCAATAACCAAAAAATGTTCACCTTTCTCATTGTGCAATACCATGGTACTAATTGTCGATAGCGGTTCTACAAAATCAGAGTGGACCATTCTCAATAATGACAAAGTAGTTTTGCAACGGGAGTTGGAAGGGATTAGCCCTTTTTTTCACGATGAAGATCAGATGACGCGAACTTTTCGGGAAATCCCTCCCGACGGAGTGCGGCAGATCCACTATTACGGCACCGGCTGCAGCACCGGCGCTAACCGGGCAAAGGTGCACCTGGCGCTGAAGCAAGCTTTTCCACAAGTACAGTTGGTAGAAGTGGATTCTGACATCATGGGGGCCGCCCGCGGGCTTTGTCAGCACGATCCTGGCATTGCCGGTATATTGGGAACGGGTTCCAACTCGTGTGTCTTCGACGGGGAATCGATCATTGAGCAACACGGAGGGCTGGGCTATATACTTGGAGATGAGGGTAGCGGAGCGGTACTGGGAAAAATGCTCATGCAGGATTTTTCAAACCACAAACTCCCTTCTCACCTGGAGCAGGAGCTCAAAGAACAATACAACGTGAACCGGACGCTCCTGCTTCAAAAGGTCTATCGGGAACCTTTGCCCAACCGCTATCTGGCTTCCTTTGCCCCCATCGTCCATCATTATAGGCTGGAACCCTACATTCAGCAGCTTTTGAGCCGGCATTTCAGGGCTTTTTTTGAAAACTTATCGCTGGCATTTTCCAGCTATAAAGAACTGCCTTTACACCTGACGGGCTCTGTGGCCTGGTATTTTAAGGCAGAGATACTCGAAGTGAGTAAACAATTTCCATTAAAAATCGGTACCATCCTAAGAACTCCGACACCTGGTTTGATCCAATTTCACTCTACACCCTCTCTTTAAGAGGGTATTGAATTCGCCAATAACAATGAAGAAAGAAGACCCTTCGCAAGCAGGTAAGCTCGTTACCGAGTCGCCCTCTTATTACGACAACCTTGAAAAAATGAGTACCGGAGCACTGCTCCGTGGCATCAATGAAGAAGATAAAACCGTTCCACTTGCGGTGGAAAAGGCCATCCCCATGATCGAGCGATTGGTCAACGCCATTGTTCCCAAAATGGAGCAGGGGGGCCGGATGTTCTACATCGGCGCCGGCACAAGCGGCCGGTTAGGCATTGTAGACGCTTCGGAATGCCCGCCCACCTACGGCGTGCCTCACGACCTGGTCATCGGCCTGATTGCCGGAGGCGACCAGGCCATCCGGCAGGCGGTTGAATTTGCTGAGGATGACTACGGCCAGGCCTGGAAAGACCTGTCGGAGCACCAGATCTCAACTCAGGACGTGCTTATCGGTATTGCCGCCTCCGGCCGCACGCCCTATGTGATTGGAGGCCTGCGCGACGCCCAGAAACAAGGAATTATTACCGGCTGCATCACCTGCAACAGCCACTCTGAAGTGGGAAAGTACGCCGACTATCCGATTGAAGTAGTGGTGGGCCCCGAATTTGTCACCGGCAGCACCCGCATGAAATCCGGAACCGCTCAGAAACTCATTCTGAATATGATCTCCACCACGGTTATGATCCGTTTGGGCAGGGTACGCGGCAATAAAATGGTGGACATGCAGCTGAGCAACACCAAACTGGTGAAAAGAGGCGTAAATATGATCATGGCGGAATTGGATGTCGACGAGGCTACGGCCCAGGAGCTTCTCGAAAAGTTTGGTTCTGTCCGCCACGCTATCGACAGCACCCGAACATAACCCTGGTTATGCTGAAAAGTGAACGGCAAGAGCATATTCTTCGGGAAGTCAACATCCACAATAAAGTGCTGTGTTCCGACCTCAGCATCAAGCTCCGTGTATCAGAAGATACCATCCGCCGGGACCTCAATGAACTGGCTGAGCAGGATAAGGTCATCAAAGTGCATGGCGGCGCCCTCTCCAAATCCTACCATACCTCCACCTATCGTCAGGCAGAAGTGTACTCGCTTCAGGAAAAGACCATCATTGCCGGCAAGGCCGTTACTTTATTACAAGAAGGCATGCTGGTTTTCGTCAGCGGAGGCACGACCAACCGGGAACTGGCCCGCATTCTGCCGCCCCATCTGAGCGCCACTTTTTTTACTCCCAGCCTGAGCACCGCCATTCAATTGATGGAGCACCCTTCCTCTGAAGTGATCCTGCTGGGCGGCAAAGTATCCCGAAATGCCGGCATCAGTGTCGGTGGCGAGGTGATCCGCCGGTTGAATGAGCTAAGGGCTGACCTCTGCATCCTGGGCACCAACAGCATTGACCCCGAAGAAGGCATTACCGATTCCGATTGGGAGGTGGTGCAGGTAAAAAAGGCCATGATCAAGCGGGCGGACAAGGTGGCGGCCCTGGCCCTTTCTGAAAAATTGAATTCCACACAACGAATGAAGGTCTGCGACATCAATCAGATAGATTATCTCATCACCGAGCTGCCCGCCAGGGACAATAAACTGCTGGCCTACCGCAAGAGTGGGCTGGAAGTGTTATGAACCCT
>JAGQXQ010000605.1 GCA_020436535.1 Phaeodactylibacter sp.
GCGAAAAATTTAACGCCGGATGGAACAAAATTTGCCGCTCGCAGGCCATTGATCGAATTTTGAACATACTCTAAAAATCAGGGGGTATTTAGGGTAATTATGGGTTTCCTATTAAGGCTTGTTTTTCTTCCTTTTTTTTATCTTTATCCAGGGACTGTTCGCAAGTTCTTGAAAATTAAGAGGCGTTTTTTTTAAAAAGACATAGGAAATTGAGCTATCCTTCTATCCAGTATCCTGATGGATTCTGTGGGTAGCAGTCTAGCGCGGGACGAAATCGGAAGCCGGACACGAGCGAAGTGGCTGACGTAGTAAATCGGAAGTCGGAATGACTTTAGACGTTCCGCAACCTTTTGACTATCAATAGTGTCCCACCTTAGAAGGGTAGCCGATTCTGTCTTTAATACTCAGATAGCCCAACAAAGCAAATTCGTCCTTCAAAACAACAACCAACCATGCCAAACACCCTCATCCCCATCTCTTTTCCCATGAAAGATCCACTTCCGGAAGGTGGCGCCCTGCTCGCAGCCGACGTCGGCGGCACCAAAACGGATATGGCCCTCTTCGTTATGGAAAACGGCCGGCCGGCTTTGAAAGAAGAGCACCGCTATGCTTCCGCCCAGTGGGATTCTATGGTAGGTATGGCCCGTGATTTTTGCGGAAAAACCGCCTTGCCGCGCCGGATGAGCATTTCCTTTGCCGGGCCGGTGAAGCAGGGCAAGGCTCAAGGCACCAACCTGCCCTGGGATATCGACAGCCAGGCCATTCGCCAGCTATTGGATATGGAAACCGTTTTTCTGATCAACGACCTGGAAGCCAACTGCTATGGGCTGGCGGCTTTGGAGGGAAACGACCTTGAGTTGATCCACCCCGGTGAAAACCCCGAACCGGGAAACGCAGCCGTCATCTCCCCGGGCACGGGCCTGGGAGAAGGAGGGTTGTACTGGGATGGGAAGGCGTACCGGCCTTTTGCCACCGAAGGAGGCCATGCGCATTTCGCTCCCCGCCACGAACTCGACTGGCGCCTGTTCAACTACCTGGCGGAACAATACGGCCATGTCAGTTGGGAGCGGGTGGTCTCGGGCATGGGCATCACCAATATCTTCCGGTTTCTGAAGGATGTAGAGCACATGGAGCCCCCGGTTCCCCTGGAACATATTGAGGCACCCGCCATCAGCCGGGCGGCGGCGGCAGGCAGCCCCATCAGCCAGCAGGCCCTTAATCTCTTTTTTCGCTACCTGGCGTGGGAAGCGGCCAACATGGTTTTGAAATTTAAAGCTACCGGCGGGATTTACATCGGCGGCGGCATCGTCCCCAAAATATGGAGTGAGGCCCACCGGGACATTTTCAATGAGCATTTCTTCGTCGTAGGCCGCCTGGCCTCACTGGTAAAAGCAGCGCCGGTCACGTTGATCCTGAACCAGAAGACAGCGCTGCTGGGAGCGGGGTGGTATGGGGCGTTTGGGTAGGGTTATGACCTTCAAACCAGCTCTCAATGCGCTTTCGCATCGGGAGGCCTGAAATACCTACTCACAAGTTCACCTGGCGCCCCACCTCAAACACCTTGCTCACCGGGAGGTGAAAATATTTGGTAGCGTCTTCCGCGTTAGCAGACATAAAGGCGAAAATCCGGGATTGCCAGATATTCATCCCGATATTTTTCTTGGGTATCAATGTCTCCCTGCCCAGGAAGTAGGTCACGTCTTCGAGGTCCAGGTTGAGTTCTTTTTCCCGTTCCTGCAGGAGGTGCATCAACAGCTGAACGTTCACACTTTGCAGATAGCCATATGCCGCCGTAACCTGATAAAAATTGTTTCCCAGCTTTTGTAAAGACCAATACTTCCTTCTGTTCACATAGGGGATGTTCCGAATGTCTATATTCAGGATCAGAATCCTTTCGTGCAACACCTTATTGTGCTCCAGGTTGTGCTCCAAAGAGGGGGGGAGGTATTTTGCACGGCTGGAAAGATAAATGGCGGCGCCTTTTACCCGGTGAAAATCTTTTTCTTCGAGCGAACTCAAAAAATCATCAATCGGCAAAGAAATTTCACCGATCTTTCGTATCACCAGCCGGCGCCCTCTGCGCCAGGTGGCCATGAGCAAGTAGATACAGGCTGCCAGGAGGAGTGGGAGCCAGCCTCCCCGAAAGATCTTCAGGAAATTGGCAGTGAGAAAACTCAGGTCTACTACGAGAAAAAAGGCTGTAATACTGACGGCCGCTATAAGATGCCATTTCCACTTATTGCGGATGGCAATAAAGAGCAGCAGGTCGGTGATCACCATAGTGGTGCTGACTGCTACGCCGTATGCCGCCGCCAAATTGCTGCTCGTCTGAAACGTGAGGACCAACATGACGGTAGCCAGGAATAAAAGCCAGTTGAGCAGCGGAAGATAAACCTGCCCTGCTTCTTCTTCTGAAGTGTGCTGAATTTCCATCCTGGGCAGATAATCGAGCTGAACAGCCTGGAAAGTGAGGGAAAATGCCCCTGATATGACGGCTTGGGAGGCGATAACCGTTGCGGCGGTAGCCAGTATTACCAAGGGGTACAGCATCCAGCCCGGGCAAAGGTGGAAAAAGGGGTTGACGGCGGTTTCGGCATCGCGAAGCAGAAGGGCGCCCTGCCCGAAGTAGTTCATCAGGAGGCAAGGCAGCACCAGGGAAAACCAGGACAGCCGGATGGGTTTCGGCCCGAAATGCCCCAGGTCGGCATACAAAGCTTCGCCACCGGTGACGACCAGAAACACGGCTCCCAGAACATACAAAGATTTCCACCCTATGTTTTGGAAGAGTAAAAAAGCATGAAATGGGTTCAGGGCATGCAAAACTTCGGTATTTTTCACAATTGAAAGCACTCCTAAAACGGCGATGGTGAGAAACCAAACCACCATTACCGGGCCGAAGATTTGCCCTACTCCGGCGGTGCCTCGCCTTTGAAAGAAGAATAGGCTGAACAGGATGCCGATGGTGATGGGTATAATGTATGGCTCGAAAACCGGCGTGGCTACCTTCAAGCCCTCAACCGCACTAAGGACGGAGATCGCCGGTGTGATCATGCCATCGCCATAGAGAAGGGCGGCGCCAAAAAAACCCATCCCCATAATTATTGTATACCGCCTGCCTTGCTTTTTTGGCAGAACGATTTCCATCAACGCCAGAATACCACCTTCTCCTTCGTTGTTTGCCCGCAGTATGATAATCAGGTATTTTAAGGTAATGATCAGGATCAATGACCAGAAAACGAGAGAAAGCACCCCCAGTATGTTTTCGTGAGTAATGGGAAGCGCGTGGCCGCCGTTAAAACATTCTCTTAGCGCGTAGAGGGGGCTGGTGCCTATGTCGCCATATACCACTCCAGCTGCACTCAAGGCCGATAAAAAGAGGTACTTACCCTTTCGTTGTGGGCGTTGTGAATCGGGCATTTTTTGACTTTTTCTTTTTTCTCCAACACTCCTTTCAGAAGGAAAAGCCCGGTGGCCAGGCCAACCGTATCAAAAATACAATAATAAGTAGGCGGTCAAAATGATATTTTCAGAAGTTACGTCCTGAAAGAGCGCCGGAGGGCGGCCAGGCAACCTGCTGTACCGATCAGGCAAGCGGTTCAATTGCCTTGTTGAAGAACCTCTCCCGTTATTATAATATTAAAATATCCGCTTTTCCGTTAAACGCACGTTAAAGAGCTCGCGTTGTATAAGTATTCACTATATATTTGAAGGGTAAATAAACCCTCTTTTGACAAATAGTGCGGCCCGCTAAGCCCATGATGTGTCAAAAAAAGACTAAACCGCAACGCCATGAAAAAATACATGCTCACTCTGGTTCTTGCCTTCAGCCTCTACGGCTATGCTATGGCGCAGGCCAGCGATCAGAATCCGCGCGCCCAGGAGGCGTACGAAGCGTATGCAGCGCAAACCGATAATGTCCACGCGGCCAGTCTGGGCGCTACCATCGACAATACCTACGAAGCCTACGACCCGATACTCATCAAGGAACAGCGCCGGCAGGACCGCCGCGAATTCCGCCGTGAGCTGAGGCTCGAGCGCGCCCGCAACCGGCCCTTCTTTTGGGGATATCCCTATGGCTCCTATCGCTACTGGTAGTGGCTTGGGAAGCCTTGTCAGGGCTCTCAACCGTTTAGTACTCTGTTAAA
>JAGQXQ010000606.1 GCA_020436535.1 Phaeodactylibacter sp.
AAACGGAGGACCTTTCTTTTGAAAATATGAAGCGGGCGGTGATCTACGGGTCGGCAATGGCTTCTTTCTGTGTCGAAAAATTCAGCATCGAACGGCTGAAAGGGTTGTCCAATAAGGAGATCAAAGAGCGCATCGCCGCTTTTGTCGAACTGGTCAACTTTGATGCGGACCTGGATGCATAAAAAGGGTTCCGAAAAAGGAAGAATGGCACTTTAACAAAAGTGCCATTCTTGCAAAAACATCACATCTGATAGTATAGGCAAGGCGCTACGCCTCTGCCATCCCATCCAGGATCTGCTCGGCGTGTGCCTTGGTATTTACTTTCGTAATGATCTTTTCTATCGTGCCTTTTTCGTCGATGACAAAGGTGGTCCGGTGTACACCGTCATATTCCTTGCCCATAAACTTTTTCAGCCCCCAAACACCGTAGGCGTTCAGGATCTCCTTTTCCGTGTCTGCGATCAGCGGGAAAGGCAGGCTGTATTTGTCTATAAACTTTTGGTGCTTCTTTGGATTATCCGGGCTGACGCCCAGCAACTCGAAGCCTTCTTTCTTTAATACGGAGTAATTGTCCCGAAGGTTACACGCTTCGGCGGTACATCCCGGAGTGTCATCCTTAGGGTAGAAGTAAAGGATCAGTTTTTTCCCTTTGTAATCGGAAAGAGAAATGGTTTTCTCATCCTGGTCTATACCCTGGAAATCCGGGGCTTTATCTCCTTCTTTAAGGTGCATCATCAGTTGGTCCGATTTTTATTGGTTCTGGAATATCCTCACAACAAAGAGAACGCTCCGTAGTTCATATTCACACCCATGTAATGCTCCCGGCATTACCGGCACTTTACCTCAAATGCCGGGACAAGTCTCTCAGGCTTTCGACATTATGAGCAGCGGCAAAGACATCGATATAAGGCATGGCCGCCTGCAGCCCCAATGTGTTAGGTTCATAACCTAGGCTACCTGCCAACGGGTTGAGCCAGATAACCTTAGCGGCTTTGCTCTTGATCGTTCGCATGCTTTCCGACAGCAATTCCGGGTTGCCGGTATCCCAGCCGTCACTCATGATGATGACAATCGTGCGTTTGTTGAGCAGGCGGCTCGCATAGGCCTGGCAAAACTCATGAAGCGATTCCCCTATTTTTGTTCCGCCGGACCATCCCGGGACGGCATCCGACAGCTCATTAAGGGCGGCGCCAAAGTCCCGCTGGCGCAGCTGGCTGGTTACCCGATTGAGGGAAGTACTGAAAACGAAGGTCTCGATCCGGCGGTAGGCGTTCTGAAAGGCGTAGGTAAATTGGATGAGAAAGCGGCTGTACAGGTCCATCGATTTACTGACGTCGCAGAGCAGAACGATCTGCTGCTTGCGCTGAGCCGGCTCGTAATAAGCCAGGTCCAGGATCTCTCCTCCGCGCCGCATATTCAATCGCAGGGTACGGCGAAGATCCAGTTGAATCGCCCGGTTGGCCGGCTTCCGGCGCCGGCTTTGCCGCAGCGCCAGTGAGCGGGCAATACGATGGATCAGCCGGGTGACCTCCCAAAGGCGGTCTTCATGGATAGTAGAAAAGTCCTTTCTGCCCATCACCTCGTGAGTGCTGTAGGTGGCCATCTCTTCCGTTTCCCGGGCCTGGCCACCTTGCAGCCAGTTTTTTATGGACTGAACTTTAGGCGGTTGCTGGCCATGGCCGGCCGGTTTTTTTTCCGGAGCTCCTTCCTTGGGCTTTGAATTGACGGCTTTCTCCAGCTCTTTCCAATACTGAGTGTAGAATTCATCAAACAGCATTTGCTGAGCCAGCGTACGCGCCAGGGTGGCCTTCAGGCTCAGCTGAAGGCTTTCCGGTGACTCAAAGGGCGCCAATACTTCCAACGCCCGAAGCGCATCGGCTTCCTCCTGCGGGCCAATGGTGTACCCTTTCTGCCGAAGGAAGCGGCAAAAGGCAACGATATTGGCGCTCAGGCTTGTCTGCCGTTGGATTAGTTCCATGGTGGTTGATGCGTTAAACATTGGGTTTCTCAAGGGT
>JAGQXQ010000607.1:0-2673 GCA_020436535.1 Phaeodactylibacter sp.
GAATAATTAATGCTCCATGAAAGTACACCTCATTACCGTTGGCGATGAAATCCTAATCGGCCAGATCATAGACACCAATTCTTCCTGGATGGCCCGACAGCTCAACCTTGCCGGGGCCCACATCACTGGTATTCGTTCGGTAGGCGACCAGGAGGGGAACATTGAACAAGCCCTGGAAGAAGCCCTGAATCAGGCCGATGTCGTATTGATGACCGGCGGCCTGGGGCCGACCAAAGACGACATCACCAAAAAGACACTGGCCCAGTTTTTCGGTGTAGGATTGGAGTTTCACCAGCCTACGTATGACCGGATCCTTCGTTTTTTTGAACATCTGGGCCGAAGCACAACCCCGGCGCACCGGCAACAATGCTACATGCCCACCAACGCCACGCTGCTGCTCAATAAAATGGGGACCGCCCCCGGCATGTGGTTCGAGCAGGACGGGAAAGTCATCGTTTCCATGCCTGGCGTACCCTATGAAATGGAATATATCATGGAGCATGAGGTGATCCCACGGCTCAAGCGCTTTTTCCCTGGTTCACCTATTGCTCACCGGACCATTCTCACAGTAGGAGAAGGAGAATCGAAGATCGCCGAACGCATGGAAAGCCTGGAGGAGGAGTTACCTCCACATATCAAACTGGCCTACCTCCCCAACCTCGGACAGGTGCGCCTGAGGCTCACCGGCTCACAGGCGGATGGTGATGCCCTGGAGCAGGAGCTGGACTTCTACGCCCAAAAGATCCGGGAACAACTGGGCGCGCTCGTCTTTGGGATGGGCACTGACCGCCTCGAGGCTTCTATTGGCCGCATGCTGGAGGAACAGGGGAAAATGCTTGTCACTGCTGAAAGCTGCACCGGCGGATACCTGGCCCATCTTATTACCTCTGTGCCAGGCTCCTCCAACTACTTCAAAGGAAGCATCATTGCCTATTCCAATGAAGTGAAAATGAAGCAGCTCAATGTTAAGCCTCAAACCCTGGAAACCTACGGCGCCGTTAGCGAACAAACAGTAGCTGAGATGACCAGGGGAGCCATAGGCCTGCTCGACGCCGACGTGGCCATTGCTATTTCCGGCATTGCCGGCCCGGGAGGGGGTAGCCCGGATAAACCAGTCGGTACGATATGGCTGGCCGTCGGCAACCGCGAGAAGGTGCTCACCCGAAGAATTTATGCCGGGAAAGACCGGCTGAAGAATATTGAATACAGCTCCGTTCACGCCCTCAACTTCGTCCGGCAGTTCCTTCTTCAGGAGCAAGAAGCTAAGATCAGCTGAAAATAAGGCCTGAAAAGCGGGATCTATCGAACAATAGTATGTTCTTGGTTATTTGTAATAGCGGGAGAATTCGGCTAATTTTGCACTCTGTTATACTGATGTCAGCTGGAACAGGAATATGCCAGCCCGGCTATCATTAACCGGGCAACCGGAGCCAAATCGCTGAACAAGGCACTCCAGCCTTCAGTTGATTCAACCAAATAGGAACCAAATTATAGAACCAAAGAAAAATTTATGTCTCAAGTTGAATTGATCATGCCCAAAATGGGCGAGAGCATTATGGAAGCCACCATTCTCAAATGGGTGAAGCAGGTTGGCGACACAGTGGAGGAAGATGAGACCATTCTTGAAATTGCAACGGACAAGGTTGACTCCGAAGTCCCCTCACCGGTAAGTGGCACCCTACTCAAGATCCTGTACGCAGAAAACGATACCGTTGAGATTGGCAAGCCCATTGCCCTTATTGGCACCGAAGGCGAAGAGGCCGAGCCCAAGGCCAGCCCTGGCGTGCAGGAAGCAACAAAGGCCCGAAGTACCCCCACCGAAAACGGCCATAAAAATGGCGTTGAACAGCCACAACCGAAACGAGTACCTGTGCCCGCCGCTGTTGGGGCCGAACCCAGTAGCTCTGGTGGCCGCTTTTACTCTCCACTGGTGCGTACAATTGCGGAGAAGGAAAGCATTAGTATGGAAGAACTGGCGCAGATTGAAGGCTCCGGCCTGCAAGGCAGGGTGACTAAAAAGGATATCCTGTCCTATGTCGAAGAACGGGAGGAAGCACCACAACCTGCCTTTCAGCCAGAAGCCAAAGGCCAGCCTACGAGCACGCCTGCATCGATGAAACAGCCGGTGGCACAGCACACCGTCAGCGCAGACGGCAATACGGAGATCATCGAGATGGACCGCATGCGCAAGCTGATCGCCGAGCATATGGTCAATTCCAAGAAGACTTCGCCCCACGTTACTTCTTTTGTTGAGGTAGATGTAACCAATATCGTTAATTGGCGTAATAAGGTAAAGAAATCATTCCAGGAACGCCACGGTGAGAAGATCACCTTTACGCCGATCTTCATCGAGGCTATCGCAAAAGCTATCCGGGATTTCCCAATGATCAACATCTCCGTTGAGGGCACCCGGATCATTCGCAAGAAGAACATCAATATTGGTATGGCAGCAGCGCTGCCCAGCGGCAACCTGATCGTTCCGGTTATCAAAAATGCCGATCACCTCAACCTGCTGGGCCTGACTAAAAAAGTGAATGAACTGGCCGGCAGAGCCCGGGAGAACAAGCTCAAACCGGATGAGATACAAGATGGAACGTTTACCTTGACCAACGTCGGCACTTTTGGCAATGTGATGGGAACGCCCATTATCAACCAGCCGCAGGTAGCCATCCT
>JAGQXQ010000607.1:2899-8475 GCA_020436535.1 Phaeodactylibacter sp.
GTGAGAAAACTACATAAAAAGGCAATATTTGCCAGGGTTTGGTCGTGGCCACTTCTGAACCCGGGCAGCCTACTATATTAAAGCAGGGGGCCATGAAACAATTCATACTCTTTTTTACGGCTTTCTTATGCCTGGTGTCTACCCAGGCACAAACCGAAAAGAAACAGGAAGCCAAAGAATATTTTTTCCACCAGCGCTATTCCGATGCGCTCGCTGTGCTTTCCGGCGCCCGCAACCTGACGAAAACGGATCAGGAGGCTTTGTTTTTACAAGCCGTTTGCCATTACCAACTCAACAACCTCGATGAGGCCCTGGCGCTTTTCCAGAAACAGATCAAAGAAGAGAAAGACCCTTATCCGGAATGCTGGCTCTATACAGCTAAGGTCTATCACGCCATGCATCAGTTTGGTAAAGCAATCGATGTCTACAAGGATTACCTCCGGCAACTCAAAAGCAACGACCCCAACCGTCGGATCGTCTGGGATGAAGTGCGCCGTTGTGCCAATGGAATAGAATTGCAATATAAAGCCTCTGAAGCCGGTGTTGAGAATATGGGGCCTGCTGTCAATACCGAATACGACGAATTTGCTCCTGTCCTCAGCCAGAACTTCAGCAATAAACTTTATTTTTCTTCCATCCGCCCGGGTAACATGGGCGGAAGGCGCAACGCAGCCGGCCTCCGGGATGAGCGCCTCGGGCAGTATTTCAGTGATATGTTCTCGACCCAGATAGAAGGGATGAGCCAATGGGGCGAGGCCAGAGCTTTGCACCACTTGTTAAATAGCCCGCAGCACGAAGTAATGCTGGATTTCAATAAGGACGGCTCCGTGCTCTACTACTTCAAAGGATGGTCACCGGAACGGGGACAGATCCTCATAGATACTTTCAAAAAGGTGGAGGAGCGAACCCTTACCTCCGATCCTTTCCGCGGGCCAATGAATACAGCATTAGGCGACGGCACCCCTTTTTTCCTTAATGATACCCTGTTGTATTTTTCTAGCCGGCGGCCCGGCGGTTACGGGGGCCTTGACCTCTACTTTACCTCCTTTTCCCAGGGCCGATGGTCCGCACCTAAAAATCTGGGGGCCGTAGTCAATACCCCCTACGACGAAACTACTCCCTTCCTCGCCCGCGATGGCAAAACGCTCTATTTCAGCTCCAACCACAGTGGCCGTAGTATTGGTGGACTGGACGTGCTAAAGTCGGTCTTCAATGACCGGGCTCAACGCTGGACCGAGCCGGAAAATTTAGGAACTCCTGTGAATTCCGCCGGAGATGACGCTTATTTCCGCATTGCAAAAGACGGGTTTACCGCCTACTTTTCTTCCTCCCGGAAGGACGGTTATGGGCAGCGCGACCTCTATATTGCTTATTTTAATAATTTCTTGCCGGAAATGGAGCTGGCCGTGTCTATTCCACCCCCTGCTTCCTTCCAGGGAGAGGTTACCCAAATACAGGAAAGCATGGTGCCTCCCCGAAGCGATCTGGCTACCGCCCTTCCCGAAGCCAGGGAGAACGTGCTTCATGAGCCGGCAAGGGCCGCAGCAGAAGGAGGCAGCTCAGCCAATTCGTTTGCTCCGCTTTTTTTCCAGGCAACTTACCGAACGCTGGATGCCGAACAAAAAGCTCAACTGGATAAAATAGCAGCCCTGATGAAAGAAACCCCAGGCCTGCAGCTGATCATCACGGCCTACCATACCGGGAACTTCCCTCTTTCCAAACGCTTGTTTCAAGGTATAAAACAAGCGGAAATAGCCGCCGGCTACCTCCTTCAAAAAGAAGTCAGCGGCAACCAGATATTTATGCGCAGCGGCGACGCCAAAGGCTATGACCTGGGGTCCGAAAGGGATAGTTACAGCCTGGAGTTCTCCTTCAAGAAGCCGGAAAATGGCGCCGAAAACCTGGTTGTGCCCGATCTGGAAATGGGCCTGTCTTCTGCTATTCCCGGGCACATTCTCAACAAAAACCTGCTCTACAAGATCCAGGTCTATTCATTGAGCGGTGAATTTAAAGGAAGCCTGCTCGAGCAGTACCCGGACGCAATGATCGAAAAGGAGCCCAACCTGGCCTATTACCGATACACCCTGGGGGCTTTTTCCCGTTATGCCGATGCAGAAGCTTTCCGTCAGAAACTCCTTAAAGCAGACTTGCGAAGTGCCTTTGTAGTCCCCTATATTTACGGGCTGCGGGTGGATCGAATGACGGCCCGAAGGAATATTATTAACTTTCCTGATCTGCAACATTACGCCAACTGATAAAAAGCTCGTACTTTTAATTCGCGTACCATCCAAAGTTGATTGTTTTTGGAGTGGTTGGCAGATCATTTTTCTCTTCTATGTATTGCCTGAGTGCGCCATGAGAAGCGACTATAACCAAACTTTATATGAAAAGTATTGAATTCCTTCGGGAAGGCCTGAAAAACCTGAAAACCGTAGGTACGGTTGCCCGCAGTTCCAAACACCTTTGCAAGGGGATGATCAAGCACGTCGATTTTCAGGATGCCCGCCTGATCGTAGAATTGGGGGCCGGCGACGGGGTGATCACCAAGCATATCCTCAGAAGTATGCACCCGGATGCCAAACTGCTGGCCTTTGAAGTTCATCCGAAGTTTTGCGACAGCCTGCGCAAAATCAAGGATCAACGCCTGATCATAGCTGAAGACTCGGCAGAAAAACTCGGTGAGTACCTGGAAAGGATCGGGGCCAAGGAAGTGGACTTTTTCATTTCCGCTATCCCGTTTGTCGCCCTGCCAAAGGAATTGGGGTACAGCATCGTCAGAACCTGCCACCAATATCTTCGGAAAAGCGGCCTGTATATTCAGGTTCATTATTCTCTGTTGACCAAAAGCCTCTACGAAAACGTCTTTGGAAATGTAGATGTGAACTTCGTACCGCTGAACGTGCCGCCGGCTTTCGTATTGGTGAGTGAGAAGTACTGAGAATGTTTTGTTTACATTGAACAGCGGCAAGAGGGCCCTTCCCTGGCTAAAGGTGCTGCACTTGGCGCCGCACCCAACCCTATGGATGTTTTTGATCGTCACCGTTTTATCTCCTCTTAATAATATGGAGGCACTAACGCCATTTGAATGTATTCGGAAAAAGCGCTGCTGGAAGTGCAGTTGGAGGATGTTTTGAAAAAATGTGAAAGAGGAGACCGAATCATTTTCATGACGGTTGATCAAAAGTACTCGCTACCACATCATGAGATTGAGTTGAATTTGGGATGTTAGAGCATCATGTTTGGATAGACTTTCGGCACAAAACTTTGAACAACCTCCGATTTCTGTTAATTTGCAAGTGAGATCATTGATTGTTCAGCCCGACAGTTTTCTTTTATGATGAAGTGCATCCAATCGCTTTCTATTCTATTCGTATTTACCGGCTTGTTTTCCTGCAGCTCTTCAACGGGCGAAGAAACATCTCAGTCCGGCCTCTCCGCCGGCGAAGTCCTTCAGCGCAGTTTACAGTTCCACGACCCTCAGGACAAATGGCCTGGCGCTGCCCTCCATTTCGTCATCGACGAGCCCCGGATTCAAAACCCGGGCCGGCTGAGTGAAGTATTCCTGAATAATACCGAAGGTACTTTCAGTATCAATCGCCGCTATGGCAATACCCTGGTCACCCGGGGGATCATACGAGACAGTTGCTACAATTTGGTGGATAGTGTGCTGGTCAGCCCGGAGGACACGGCAATGATGCGCCTGCACCGCCTGGAATGCGAACGCACTCAGGGTTACCGCGGGTTTTATCAGCTGCTCAACGGCATGCCGATGAGCCTGCATGCCCCTGAGGTGAATCTATTGCCTGAAACAGTGGAAGACACCTTCGCCGGAAGAAAAACCCTTCAGATAACCGCCCGCTTCAACGATCCGGTCATGAGTGAAGAGTGGGTGTTTTACTTCGCTCCGGACAATTATCAACTTCTGGGGTACGGCTACGCCGCCGAAGGCGCCGGCGAATACATCCGGCTGGACGGCCTGGTCCTGATAGATGACATGAAACTGCCCCGCATGCGCCATTGGTACAGCCAGGCCAATGGCGCCTACCTGGGTTCTGACATTTATGTAATTGTAAAAGAACTATAAAATTCGACATCATGAAAAGAGTAACCGGCATCGGCGGTATTTTCTTCAAAGCCAAAGACCCCAAGGCCCTGCAGGCCTGGTACCAGGAGCACCTCGGCCTGCCCGTCACCCCCGACGGATACATCGTCCTTCAGTGGGGGCAGGAGGGCAATTCCGGCTATACGGTTTGGAGCGCTATGCCCGAAAGCACTGAATACTATGCGCCCAGTGCATCCCCCTTCATGATCAACTACCGGGTGAATGACCTGGACGCCCTACTGCAAGTACTGCGGGAGGAAGGCGTCGAAGTCGTCGGCGAGCCCGAGGAATACGAGTACGGCAAGTTTGGTTGGGTCATGGACCCGGAGGGCAATAAAATTGAGTTGTGGGAGCCGAAGGATGCGGTATTCAAAGAGATAAATAAGTTATAAGTCCCATTTACTATTGAAGTGCCCAAAAGCTGTTCCCGCCCCTTGATAAAACCAATTGTCATGAGATTAACCTATATCCTCTCCCTTTTTCTGCTTACCGCCTGCGGCAATGTCAACCCGCCCGTGAAGGTCTTCGAACCGTCCAAACTACCTCTGGATAAGATCCGCCTACCTCAGGGTTTTAGGATCGAAACCTTTGCGGAGAGGATAAAAAATGCCCGCTCCCTGGAGTTATCCCCCAACGGCACACTCTTTGTCGGCACCCGCGGAGAGGGCAAGGTGTACGCACTAAAGGATAAAGACGGAGACTTTCGCGCCGATACCACTTATACCATTGCCAAAGGCCTGAAGATGCCCAACGGCGTCGCTTTTCGGGATGGCGATTTGTACGTGGCTGAAGTGAGCCGCATCCTGAGGTTCGAGAACATAGAAGACAACCTGGCCAACCCGCCCGAACCGGTCGTTATTTTCGACAACTACCCCACCGAGACCCATCACGGCTGGAAGTTTATCTCCTTCGGCCCCGACGGCAAGTTGTACGTGCCGGTGGGCGCCCCCTGCAATATTTGCGAATCGGAAGATAAGGTTTTTGCCTCTATCACCCGCCTCAACCCGGATGGGACCGGCATGGAGATCGTGCAAAGAGGCATCCGCAACACCGTGGGCTTCACCTGGCATCCCGAAACGGACGAACTCTGGTTCACCGACAATGGCCGCGATTGGATGGGGGACGACGAGCCCGCCTGTGAGCTCAACCACGCGCCTCAGGATGGTATGCACTTCGGCTACCCCTATTGCCATCAGGGGGATCTACCTGACCCCGAGTTTGGCGATAAGCACTCCTGCGATGAATTCACCCCTCCGGTACAGAAGTTGGGGCCTCATGTGGCGCCACTAGGGGTTGAGTTTTACACCAGCCAACAGTTTCCTGAAAAATACCAGGGCCGTTTGTTCATCGCCGAACATGGCTCCTGGAACCGCAGCAAGAAAATCGGCTATCGCATCATGATGGTCAAACTTGAAGGTAACCGGGCGGTGAGTTACGAACCCTTCGCCGAGGGGTGGCTCGACAAGGGCGACGT
>JAGQXQ010000134.1 GCA_020436535.1 Phaeodactylibacter sp.
CCAATGGCCAACAGCTAAGCGCCAATTGAAATTGAACAGTTACAACAATATACATGGCAGCTTGAAAGTTTTAGGTAAAATTGTTCACGCCGCCGCCATTTTCAAACAAAAGCGTGAAAGTTGAGTTTTTAGTTAACAACTTTACTCTATTATCGAACACGGCTGGCTTCCGGCTTGTTCATTATAATAGAGCGACACTTGGAAACTTATTCCAGTGTCAAAGTGTAATATTTACCAGTTTTTGGAATCAATTGTACAATCATATTAAAAAATCAAACCATTATGAAAGACAGAACCAGAGAAAGAGTTGCTCTTGGGTTAGGATTATTGGCTGGCGCTGCTGTTGGCCTGTTTCTAAACAGTGACAAGGGCCGGAAAGTGCGCCATGATGCCGGCGAGAAAGTGGGTGAAATCAGCGACAAGGCCCGCGATGAATTTAATCACCTTAGTGAAGAGGCTCGTATTAAAGCTGAAAGGCTTTCTTCGAATGTAACGCATGCGGTAGGTCGCAGCCGCGAATTTGTAAGCAGCGCCGGCGACACCATTAAGGAAAGAGCTCAATGGCTGAAAGGGGCGACAGAAGAAAAGCTCGACGTTGTCAATAAAGACTTTCAGGCAGGAGTGGACTTCGCACTTAAGAATATTAAGAAGAAGGCAAAGGAGCTCCAGAAAGTTACAAACAAAAGTTAACCCCACTTGTAACCCCGGTGGCACAGGGCAGGGCTCTACTCGGCTTGTTGGCTCCTGCCCCGTGCTTAAGTTTTAATCCTTAAACATCTTACCCTTCTCGCATGAAATTACCAGACGGGCTTATGGAGTCAACGGGCGAAGCTTATGGCTATGTCAAAGCCTATATCGAGCAGCAGGTCGAATATGCCAAACTTGATGTTGCCGAACGTATTTCCACCGCCATCTCATCTGCTATCACTACTATTGTAGTCCTGCAGCTGGTATTTTTCGTTTGCGGCTTTTTATCTATTGGATTGGGTATCTATCTTGGCCAGCAAATGGATTCCTATGTGAAGGGCTTCCTCACTGTTGGCGGTATCTATACCATCTTCACCATTTCCATTATCATTTTCCGTCGCCCCTTAGTTACTAATCCAGTTGTATCCAGGATTATTAAAATATTCTTTGAAGTCAAATGAAAGATAACGAAATCAATGGACTGGCAGACCTGCGCAGGCGAAAAGAAGAGCTCCGTCTGGAAATGAAGATCACGCGTATGGGGTTATTTCAAAGCCTTCGGCAAACCCGCCGGGAAACCAAAAGGGCGTTTATCAATGGCGTACTGGTCCCGCTGGGCATTGGCAGCCTGGCTTCCCTGGTCTTTACCAAGCGGCCGGAAGACGGAGGGAAGCCCGACTGGCTCACCTTCGCCGAACAAGCCGTCCATACAGTCGGGCAGTTTTTTGAACCGCAGGAAGCGCCAAACGGGCAGCCGGAAGAAAAAGAAGACGATGGTTCATGAAGTTTAAGTTACTCCAATTCTTTCGTTTTTACTGGAAAGTCCTGAAGCAAAGTTTTCAAAGTTTTCTCAAAGAAGATATTTTCACCTATGCGGCAGGGCTGGCCTACTACACGATATTCGCACTCCCTCCCATGTTAATGGTCATTCTCTTTACCACTACGCTATTTTACGACCGTACAACTATGAGACAGACCATCTTCGGAGAGATTTCCGGACTGGTCGGGCCGGAAAGCGCCCAGTCCCTTGCCAATACGCTCGACCGGATCGGCCTGTTTGAGGGAAGCTTGTGGGCTACCGCTATCAGCATCGCCGCCCTGTTATTCACTTCCACAACTGTTTTTGTCACCATTCAAAACGCCCTCAACCGCATTTTCGGCGTCAAGCCTAAACCCAAAGCCAGTGGATGGATTAAGATGCTTCGCGACCGCTTGATCTCTTTCGCTCTTCTACTTAGCATTGCATTTATCCTGATCGTATCTTTGGTACTTACGGCTCTGATCAATGCTTTGGGGGGGTATCTTTCTCAATATATCCCCGAAGTGTCTATCATTATTGCCACCATCGTTTCAGAACTGGTTCCTTTCCTAATTATAACATTCCTCTTCGGATTGACCTTTCGATATCTACCCGATGTGAAACTACATTGGAAAGACACCATTGTTGGCGCATTTATTACCTCCCTTTTGTTTCTGGCGGGTAAATTCCTTATTAGCTTCTACATTGCCAACAGCCAGGCAGCCAACCTTTACGAGGCCGCCGGTTCGGTAATGGTTATTCTGTTATGGGTCTTTTACGCTTCGGTTATATTCCTTTTCGGAGCCGTTTTCACCAGAGTCTATATAGAAAATAAAAGAGGAAGGATCGACCCCAATTCATTCTCGGTCCGGGTTCATCAAAAAATTGTGGAAGAAACAGCTCATCCTGAATGAAGTTATTTAACCACCTCCGCCACCACAAAAATACTGCCCCCTACGTAGATCAGGTCCTCGGAGCTGGCGTTGCGGCGAGCCGCCCTTAGTGCATTGCGAACCGAAGAATAGGCACGCCCTGGCAAGCCCATCGCACTGGCTTTTTCCCGCAGCAGTTCCGCATCATGGCCCCGGGGAATATCCGGGCGGGCGAAATAATACCGCGCCGCGGCAGGAAGATAGCGCAACAGCTTAGCCGGGTCTTTATCCTTCACCGTTCCCAGTACAATGTGCAATTGTCGATAAGGAATCTCTTTTAGGGCATCCATAGCCAACTCCATTCCTGCTTCGTTATGAGCGCTGTCGCAAAGAATGGTTGGGTGAGTCCCCAACACCTGCCAGCGGCCCAGCAACCGGGTATAGGCCCTGAGATGATACAGTCCATCCCGGGCCTGCGCTTCAGAAACCTGAAAAGACGGCGGCAGCCATTCCAAAGCCTGCAAGCTCGTTTGCAGGTTTTTATATTGGTAAGGGCCGTGGGCATTGAGCTGTAGATTGTTGTACAACAACTGCCCCTCCCTGAAAATATGGTAACTGGTGTGGGTTAAAGAACTTCCCTGCCGCTCCGCCCGGTAATGCTGGTCTGCAAAGGTGAGCGGCGCCTGTAAGGCTTCGGCCCGCTGCAGGAAAACATCCCGTGTCTCCGCCTGCGTCTCTCCGATCACTACCGGAACGTTCGGTTTAATGATGCCCGCCTTTTCCGCCGCAATAAGGGGCAACGTATCCCCCAGAAGATCCATGTGGTCAAAACTGATGTTGGTAATGACACTCAATTCCGGTACAATGATGTTGGTAGAGTCCAACCGCCCCCCCAACCCTACCTCGATAACGGCAATATCCACTGCCTTCCGGGCAAAATAATCGAAGGCCAT
>JAGQXQ010000135.1 GCA_020436535.1 Phaeodactylibacter sp.
GCCCCTTTGAGTAATTTCCAGACGGCGTCCAAATTGTCATCAGAGCTAGCGGCCAGGTAGGTAACCGCCAGCATCACGGGAATAATGATAATGTCCTGAAAAATGAGGATGGCCAATCCTGACCTGCCTGCGGGAGTATCCAACTGGCCCTTGTCCCTGTAAATATGCAAAACGATGGCGGTGCTGCTTACGGCAAAAAGGCAACCAATAAAGATGGACTGGGCTCCGGGTAATCCTAGCCATAAAGCGCCCAGGGATACGATCCCGGCAGTCAAAAAAAACTGGACCCCTCCGCCCAGAATGATCCAGCGCAGATTTTTTGACAGCTTCTCCACGGAAAATTCCACCCCAATTGTAAACAGCAAGAGCAGAATACCTATTTCCGCCAGCACCTGTATATCCGCATCTGATTGGATCAGCCCCAGCCCATATGGGCCGACAATCAGCCCGGAAAATATCAGCCCAATTATGCTTGGGGCCTTCAAACGGGCGCTAATGTAAAGGATGAATGCGGCAATAGAGAAGATCAGGGTCAGTTCTGCTAATAACTGCATGGAAAAATTTTGTTAGTGCCTGAATCAAAAGTGATTTCGAAAGCTAAATTATCTTAATGAAACCTAAAATATCAGTGCACTATTGCTTCTGAAACAGCATCAACTTCGGCCGGTTCTTTGATTGGGCTACCAGTCTAAGGTTGGATACTATTGATGGCCAGGAAGCTGCGGAAGGCCTAGTCCTATTCCGCCTTCCGCCTTCCACTTTCCAACCCAGCCCATGCAATTACTTTCCTTTAATCATTTGAATTTGCTTCCGGGGAAGCAGCTCCATTGGGGCCGCCTTTAGAACAGGTGCAGGTTCATTCCCAAGGCTAAAAAAAATGGAACTTTCCTCGATCAGTACTCCTCCCTCAGTCAGCGTTTTCAAAACGATCCGGTCGGGCAGTTCGGACTCGATCCGGTACCAGGCGCCGCTTTCTGTGTACACCTTTCCGCAAAAACTGATTTCCGCTTCCCGATAATTCTCCATCATAAACTTGTTTACCCCGGAAGGCAACTGCTCGCGACTCATTCTGATGCGGGTTTCCATCCACTGGCCGTCTTCCTGGAAAAAAGCCTTTTTCAGGCCCTCTTCATCCTGAAAAATGGCGACGATCCCATCGTGGCGCTCTTCCCAGAACGGCGCTTCGATCTCCGGGTACAATTGAACGAACCTTTGCTGGACGGCTGCCGGTATGTGATCGTTTGCAAGTGCGGCCATCGAGGAGGCCAAAGCAATGAATAAAACTAAAGGGATCTTTTTCATAACACGAAGTATTGGTTGTGATATATTTAATAGTAAAACTATCATAAAGACAAGTAATACTTAAATAAGTTTTGAAATAGTACATCTATTTTGTTCTCTGACAATTTCAGCGGATAAAGGCCGGCCAGATAATACCCCATGGCCTGTGAAATTATGAACCTTACTCCCTCCAAAAGCATTGCACTGTAAGGCGCGCCGGAAAACCGCCCTTCTCCACAGCTCTGACCTGCCGAAAGGCGGCTTTCCGGCGCAAAAAATTCAGCCATGGACATACAAGAGCAACTCGAACAGGAATACCGGCGCTTCATTGAATTCGGCAACTTGCTGGACCGAAAGATGCGCAAATACCTGGTGCAGTATCTGAGGAACAAGCTGGAACCGGATCGCTTTCTGTTGCCTGAGCTAAACGACCAGTACTACGCTTACTTTCAGAAAGCCCTGGACGGTATCTTTTCCATTCCCGGCCTGCTGGGGTTGGCGCAGGGCAATGAAAAGATCAAAAAGCAGATCGTGCTGGATACGCTCTACTGGTTGCGCAAGACGTACGACAAGGCGCGTTCCAAAAACCCTTACGAAGACGAACTGAACCGCCTGGAAGGCTGGGCCGTCACGCCGCTGCATGTCTTCACCCAGCGTTGGCCCGCCCTGCCTACCTTCCTGAAAGCAACCTACAGCAAGGACGAACTGGACGGTAATTTTTACCGGGACCGCTTCCAACAGCTAATTGGGAGCAAAAAGCTGGAAGCGATCCCGGAGGAGGACAAGGAAAAGATCGAATTGCTGATAAAGGACGTACTCGCGCAATGGGATGCGCTCCTGCATGCGAAGATACTGGACGACCAACTGCGCAAACTGGAGGAGGAGCAAGAGGCATTCACCGATCTACTCTCCAAAAAGGTGGAAGAATATCAGCAGATCAAAGAGCTGGCCTCTCCTTTTTCCGATTATCTGAGTTGGGATATGTCACGGGAGCTGTGGGAACAAACGGACTTTGACATCATCCATCAGTACGACGAGCTGCTGCAGAACGAGCAGTCCCTCCGAGAGCTGGCAGACCTGCTCGGCCGCATGCGCGAGGCGGAGATCGAGATCGAAGAGGAAGCATTCGAGAAAAGCATTATCCGCCAGGAGTGGAAGGTGGATGAAGCGGCCAAATCGGAGATCGTGGGCGTGCACGAGAGCGATGACCTCAGCAATATGCTCAGCTCCGAAGTGAGCCTGCTCAGCGACGAAGATACCGAGCTGCTTTTCCTCAAAAAATACGCTGACAAGAACCTCCTCACCTTCCGTTACGAAGACCGCAAACTGGTGCAGAGTGAAGACCACTATGTAGAAATTAACCAGCGCATCAACCAGAAGGAAAAAGGCCCCTTCATCGTCTGTGTCGATACCAGCGAGAGCATGACGGGGCGGCCCGAGCAGATTGCTAAGGTGCTTTGTCTGGGCATCCTCAAGATGGCCATTCGCGAGAACCGCCGCGCCTACCTCATCAACTTCTCCCGAGGCATCAAAACCCTGGACCTGCACGACGTGGCCAACTCCATCGACGAGATCGCGCAGTTTCTTCGCATGTCCTTTTACGGCGGCACCGACGTCTCCCTGGCACTCTACGAAGCCATCCGCCAGTTGCGCGGCAACGACTACCAGGACGCTGACGTGCTCATCATCTCCGATTTCATCATGTATACGGTGGACGCCGACGTGCTGCGCGACGTGCGCTACTTCCAACAGAACAAAGACACCCAATTCCACAGCCTCACCCTCAGCGAGGAGGCGAATCCCGAAGTGCTCGAGTTCTTCGACACCAACTGGGTGTACGACCCGAAGCAGAAGGGCATCATCCGCGAGTTGACAAAGGGGCTGAAAAGGCTGGGGGAGCGGTATTAGCTGAAGAAGCCTTCTAACCATGAGGGGCTTTCCTCAACAATACAGCCATATAACAATAAAACTACTGCCACACTTCCACTGCCAGCCCCAGCTGCAGGCTGCGGTTGCGCCAGCTCTGGTTGCCGGCTGCCTCGCCGTTCACGTCGGTAAACTGGAAATCAGCCAACTTGCTCAGCCCGTGGTAGTATTGGAGTGAGAGGCTCAACCGCTCGTGAATGTTAACGCCCAGCCCGGCCAGTAGGCCCAGGTCGAGGTCATTATCGGCCGTGCGCTTTAAATCAAAACTTTCCGATCCACCTTTCAATTTGGAGCGGGCGTCCAGCAGGTAGGCTACTTGCGGCCCCGCCTCCAGAAAGAGCATTGGGGTGGCGTAAAAGCGGGCCAGAACGGGAATGGAAAGGTATTGCAGGCGAATGAGCCCTTCCTGCGTTTCGAGGGTTGTGGGATTCAACGCTTGCGTGGAGGCGCCGCGTTGAATGTAAGCCAATCCGGTATTGAGGCTAAATTGTTCGCCGAACACCAGCGGAGTGGCCGTAATGCCTATTTGGGCGCCCGCTTGCCAGTCGAAGTCGTCATTCAGGCCGATTGTTTCGCCGAGGGTGGATATCCGGGCGTTGGCTACTTGTATCCGGCTGATGTTGGCGCCGGCCATAATACCAATGCCTTTATGAGCCTGGCCATTGGCGTCCATAAAGTTGAAAAGCAGAAAACAGAGTAAGAGCGGTGTTAGATTTTTCATAAAAGTTGTTTTGTTCTATATAACGCCGTTTTTCAGGGGCGCAGATAAGGCCAGAACTTTTTAACGTTTGTTGGGGCTGCAAAATAAAAGATCCCACAGGCCCTTCTGCGAGGGCTGTGGGATCTTTTTGCCGGAAAAGAGCTAACGCTTTAGCCCACTTAAACTTCCGAACCCAGAGATGCCGAGAGGTATTCCCGGTTCAGCCGCGCAATATTGGTCACGGAAATCTCCTTCGGGCATTCCACCTCGCAGGCGGTTATGTTGGAGCACATACCGAACCCTTCGGCGTCCATTTGCTTGACCATGGCCTGGGCACGGCGCCGGGCTTCTACTTTACCCTGAGGCAGCAGCGCCAGGTGCGACACCTTGGCGCTTACGAAGAGCATGGCAGAGGCGTTGGGGCAGGCAGCCACACAAGCTCCGCAGCCGATGCAGGCCGCAGCGTCGAAAGCATGGGCCGCCTGGTCCTTTTCAATGGGAATAGCGTTGCCATCCTGCGGCGCTCCGGTACTGACCGAGATGTAGCCGCCGGCCTGTATGATGCGGTCGAAGGCTGAGCGGTCCACCGCCAGGTCCTTGAGGGCAGGGAAGGCGCTGGCGCGGTAAGGCTCGATGACGATGATGTCGCCGTCCTTGTAAAAACGCATGTGCAGCTGGCAGGTCGCCGTTCCTTTGTTCGGGCCATGCGGCTGGCCGTTAATCACCAGTCCACAGGTGCCGCAGATGCCTTCCCGGCAATCGTGCTCAAAGGTGACGGGCTCTTCCTTTTTAGAGATCAGCTCCTCATTGAGCACATCCAGCATTTCCAAAAATGACATGTGTGGGCTGGCTTCCACCTGATAGGTTTCGAAACGCCCTTTATCCTTGGGGCTTTTTTGTCTCCATATTTTTAGCGTAAGCTTCATGGTCTAAGTTATTTTTAAATTTACAATAGCCGCCGTGTACATTTACACTCTCACTCATCTACACCGATACACGGACACACTGATACACTGATACACAACAACACTACTTATAACTCCTCGTCTTCAACTCAATATTCTCAAAAACGAGGTCTTCCTTATGCAAGACGGGATCCTGATCCCAGCCCTTATACTCCCAGGCGGATACATAGGCGTAGTCCTCGTCGTTGCGCAGGGCTTCCCCTTCTTCCGATTGGTATTCCTCCCGGAAGTGGCCGCCGCAGGACTCGTTGCGGTCCAGGGCATCGACGACCATGAGTTCACCCAGTTCGAAGAAGTCGGCTACGCGCTGGGCTTTTTCCAGCTCGGGGTTGTAGTCGTTCATAGAACCGGGAATGAAGACGTCTTTATAAAACTCTTCCCGCAGTTCCTGGATCATCTTTCGGGCTTTTTTCAGGCCGTCTGCATTTCGCGACATGCCGCAATAGTCCCACATGATCTTACCGAGGCGGCGGTGGAAGCTTTCCACCGACTGATTGCCTTTGACGTTCATCATCTTTTCGAGGCGCTCTCGGGTATCCTTTTCGGTATCGAGGAACTCCTTCGCATTCGGGTCGAATTTGGGCGTGCGGATATCCTGGCTGAGGAACTGCCCGATGGTGTACGGCAGTACGAAATAGCCGTCGGCCAGCCCCTGCATGAGGGCGGAGGCGCCAAGACGATTGGCGCCGTGGTCGGAGAAGTTGCACTCACCGATGGCGAACAAGCCCGGGATGTTGGTTTCCAGGTTGTAGTCCACCCACAGGCCGCCCATCGTATAGTGTACGGCGGGGTAGATCTTCATCGGCATTTTATAGGGGTCCTCGCCGTTGATCTTTTCGTACATCTCGAAGAGGTTGCCGTACTTCTCTTCGATAACTTTCACTCCCAATTCGCGAACCTGGGCGCTGCTGGGGTTGTGCAACCCGGTTGAGTGTGCTTTTGATTGGCCGTAGCGCATGAAAGCCGCCTCAAAGTCGAGAAATACGGCCAGGCCGGTAGGCGCTACACCCAGGCCTTCATCGCAGGCGACTTTGGCAGCGCGGGACGCTACGTCGCGCGGCACCAGGTTGCCAAAGGCCGGATAGCGGCGCTCCAGGAAGTAATCGCGCTCTTCTTCCGGGATGTCATTGCCGGTCTTCTTGCCTTCGCGGATGGCCTTGGCATCCTCCTGCTTTTTGGGGACCCAAACGCGCCCGTCGTTGCGCAGCGATTCCGACATGAGGGTCAGCTTCGACTGGTAGTCGCCAGACTGCGGAATACAGGTGGGGTGGATCTGAGTGAAACAAGGGTTGGCCATGTAAGCGCCGCGGCGGGTAGCCCGCCAGGCTGCCGTCACGTTGCAGTTCATCGCGTTAGTCGACAAGTAGAAGACGTTGCCGTAGCCGCCGGTGCCCAACACGACGCAGTGGGCGGCGTGGCGCTCCAACTCACCGGTCAGCAGGTTTCGGACGATGATGCCGCGGGCTTTACCGTCAACCAGTACCAGGTCGAGCATCTCGTGGCGGTTGTACATTTCCACATTGCCTTCGGCGATCTGCCGGGAAAGGGCCTGGTAGGCCCCCAGTAGCAATTGCTGCCCGGTCTGGCCGCGGGCATAAAACGTACGGCTCACCTGCACGCCCCCGAAGGAACGGTTGTCAAGCAATCCGCCGTAATCGCGGGCAAAAGGTACGCCCTGAGCGACGGCCTGGTCGATGATGTTGCGGCTCACTTCGGCAAGGCGATAAACATTGCTCTCGCGGGAGCGGTAGTCGCCGCCTTTGATCGTATCGTAAAAGAGGCGATAGACGCTATCGCCGTCATTGGCATAGTTTTTAGCCGCGTTGATGCCCCCCTGGGCGGCGATGCTGTGCGCGCGGCGCGGGCTATCGTGGAAGGTGAAACATTTGACTTTATAGCCGAGTTCTCCCAGCGTAGCGGCGGCGGAAGCGCCCGCCAGGCCGGTGCCCACGATGATGATCTCGATGCGTCTTTTATTATTGGGAGCCACCAGGTTCATGGTACCGCGGTAACGCGACCATTTTTCCGCTAGTGGCCCGGGAGGAGTATTGCTGTCGAAGCTCATGGCTTAGAATTTATAAATTTTGACAATATAGTCTGATCGTTGAGCAGCCTAGTGAAATAAGTACATGTAGACCGGAATGATAGCAAAGCCCAACGGAATGAGTATAGCATATATCTTACCAACCCCTTTGATGAAGGGGGTGTATTTCCGGTGGTTGATGCCCAGGGTCTGGAAGGCGCTCTGGAAACCGTGAAGAAGATGGAAAGCGATGACGATCATAGAAACCACATAGAAAATTACAAAGCCGACATTTTCGTAGGCCACCGACACGATGGCGTAGAGGTCTTTCACTTCCTGCCCGTCGTAGATAGCCATGGGTAAATGGCCCAGCTTCATCTGCAGCCAGAACTGGTATAGGTGGATGGCCAGGAATATGAAAATGATCGTTCCAAGCCAGCCCATATTGCTGGCCGCAAAGCTGTTGGTGCCGACTGATTTAGTCGTCTTGACGGCATACCCTTGCGGCCCCCGGGCCTGGCGGTTTTTGCGCCACAGCAGCCAGCCCTGTACCGCATGGATCAGTATGAATGCGTACAGTAGGTACGAAGTCGTTTTGATCAACGGGTTAGTGGTCATAAACTTGGCGTAAAGGTTGAACTTTTCACCGCCGTCGTCGTATAACAGCTGCAGGTTGCCCACCAAATGGACCACCAGGAAGAGGATGAGGAAGATGCCCGTGAGGCTCATCACCATCTTGCGCCCAATGGAAGAGGTTAAAAAATTAGAAAACCAACTCATGTTTTTTGTTTTTGACGTTTCTCGTTTTTTATTGGATATAGGAATGCACACAAATCTATCCTTTAAGACGCATATGCCCAACTTATGTTTGGCCTACCTTTTTCGGGCGTTTTTATTTAGAATCGTTCAAAATTAGGGTAAAGAAAATATCTTGGGAGCCGGGTGGGCCTGGTGCGTCGAATCGACTTCAATCGGCAGGATAATGCCGGCCGAACCAAATTTGGCAGTCGTCACAGATAGCAAAGCCTATCGCAAATTTTTGTATTATACCAGGGCTTACCGTACAGTTGTACACTTTTTGCTCCTTTGTGTTGTTATGTCTGTATAATAGGTTTTAAAAGAAATATGGAAAATATCAAGAAACCCCCTAAAGTGAAATTTCCTCACTTCCTGGAAAAGTTTCCGGAAGTGGTATTACCGGTTACGCTGGCGGAAGAGGCCCACCACGCTTTCAGCAGGAATAATGACCCCCTGCCCGCTCTGATGATCGAACAGTTTATCCTTCCTCTGGAAGATCGGGAAACGGATGATTTTACAGAGTTTGTCCCCTGCATGAGGATACCGGATACGAACGAGTTTCACGCCGTCATCTACTGGCGGGCTGGGCTGATGAACTACCAGTACACCCTGGCTTGTTATACTAAAAAAGGCGAACTGATCGATAAGCGGGTGATTGCCGGAACCTTCTCCGATGGCGAGTTGTTGACCAACTCAGTCGCTACGATCGACGAAGACTGGATCATTTACATTGTCACAGGCCAGATAAGATCAGGCGAAAAAAACTACGACCCTTCTTCCAGTACTGCCTATAAATTAGAGTTGCTTCCCGAAGGACAGATCGTAAACCTCAAGGATGAATAATGGGTATTGACCACTATATTCCTGAATTTTTGTTACACTATTGTAAACTAACCCTGCCAACAGCAATGCAATTGCCGTCGGCTATTTAAAAATAACCCAAAGGCGAGTACTATAAAACCCACCCCAACCAAATGGAACAAAAAGCCTCGCCTGCTGCAGTTTTCGCAGCAAATACCTTCAAAATCACATGAGTAAAAAAAGAAAGTCAAAAAAAACTGGAAACAAATTAAGCAATCACCAGCTACAAAGAGAATTGCTGAATCTCTTCCAACGACATCCCAAAAAGCGGCTCAACCCCAAACAGGCCGCCCGAAAACTGAAAGTCACCAATAGTAAGGATTCCGTTCAAGCCGCCTTCGATAAGCTGGTGGAAGATCAAAAGCTTCACCCGCTGGGGGACTACAAATACAAACTGAAGTATCAGCCAGAGGGGGCTTCCAATGGTAAGGAGGCCACCTTTCAGGAAGGTACAGTTGATATGACCCGGTCGGGCGATGCCTACATAGTTTGTGAAGGCCTTGAAAATGACGTCCACATCTCCTCCAAATACCTGAACAACGCGATGAACGGCGATAAGGTCCGGATAAGAACCTGGACCCCCCGCGGGCGCCGCAAGCCGGAAGGAGAGGTCGTTAAAGTACTGGAACGCAGCCGGGACCACTTCCTCGGCACCCTCTGGCTCTATCCCGGCCACGCTATCGTCTCCCTCGACACCAAGCCACCCACTGATGTAGCTGTGGAGCTGGCCAACATCCAGGAAGGAAAAGACGGCCACCGCGTTGTCGTGCGCATCCTGGATTGGGAGGGTACAGGAAAGTTCAAACATCCTACCGGTGTGGTGACAACGGTACTGGGCAAGGCGGGCAGCAATGACATCGAGATGAAATCTATACTCATCAACAATGGGTTTGATCTGGATTTTCCGGAGGAGGTGCTGCGCGAGTCCGAATACCTTTCAGGCAAAATCAGTTCTCAGGAGGTCGCAATGCGCCTCGATATGAGAGAGGTACCCACCTTTACCATCGACCCGGATGATGCCAAAGACTTCGATGACGCCCTGTCCATCCGCCATCTCGAAAACGGGGAAACGGAAGTGGGCGTCCATATTGCCGATGTAACTCATTATATTAAGCAAGGCACCCCGCTAGATAAAGAAGCCCTGAAGCGTTCTACCTCAGTATATCTGGTTGACCGGGTGCTGCCCATGCTACCGGAGCGCCTTTCTAATGATCTTTGCTCACTTCGGCCCAACGAAGACCGGCTGGCCTACTCCGCCATTTTCATTTTCGATAAGGGTATGAAGATCATCAACCGTTGGTTCGGCCGCACCGTGATCCATTCCGACCGACGTTTTACCTACAACGAAGCCCAGCAGGTGCTGGAAGGACACAGCGGCGAATTTGCCAACGAGCTGCGGCACCTCAACAAAATTGCCAAACACCTGCGGCGGCAGCGCTACAAGCATGGCGCCATCAACTTCGAAACCGACGAGGTGCAATTTCGCCTGGATGAACACGGCGCTCCCATTGAAGTGTTCATCAAAGAGCGGAAGGACGCCCACCTGCTGATCGAGGACTTCATGCTGCTGGCCAATAAGGAAGTAGCTACTTTCATCGCCATGAAAGGCCGCGACGAGGAGATCCCCTTTGTCTACCGGATCCACGATGAGCCCGACCCCGAAAAGGTGGAAGAACTGGCGCGCTTCGCCCGTGAGCTGGGTTTCGATATGAATATCAGCTCTCCGCAGGAGATCGCCCATTCCTATAATCGCCTGGCGGAAGCTGCCGAGAAGGACCCCGCCCTGAAGCTGCTGAGCCCCATCGCCATTCGCACCATGGCCAAAGCGGCCTACAGTACGGACAACATCGGCCATTACGGGCTGG
Organism: Phaeodactylibacter sp.; assembly: GCA_020436535.1. Classification (GTDB taxonomy): domain Bacteria; phylum Bacteroidota; class Bacteroidia; order Chitinophagales; family Saprospiraceae; genus JACJXW01. The sequence goes on from JAGQXQ010000135.1 coordinate 10,420, forward strand.
GCTTCAATTATTACACCCACTTTACTTCCCCTATCCGCCGCTATTCTGATGTGCTGTCTCATCGCCTGCTCGACAAGAACCTGGGCAAAGGACAGTTCTTCCGGGCCAACAAACTCAAGCTGGAAGAAGAGTGCAAGCACGTCTCCCAACAGGAGCGCCGTGCCACCGACGCCGAGCGCGAATCGATCAAATACAAACAGGTAGAGTACATCGAAAAACATATCGGTGAAGTCTTTGCCGGTTATATATCAGGCATCATTGAGATGGGCATCTTTGTCGAGCTGAAAGACTCTCGCATTGAGGGCATGGCGCCCTTCCAGAACCTGGACGAACCCATGGAAGTGGCGGATTCCCGCCTGAGTATCAAGGGGGCTTATTCCGGTAAGGAATATAAGATGGGCCAGGAGATTCGCGTGCGTATCGTCCGGGCCGACCTGGCCAAGCGGCAAATCGAGATGGATTGGATCCGGGAGGAGGAAGACAAGGAGGCCGTCGCCGCCGGGAGTAATGGTAAAAGCAGGGGCCGCCGACGGGGGAGGGGGCAGAAAAGGTAAAACAAACATTCTGATCAGGAGCGTACGGGTATGGCAGGCAAAAGCCGGTTCAGCCCCGTTCAGCTATCTCTAAATACACAAGCGGTTATTGATGCTACTCCCATCTGGCGGGTTTCAATCAATAACCGCTTGTGCGTTAAAAAAAATACCGCCAGCTCCGGAAGCTGGCGGCTTTACAAAATATTTGAAGGAAAACGTGGTGTTCTAATTTAAGAGGCCCTGTTTACAGCTTCTCCAACGCAAGCATGATATCGGACAGCGGTACCTTTTCAGGCACTATATTAATGGTCAGATCCTCCATGATGATGGCAGGCTGCCGGGAAAAGTAATAATCCCCGTTATCACCTTCGGTAATGATGATGAATTCTGCCTTGAGCCCCGCCGTCAATCCACTTTGGCAGATGCGGTGCAGGCCGTCTTCGTCGGCTTCATCCAACCTGATTACCGCATTGATGCTCTGCATAGCGAGAAAAACTGCTGTATTTTGCCGGGAGAAGCCTACCGGGAGACGGACACAAGCCGTGGCGCTGCCGGTGTTGGTATCGGCATAGCGGGCGCACTGTAGCCAACCCAGCTTAGTCGTCAATATTTCAAAACCCTCTTCCCATTGCCCGTTACTTTGGTTGAAAAACTCCAGAGCACGTATGGCCGGCTCTCCCGTCTGCAGTTCCAGCCATTCCAGCTGTTCACTGTCGCCGATGTTTCCGGTGAAGAGGCGCAATTGAGGATTATAATTTGCAGTAGATAGTTGTACGCTGATGTTCTGGCCGTCAGCAATACGAAGCGGCTGCCCGTTCTGTCGAATATCAAGGAAAACAATACCGGCTGATTCCAGCAACCGGTTGTTGGCGGTAGTCGCAATATTGTTCCTGATCAGGCTGCCTTTGTCGTGGATCTCAAGTACGTTTGCCTGAACCATCCCGCTTACCGGACTCCCGTCCTGCAGGGCCAAAGCATTGGATGGAATAATAACCTGTCCGCTGCCGGGCACCGGTAGGATTTGTTCTTGAGAAGCCTCCCAGCTATACTGCATGGGATTGGATTGTACGGCCTCGAAGAACCTCAGAATATTGCCGGAAGTAAGCTCTGCCGGTTCAAAGACATCAATGTCTTTTTGACAGCCAGGCAGTACGAGCATCATTCCTATTCCAATGTAGATGTAGACTAAATGCCTTCTCATTCAAGTAAAACCTTTGTTTAAACCTCCGGTTTCTCTTCCGGCTACTCGTTGCGTGTAATACGGAAAGAGTGTAAAGCTCTCTACAACTCTTTCCGGTTTGGTATTCATCTTCTTAGATACGCTGAATGGGCCAGGCGTTGCCTGGGTATGTGATTTTTTTTGGAAAATCTGAAAAAAAGGTACTTTTTCCGGTTTTGGGAGATTTCCGATGGGGCAAGGCAATAGGGAGAGGATGAGGTATTGCGTGCAATTTCGGCCCGCCAGGCCGAAATTGCACGCGTGGTGATTATTGTCTTTGCAGGTGCATTTCGAAGAATTGGAAGCGTTGGCCATCTTCCAAAAGCATGAAACCTTCTTCATGCCATTCTCCTTCCTCGTGTAAGTCAATGATATACAGTATTTTCCTGCCGGGAACGGGAATCTCCCATTCCAGCATTCCGTCGGCGTTGAACTGAGCTTTATACTGGCCCGTTCGGCCATTAGCCAGGTATGACCTCATCCAGTAATGCCTCGCCTCCGGCTCATAGGATAATACCGCCAGCGCATCATGGACGGTTTTGCCTTCGCTGGTTCCTTTGCCTTCGATTAGCAGGACAGTGGAGTCCAGCTTATAGCGTATCCGTTCGGTTTGACGAAAGGTTACCCGTTCCCTTTGAGGAGTGAACATCCAGCCATCTCCTTCCCAATCTCCTGGCATGGCGTGGAGGGCTTGAAGCGCTTCCTTCAGAGGCCCGTTAGCCGGAGGCATTTCTTGTTGGGCATCAGCAATGGTGAAAAAAAGTAAAGCTAAGGCCATTAAAAATAATCGCATAGATATAAGAATTTTGATTTACGCCCAAAGTATAACGATATCAAGCGGGGTACGTAGTAAAAATGCGACATTCTCAGCTAAGCCCGAGGTGTTCAATTTGGGATATATATGCTTCGAAGAGCTTGGGCTTTGTTCCTACGATGGAAAAAAAATCTTTGTTGAAATGAGCCGGATCGAAGTACCCCTGTTCGAAAAGTACGTCCTGAAAGGATCGGTCTTCCAGCATGAGCTTGATCAAGGCATTCCTCAGGCGCCGCACCCGGGCAAACTCCTTGGGAGTAAGCCCTACCTCTTCTTTAAAACAGCGCTGTAGTTGGCGCATACTCATGTGGGCCCGTTTTGCCACATTTGCGATGCGAATATTGCCTTCCACTTCCAATATGGCGTGTACGGCCCGCTGTACGCGCGGGTGCATTTTGGGCTGCTTCTTTTCAAGAAAGGCAGTGAGAACAGGGGTCAGAAATTCATAGTCTTTTAGTCCGGCGTTAAGGCGGCTGAATATCAAAGAGGTATCCAACCCGTGCAGGGATTCCGAAACCGGGGAGACAGTATAGCCAGGCTGGTTCAAGTCTACCCCCAGGATCGGCCTTGCACAACCGGGAAAAATCCGTATTCCCAGATAGGTGGCGCGAGGCTCCACTTTGACCTGCCGGGTGGCCGCAGTGGGAAATACAGCCAGCGGTGGAGACAGGGGGCGCCCTTTTTGGGCAATAAAAAGGATGGACAAGCAGCCATCAGGCAATATGATATGCTGTAACGGGCCAGCATTCTTGTCCTGGGGCCGATATTCAAATCGCCAGTAGGAGGCGATACAATGCCTGAGCCCTTGAGGTGGCGGAGTTTCCTGGTAAAGGATCATACCCGAATATAAGGGATTTACCGGACTGGCCGAAAAAACTTTACTCTCCATTCTATTTTCCTTATTTTACCCTCTGTCAAATGAATTGTACCCACACATGCTTATAGCCCAATCACGAATCAACTAATCACGAATCAACCAATCACGAATCAACCATGAGTATGCTCAACGATCTCAAAAAATTACTGTTCGGGGCGAAATCAGTGGCCAAGTCAACTGGAAAGAAGGCCGCCGAAGCCGGCAAAGAAGCCGGCGAGGAATTCGTCGAACGGTCCAAGGAATTTTATGGAAAGACCAAAGAACGGGTCAGCGATTTGAAAGAGGAATACGGCCCTAAAGCCAAAGAAGTGGCGGACGATGCCCGGCACTTCGCCGAAGATATCGTAGACGAAGCCTGGACCAAAGGCCAGGAGCTCGGCGGCAAGGCCCGTAAGGCAGCCGATGATTTTTTCGAAAAGAAAGAAACGGAGGGTGATCCGGAAATCTTTAAATCCAGCCTTATGGACGATGATGAATTGCTGTTCGATGATGAACAGGACAGCCCGGCGCCCGAAACGCCAAAGGAAGAACCCCGGCAATACCGCAAGACCATAGCGGACGATGTGGGTGAAAAACTGTTCGACACCGCCGAAAAAGCCGGCAAAAAAGCACAGGACATTTCCGAGAAGGTTGGCAAGGAGGTACTTGAAAAAGGCGGACAGGCCTGGGAGAAATTCCAGGAAGTATCGGAAAAGGTAGGCAAACGCCTCATGGATACCTCCGAGGAAGTGGGCGGCAAATTGATGGGAAAGTTCAATGAGTTGGTCGAAAAAGCCAATGAAGAGGCTTCTAAAGAATCGGTGGAAGAGCTGACCAAAGAAGCGGAAAAACTGAACGAAGAACTGGAACGCCGCATCAAAGAGCGGGGCGAACGCTCCAATGTCGAAAACGTGCAACGAGATAAGGACAAGAAGCCCCTCGGTGGCTTCGACAGCTTTTTCGACAAAGCTCAGCGGTATGCCGATGGCGACTACCACGACGAAGGCGGCAAGGAGATGCAGATCAAAAAGGACCCTGACTACAAGCCCCGGGAAAAAGAGGGCAAAGTCCGTGGCTTCGAAGACCTCGATGGCGATGGCGATGAGATCATCGATGATGCTATCATCGACGAGGATGATAAGTAGGTAGAAGCCTGGGGAAGTCGGAAGGGGGAAGTCGGAAGTCGGAAGTCGGAAGTCGGAAGGTGCTTACAGATATGGACTTTTTGGCTGGATTCCCCACTTCCGATTTCCGATTCCCAACTTGGCATCACTGTACCAGTACCCGCTTCGTGACTACATCCCGTCCGCTTTCCAGCCTTAACAGATACACGCCTTTTGGCAGGCCGGCGGGCAGGCCCATACGGGTTTTAAGGCCGGACTCTAGTTGCTGGCATTTTATTTCTCTGCCGGTAAGACTGTACAGGCAAGCCCGTGCGGCCTGCCCCGAAGTACTTGTATTAACCAGTTCCAGGTAGTCCTGCGCCGGGTTGGGCTGCAGAATCCATTCGTTCCCTTTTCCTTTGAATTCTACAGAGATCACATCAAAATTAGGTGGTGGCCCCGTCGAAGCCGGCCTGTACCAGGCGGTAGTAGTTGAGCCCCCCGGATGGGCTGGTATGGCGGAAGCTATAGGCCTGTGGCTCCTGTGTGCTGCCGGCGCCCGGCAGCCGGGTAAGTTCTTCGAACTTTCGCCCGTCCAGGCTGTGCTGGAGGAGGAAGTGGTCGTTGTTCTCCTCAGTGGCGGTGGCCCATTGCAGTGTGATGTAAGAGCCTTCGGCACGAGCGGTGAAGGAGGTGAGGGTGACGGGGAGAAGGCCAGACATGCTAAATCCGCCATTTGCCACCACTGCTGCAAAACGGAAATTTGCATTCGCCCCAACTCCATCGCAGGTTGCAGTTTGATCGCCAAGTATTGTGTTTTCTCAATTAGCAATAAGTAGTATCAACTTCACCCCATGCCCGGGTAGCCGCTACTTGCAACCTGCCGCAAGTTACTAAGGACAAGCCTGCAGGCGCAAGCAGGCAACTACCACCTGGCCCGGACAGTTCCAAGGCATCGGACATGAGAAAGGGGGGGATCCTTTAGAGTGTATTCAAATTTCGTTTTCAACCAACGAGTTCGGGTTTTAAAACACTCAAAATCAATTTTTTATCTTTTAGGGTGCCTGGAGAGAAAGAATGAACGATCATCAAACAATGTTAATCAATTATTCAATCCTTTCGTTAACGAGATACCCCATAAGGCAGGATTAACTTGCCTCATAGTATGCCAGTGCGATAATTGCTGAAACTTCAACCAGAAAACTCAGAATTAAAAATATTGGATCTCGTCAAATAAATCTAAACCCCAAATAAAAAGGAGCGGCCAGGGTTTTGATTGGCGATCGGGGGGTGTCATAAGACATAATACAGTGTTGGAAATTACAACAATACTATGATAAATGCAAGTAAAAAGAGTTAATACACAGGGCTGGCAGGATATGCCTGTAAAAAATAAAACAAGCAGACGGGTGAAATAGTACAAAAGAAGTGATTTTTTCTATATTGGCAGGTATGAGCGAATCTAAAAAAGAGAGCTGGCAAACCCTGCGGCAGGAACCTGGGCCTGGCCTCAAGCTCTTTAACGTACGCTATGACGATATGAGGAACCCTCGCAATGGCCAAACCTCACGGATGGTGATCCTGGAAGCAGAAGATTCCGTAAACGTCGTCCCGCTAACCACGGATGGGAAGATCCTGTTTGTCCGCCAGTACCGCTTCGGCATTGGTGATTATACGCTGGAGCTGCCGGGTGGCATTGTAGATCCGGGGGAAGAACACCGGAAGGCGGCCGAACGAGAGCTGCGCGAAGAGACGGGCTTCACCGGCGGGGTGTGGGGCTACCTGGGTAAGATCGCCTCCAACCCGGTATTTATGGACAATTACATCCACCATTGGGTGGCTCGCGGGGTGGAGCCCACTGCCGCCCAGCAATTGGATGATGGCGAAGCGGTGGAGGTAGTGGCGATTCCGCTGGAAGAGGCCCGCCGCCGGCTGCTACAGGGCGAGATCCAGCATCCCCATTCGGTCAATGCGCTTTTGTTGTTTTTTTATAAAAAATAACCCAAAATAACTGCTTATGGCCCTCGACACCGCTAAAATAAAGGGCATCGCCTTTGATGCTTATGGAACCCTTTTCAATATTGCATCCATCGATTTCTTACTGGAGCAGCTGTTTGACGACCGGGCGCGGCAGGTGGCTGCTCAGTGGCGCCGCAAGCAATTGGAATACACCTGGTTGCGCACCCTGATGGGGAAATACAAGGATTTTTACAGCTTGACGGAGGATTCGCTGTATTATGCTCTGGAAGCTACAAATACCGTAGGCTCCGAGGCCCAGGTCCGGGAACTGATGCAGCAGTATTATCATCTCGCGGTTTATCCCGAAGTGAAGGCAACCCTGGCCCGGCTCAAGGGCAAATACCGCCTGGCGATTTTATCCAACGCCAACCCCAGCTTGCTGGAAAAGGCAGCTGCCCACAATGGGCTGGATGAATGGCTGGACGAGATCATCAGCGTCGACCAGATCCGGCAGTACAAGCCGGCGCCGGGCGTCTACCAACTGGCGGAAAGGAGTATGGGCCTGCCTACCGAAAACATACTCTTCGTTTCTTCCAATACCTGGGATGTATCCGGCGCTACTGCCTACGGCCTGCAGACGGCCTGGGTTCAACGCAAACACAGTGTAATGGAACGCCTGGATGTGCAGCCGGCAGTTACAATGACTAATCTGGCGGAACTGGCCGAACTTTTGTTCTAATCTTTGGAGTACAAATGAAGTTATCAGACCTGAAAAATCCATTCAACCGCGGAGGCAGTGAAGGAGACAGCGACAACGACCTGGGCTTTGGGACCAGCATTACCAATGCCGGACAGCGCCTCATCAACCGGGATGGGTCCTTCAATATCGTCCGGCGAGGTATGGCGGCATGGCGGCCCTACCAGAGCCTGGTGGAAATGTCATGGGCTCACTTTCTGGCGGTGGTAGCCCTGTTTTACATCGCTACCAATGCTTTATTCGCGGCCATTTTCGTCTTTATAGGGGTTGATTCCCTTTCCGGGGTACAGGCCGGTAATTCTTTTGCGGAGGATTTTGTTCTCGCCTTTTTTTTTTCCATTCAGACCTTTACCACAGTGGGTTACGGCGCCATCAGCCCTACGAGCCCGGCGTCCAATATCGTAGCATCCCTGGATGCGTTGGTTGGACTGATGTCTTTTGCCCTGGCCACCGGCCTGCTCTTTGCCCGTTTCTCAAAGCCCAAAGCGAGCATCCTCTTTAGTAATAACGGCGTTATCCGCCCTTACAGGGATACCCCCTACAACAGCTTTCAGTTTCAGATTGTCAACCGGCGCAACAACCGGCTGATTAACCTGCAGGCCAAAGTGACCATTTCCTGGGTGGAAAACCTGAATGGGGAAAAGATTCGCCGTTTTGCCTTGTTGGAACTGGAACGGGACAGAGTCTTTCTCTTTCCACTCAATTGGGTGATCGTTCACATTATCAACAAAGATAGCCCACTTTGGGGTAGAACCGAGGAAGAGGTCCGGGCTATGGAGCCCGAATTCATCGCCCTCATTCAGGCCTACGACGAAACTTTCGCTCAGGATGTACATGCCAATAGCTCCTATACCTGCGACGAGGTTTTCTGGAACCGCCGCTTTGAACGCATGTACTTTCCCGACGAAAATGGACAGACCGTGCTGGAACTGGAGCGGGTGCATCATATCGTAGCGCTGGAGGAGGAGGAGTGAGGGGGATGCGTGTATACGTGTAAGTACCTGGATAATGATGGTTTCACCTATTTGACTTTGTAATCGGAGCGTGAAGCCTTTTGCCCATTGGTTTATGGCCATATGGTTTTCCCCCTTCGACAAGCTCAGGGTAAATTCGA
>JAGQXQ010000136.1 GCA_020436535.1 Phaeodactylibacter sp.
GGAAGTGCTTGCCGATGTACTGGGTTGGAAAAAAGAGCCGCCAATGGCGGGTATAATGCCCGACAAAAATCGCGGCAGATTGAGCGTCGTTGTTTTTCTCTGCCGATATAGAACGGTGGTAGAATAGTTCGGCCTCCCATTTACCGTCTTTGGAATACAAGTTGTATTCAAGGCCCGCCACACGGTTGTAGCCATTGCCATCCAGTTTGTATCCTCCTTCCCCATCTGGCTTAAAGTTTTCCTTATTCACGAAGACAGCCCCTACATAAGAGCGGTCGAAGACCTTACGCTGGAGCACGCCAATGGAGTAATTGGCCGGGCCGACCCCGGCGTTTTCCACCTTTGCCGTCTGCATATTGAGCAGGCCGATGCGCCAGTTATCGTCCAGTTTACCGCTCAGGCGAGCACCTGCGATGATGGGCACCTGGCCCTGTCCGGAAAGGCCGATGCGGCGGCTGAAAAAAGGGCGGCTGTTGGGAAATCCGAAACGGCTGAAAAGGTCCTCGTTTTCAAGGAAAAATTGTCGCCGCTCGGGGAAGAACAACTCAAAGCGGCTGAGGTTGGTGATCTGCCGGTCGACCTCCACCTGCGAAAAGTCGGGGTTGAAGGTGAGGTCCAGATTGAGAGAGGGCGTAATACCGATCTTGATGTCCCCTCCTGCATCAAAGCTGGTTTCGGTAGCGCCGTCATTTTCAAAATCCTTACCGCTGCTGCCCGTAAGGTAGGGGATCACCGAAATGTTAAGGCCTGGCTTGGGCGGCTGGCTTTCCCATAGTAATAGGCCTGTAAAGGCCAGGTGGTTCACTGTAAACTGGCGTGGAACCGGCGCCCAACTCGAGCGCTCATTCTGCTTAACGGCCGTACGGGTAAAATTGACCCGCCAGGTATTGAGCCCTTCCATTCGCGAATAGCGCAGGGTCCTGAAGGGAATCGCCATCTCCACCACCCAATACCCGTCATGGTTTTTGACTTCCGAATACCATTTATTATCCCAATCCGGATTGATATTGGTGCCATTGTCAATAATGCCTTCTCTGCGTACATTGAAGGGTGTCACCGCGAAGTGAAAGCCGTTGACCTTATCCTTGAACGGATCTATATTGATGGCGAATTCATCGCTACCGCCATTGTCAAAATCCCGCTTGAGGGAGGTGATGATGTAATCTTCCCTGTCCTGATATACAGTGGCTCCGACGTAAAGGAAGGCTTCATCGAAAGCCATGCGGACCTCCGTTTGCAGGGTGGCCTCGACAGAATCCATAGGGAAGTTTTGGAAAAAGCCACCACCTATTTCTGCTTCCTGCCAGGCCGGCTCGTCCAGTTCGCCATCCAGGAGTATTTTGGTAGCAGTTTTCCGAATAGCCAGGCGATAGGTTTCCTCCTCGGCTGCGGCCTCCTGTGCACGGCAAATGCCTGTCAAAAAGAAAAGGGCTATGGTTAGGGCAGTCAGTATTCTCATGGGGGACACAGTGCTTTCAAAATGGGGTGTAAAATAGTAATTTTACCCCGTTCCCTCTTTTCATATCACCCATGCCGCCATTTTTTGGGGCATGAGCCGATGAACCGGCACCCTCTCCTGTCAGCAAATGAGGCGCCTTCGACCCAAAAAAATTAAGAATTCGGGTTCACAAATTTAGAGTTTGTTCAAAATTCAATCAATTATCCTCAACATCAAAATCACTGAAACCTTCCCCCTCATCAAAATCATCGGAGTCCTCCTCTTCCGGATCATCGTAATCTTCATCCATCGTATCGACGACGGAAGTTTCGATGGAATAATGGAAAAAGCGTTCGAAGAGCGGCCAGTCCAGCGGAGAAGGCCAGGCGCTTTTATCCATGCACCAGTCCTCCAGTATGTGAGCCAGGAAGTCTTCACAGTTTTCCCTTAGCCATTCCAGCGTTTCTTCAGTGCTACCGAAATCAGGTAGCAGGAAAACATCCTGCTCGTCGTGTTGATCCATTTCACTGTAATCAATGGGGTCTTCCGGAAAAACGGTATTGGCCCAGTCGATCAAAGCGGGCGTAGGGCGCAAGATAAGCGCATTGCGGTTGATGGAAAAAAAATCGTGCATGTGGAAGTTTTTTGAGCCGGTTAGACGAGGGCACTCAAATCACACTCGCCTTACCGGCTTGGATATGCCTCAAAAGTAAGTTTTTCTGGAATAGCAATCCCGTTTTTTTGCCCTTGAGGCTCGGCGATTGGGAGAATACCCGCCAAGCCCTGGCCAAGTGTGCCCATCGTGTAAAATTGGCAAGCCTACCCAATGCCCCTGGCAAACGCTACGAAGAAGTCCAATGATTCCGGATTGCGCATGGAATCCGGGTTGGCAGCTTTTTCCACCGGCTTACCCATCAGGATTTTTTTTACCGGTGCTTCCAGTTTTTTACCACTGATTGTATAGGGTATGTCCTGCACTTCGATGATCTCATCAGGCACATGGCGGGGAGAATATTCGCTGCGCAGGATCTGCTTCAGCTCGTTTTTTATGTCGCCGGTCAATGCCTCCCCTTCATTCATCATCACAAAGAGGGGCATATAGTGCCGGCCTCCACTAAGTTCCAGGTTGACGATCAGGCTATCCTTCACCGCCGACACTTTATTGACGGCGCGGTAAATCTCAGCGGTGCCGATCCGTATGCCCTGCCGGTTGAGGGTGGCGTCGGAGCGTCCCAGGATCACCAGGCTGTGCCGCGGCGTTATCCTGACCCAATCCCCGTGCCGCCAAATGCCGGGGTACATTTCGAAGTAACTCCCCAGATAACGTTGCTTGTCTTTATCATTCCAGAAAAAGACCGGCATTGAGGGCATGGGCCGGGTGATCACCATCTCTCCTACTTCATCCACTACCGGACGGGCGTCATCGTCAAATGCGTACAAGGCGCAACCCAGGCAACGGCACTGGATCTCCCCCAGATATACCGGCTCCAAAGGGCAGCCTCCCACAAAGGCCGTGCAAACATCCGTACCTCCGCTCATCGAGCATAGCCAAACGTCTTCTTTAATATGATGGTAAACATAATCGAACGCTTCCGGTGGCAATGGGGCGCCGGTAGAACCGATAGACCGCAACTTGGAAAGGCCATAATTTTTGCCGGGTTGCAGCCCTTGCTTCATACAGGCCACCAAATAGGGCGCACTGGTACCGAAATGATGGATCCCCGCCTTTTCGGTAAAAGCCCAGAGTACGTTGAGATCCGGATAACCAGGGCTTCCGTCGTACAATACGACCGTCCCTCCCACCAGTAGAGAGGCCTGCACAAAATTCCACATCATCCACCCCGTAGTGGAGAACCAGAAAAAGCGTTCCCCGGGATGGACGTCGTTGTGGAAGGCCAGGTATTTGAAATGTTCCAACAAAACCCCTCCGTGAGAATGGGTGATGGCCTTGGGGATGCCAGTGGTGCCAGAGGAATACAGCACCCATATCGGGTGGCCGAACGGCACCGCCTCGAAAGGCAGATGGGTAGCTTCGGTTTGCATTGCATCCGCCCACAGTATACCATTGGGGATCAGGCCTGCATCCGCTTGCTCATCGAGGTAGGGCAGCAGGATTGTCTTTTCCAGGGTAGGTAATTGATCACACAGTTCCCCTACAGCGGCCATTTTGTCATAGGGTTTCCCATTATACTGATAACCGTCTACCGCAAAGAAGGCTTTGGGTTCTATTTGCTGGAAGCGGTCGATGACGCTATGAACGCCGAAATCCGGGGAACAACTCGACCAGATGGCGCCGATGGAGCAAGTGGCCAGAAAGGCCACTGACGCTTCCGGGATATTGGGCAGGAAGGCCACCACCCGGTCTCCTTTCTCCACGCCGATGCTGCGCAGGTAGGCCGCCATACAAGCTACTGCAGCCTCCAGTTCCCGCCAGCTGATTTCCATCAGTTCATGCCGTTCTGATTGAAATACGATGGCGGGGTGTTCATCGTTCCTCTCCCGGAAAATGTGTTCAGCATAGTTAAGGGTGCTACCCTCAAACCAGCGCGTATCAGGCATGGGGTCGTCCGACATGACCCTGTGGTATGGGCTGTGGCTGGCTATGTCGAAATATTGCCAGATGGACTCCCAGAAATCCGCCGGCTGATCGACCGACCAGGACCAGGCTTCGGGGTAGGTGGCGAAGTGGAGCCCTCTTTTTTCCTTGAGCCAATCCAGATAATGCTGTAAGCGGGAATTGCGAATAAATGCTTCAGATGGTTGCCAAAGGGTGGGAGGCGTATCGCTCATGGTTTTAGTTTATTTTTGGTTAGAAAGGAACGATAAAAGGACAAGGCTTTTCTTTACAAGTTATTCTTTTATCATTCCTAAACAAAGATAGTGCTGCGAGGCTGAATTAAAAATTTTCCCTACTTTAGCGGCGGTTCTTTATCGTTGAGTCGCCTCCTAAAGTTTTATTTAAAAGCTTACGTTCAACCCCTTCTTTAAAAAAAAGCGATGCAAAAAATACTTGTAGCCAACCGCGGAGAAATCGCCCTCAGGGTTATGCGCACTGCCCGGAGGATGGGCATTCTCACCGTCGCTGTCTATTCCGATGCCGACCGGCTTTCCCCTCATGTCCGGTACGCAGATGAAGCCGTCTGCATTGGCCCTCCTCCATCCAGCCAGTCGTACCTCCGGGGAGATAAGATCATCGAAGCCGCCCAAAAACTGGGGGTGGATGGTATTCACCCGGGTTATGGCTTCCTGAGTGAAAATGCAAGTTTCGCCAGGGCGGTGGAAGCGGCAGGGATCTCCTTCATCGGGCCGAGCCCCTTTTCCATTGAGGTAATGGGTAGCAAGCTGGCGGCAAAAGCCGCCGTCAAAGAGTACGATATTCCTATGGTGCCCGGGCTGGACGAGGCCATCACCGATATTGGAAAAGCCAAGGAGGCCGCCCGGAAAGTAGGCTTCCCCATCCTGATCAAAGCCTCGGCCGGGGGAGGCGGAAAAGGCATGCGCATTGTTGAAGGCGAGGCGGATTTTGAATCCCAAATGAAAAGGGCAGTCAGCGAAGCAGAATCCGCCTTTGGCGATGGCTCGGTTTTCCTGGAAAAATACATTGGCTCGCCGCGCCACATCGAAATGCAGGTGTTGGCCGACACCCACGGCAATGTGGTGCATCTTTTTGAGAGGGAATGCAGTATCCAGCGTCGCCACCAAAAGATAATTGAGGAAGCTCCATCGGTGATATTAACGCCAGAAGTTAGAGAACGCATGGGGCGGGACGCAGTCAACGTGGCCCGTGCCTGCAACTACAAAGGCGCCGGTACGGTCGAATTCCTGGTGGACGAACACCTCAATTACTACTTCCTGGAAATGAATACCCGCTTGCAGGTAGAACATCCGGTCACTGAAATGATCACCGGCGTCGACCTGGTGGAGCAGCAGATCCGGATTGCCCGGGGTGAAGCGCTGAGCTTTGCTCAGGAAGACCTGAAGATCCAAGGCCATGCCATGGAGTTGAGAGTCTATGCGGAAGATCCTACCGACAACTTCCATCCCAGTATGGGTAAGATCTCGGTTTACCGGCGCCCTCAGAAAAAAAACATCCGCCTGGACGATGGGTACGAAGAAGGGATGACTATCCCCATCTACTACGACCCTATGATCGCCAAACTCATCACTTATGGGGAAACCAGGCCCGCCGCCATTCATACTATGCTGCAGGCCATCGAACTGTATGAAATTGAAGGCGTGGCTACTACCCTATCCTTTGGCAATTTTGTTTTCCACCACAAAGCATTTACCTCCGGCCAGTTCACCACGCATTTCGTCAAGAAATACTTCACGCCGGAAGCCCTGGAAAAAGATAACCGAATCGGCGCCGAGATTGCCGCCCAACTGGCCGTTAAGCTCTTTGAGAACAATAAAAAGTTGCTGAAAACGCCGGACGTGAGTGCGTCGGGCTGGGGGAATGGCAAGAGGTAGGAGAAGGTGTTTGGGAGCAAATGCTTGAGTACCAGTGGACATTTCGGTTAGCTATTCAGGGGTATAATGGGGTTTCGGTGTTATGGTATTGTGGCTAACCTGCCGCAAGCCCACCGTTAAGCCTGGAACCCCCATGAGTATCTGGCCGCAATACCGAAAAGCCAAAACACCTGAATAGTTATTATTTTGATCCTCTTTTGTATCAGGGAGCAGTGTATTTGTGTATCATAACGAGGCAGGAACCACTTTCACAACACACTCTTCCACCTTTGCAGGCGCGCCCCTCCTCTCTTACGGCGCGATCGTCTCAAAGGAGATGACCTTTACCGGGGTGCCCCACATGAAGATAGAGATGTCCTCATCCGCTTCAACGGCCACTATTTTCACCTCTTTACCCTCATATTTGAGTTGTTCCGGCATATTGACCGGCCGCCATTCCTGGCCGTCCTTTCCAATAATTCCCCAAAAGCCGGTGCCCAGGTTCTGGTAACGAGCCTTGCCTGTAATTTTAAGCTTCTTCATTGGTTTGTCCTTTTATGGGTGCAGTAAAGCCACGGTGGTCGAGCAGGCGTTCAATGGTTTTATTCAGGCTGTCGATCAGTTGGGTTTGTTTATTGATGGTCTGCTTGAGTTCCCGAACATCGTCAAAGAGATAGTTCTGGATATTCTGGGGAGAAGGCAGGAAGGGGCTCACCTTGGCGCGCACATACCAGATCTCCCGAATATCTCCCAGGTTGACGGTATAGGGTTCGTAAAAACTATTGTCAGAGGACAGGTGCAGTTGCTTCTTTTCCTTCAGCTTGTTGTTCACTCTTTTGACCACGATGTCTCCCCTGGTAACGACCACATAAACGTAACTGTCCTTGATGGAAGTTTCCCAGAGGGTAGGTTCCAGGAAAGAACAGACCACTTTGTCTCCTTCGAAGAGCGTCGGCTCCATACTGTCCCCGGAGACGTCAAAAGACCGGTGTGTCCCAACCTTGTATTTATAATCGGGAAGTGTGAAGGTAGGCAGGTCCTGTATGAAAGTAGGGTCGCTCATCTCCGCAGCATAGCCGGCCTGGGCCGGCACCGGGACGTGTACGATGCGCTCATCTTCCTGGGCATTGGTCACGATGGTCAATACGCGGAAGCTCTTGTGGTCTTCCTCCGTCATAAACATAGGGCCTTCACCTGTGTAGATATAGACCGGGTTAACCTTGTACTTCTCAACCGCTTTGCGCAGCAACTCAATAGTGACATCACGGCGTCCTTTAAGGATTTCGCTTAAACTTTGCGGAAGGTAATCCAGGGAAAGAGCAAACTGACGGCTCGAGCGAACCCGGTTTTCTTCCCGGAGCTTATTGTGGCACTTGATAAAACGTTGGGTTACGATGCTACTCATGTAAGGCCGGTCTTTAAAAAGGTGAACTCAACAAATTTAGAAAATTTGTTGAGCAAAAGAGTAAGCATTGCCAAAAATTTATCCAAAAAAGTGATACAATTGCCGCTAAAAGCTGCCGGCGATTGCCAGGAAATCTTTTGCCTTGAGCGCAGCGCCACCGACCAGGCCGCCGTCCACATCTGGTTGGGCGAAAATTTCCTTGGCGTTATCGGGTTTTACACTGCCTCCATAAAGGATGGAAGTGGCATCGGCCACCTCACTTCCAAATTTTTCCTGGATGAGGCTACGGATATAATGATGCATATCCTGAGCCTGTGCCGGCGATGCCGTTTTGCCGGTCCCGATGGCCCAGACCGGCTCATAGGCGATCACTACCTGGCCCATCTGCTCCTTAGTGAGGTGGAAGAGAGCTGTTTTCACCTGCTCCCCAACCAGTTCTTCATGTTTACCGGCTTCGCGCACCTCCAGTTTTTCTCCACAGCAATAGATGGGTTGCATGCCATATTTCAGGACAATATCGATCTTTTTGGCGATCAGTTCATCGGCTTCCCCGAAGTATTCCCGGCGCTCAGAATGGCCCAGTATCACAAAATCCACACCACAGGACTGGAGCATAGCCGCCGATATCTCGCCGGTGTAGGCGCCACTTTCTTCCTGATGACAATTCTGGGCCGCCAACTTGATGGTGGAAATATCTTTAATGATCACACTGATGTTTTTCAGGTGGGTGTAAGGTGTTCCCAGTACAACCAGTGCATCTGAGGATTGTAAACCCGAGACTACCGCTTTGGCCAGTTCGCGGCCTTCGTTGTAATCTGTGTTCATTTTCCAGTTACCGGCGGCAATTAGTTTCCGTTCCATATTGATTTATTGTTTTATTATCAGAATAATATATACTATCTCTTTTCTGCTGCCCTTTTCCTTTGTCGGCTATGGGTATATGCTTCGATGCCAAAGACAAGGGCCGCCGCTCCCAGCATCATGAGCAGGTTCCAATACCAGGCGGTAGGTTCCTGGCCGTGTTCCAGGTAAATGACGTTATCGCCTATCCGGTAGCCTTTGTCCTGCAGTTGCCCCTGCCCCTGTCGGTCATTGGGAAGATCTCTCACAACTCCTTTCAGGGCCACCGGCCCTTCCTCAATACAATTTCCGGCATCGACACACTGAGAGGGAAAGTTCTTCGTCCAGGCGATGATATCCGGACTTACTGTTTCTCCCCGATGATGGGCATCCATCTGTTCCCGGGAAAGCACCGGATAGATAATAACCCCTGGGTTGGTGGGGCTTTTTGCCGCTTTAAACACAAAATCGCCGGGGAGCAGCGCGTTGTCAACCATTATAAAATCGGCATCCCCAATTCCTGATTGCTGTACCATTTCTATGGTGTAGCCTCTTAGTTTATGAGTGCCGAAATGCTGAGAGATGAGGCTATTACAGCCATTGATAAAAACAACCACACAAGCCAGGATTATCAGAATGCGGACGATCATGCATGATTCATTTATTAACTTAATTTTTCACGGCCCTAATGTAAAGAAATTTATGCTGAGCACCTACAGTTAACCGGGAATTGCCAATAAGGCGCCCGAAGGCGCATCCTGTGGCAGTTTTTTTGTACCTTCCGCCTGAAAACACTGCCTCTGAGAAAATGAAATTTGGAAAACTATCCGACATCTCCGGTGTTGACTTTACCTTGCCTCCCGATGCCCCGCAGGCCGGCCCGCTTCTGGGCAGCCTTCCACAAAGAGAGGGCCCACCCCTTCTTTTCATTGGTTGTACCGGTTGGAGCATGAAAGAGTGGATTGGCAAAGTGTATCCCAAAGGTACAAAAGCTAAGGATTTCCTTCGTGTATACAGCCGGCAGTTCAATACCATTGAGCTGAATACAACCCACTATCGGATACCCAGCGCCGAAATGATAGAAAAGTGGTACCAGGAGTCTTCACCAGACTTTCGCTTCTGCCCTAAGATCCCACAATCCATCAGCCACAGCCAAAGCCTGGGCTTGGGCACCGAGCTCATCCCATCCTTTTGTGAGGCCATCCTGGGTTTGAAAGAAAAGCTGGGCTGTTGCTTCCTGCAACTCCCCCCTCATTTTGATATCCGGCGTTTATCTCAACTGGAAAAGTTCTTAAAGTCTTTTCCCCGGGAAATATCCCTGGCCATTGAGCTGCGACATGAGAGCTGGTTTAACAACCCTCAAAATAGAGAAGCTGTTTTTTCTATGCTCCAAGGCTATGGAACCGCTACGGTTATCACAGACGTAGCAGGGCGGAGAGATGTGCTTCACATGCGCCCCACCAGTGGCACGGCTCTGGTCCGGTTTGTCGGTAACAACTTACACCCGACCGATTACAGCCGCATCGATCAATGGATGGAACGACTGGCTTCCTGGTTTGAAAACGGCCTCCGGGAAGCCTTCTTCTTTCCGCACGAACCGGACAACCTACTGGCCCCTGAACTGGCCGCATACGTGCTGGAACAGGCTCAAAAACGGATGCCGGAAATAGAAAGCCGGGGCCCGGAATTCATTCAAGAAGAAGGCAACGGGCAACAAATGAGCTTGTTTTAACTGGCGTTATTTGCCCCCTATTCAGCCCCCAGGGAGAAATGCCGGACTTCGGCCCAACCTTGGAAGGGAGCCAAGGGCAAAATGAAGTTTGGAGCAACACCTAAATAGTTACTTATTTTTTATACCCAGCAAGTTGGCATGCAACTTGCAATTTTCATACACAAAGAACTATGTCCAACACGATCGAAAAAACAGAGATCCGCCGCAATGAAAAAGCGAGTTCCAACTTCAGCACCGGGAACCTGGTGCTGAAGACGGAAAATGGTTATCCCTATATTCAGCGCGACATCAGCTGGTTATCCTTCAATTACCGGGTTTTGCAGGAGGCTAAAGACCCTACCGTACCACTGTTTGAGCGCCTTAAATTCCTGGCCATTTATTCTTCCAACCTGGATGAATTTTTCCGGGTCCGGATGGCCAACCACCGCAACCTGCTGCGGGTAGGCAAAAAGACGAAAAAGGAGCTGCACATCGACTCCAAACAGATCGTGAAGGATATTCAGCGGATCGTCAACAAACAACAGGAGGAATTCAGCCGCATATTTGAGGAAGAGATCATCCCCGAGCTGAAACACCACAAAGTCCACATGCTTCGGCGCCTCGACCTGAATGAAGAACAAAAGGAATTTGTAGAAGCCTACTTCAAGGACCACATGTTGCCCTTCGTACAACCGGTACTGCTGGTCAAAAACAAGATACGCCCCTTTCTCAACAATGCCGCCCTTTACCTCACCGTTCTCCTTCAGGATAAGGAGGACGCTAAAAAAAACCACCAGTATGCTACTGTAAAGATACCGTCCGACCACCTGCCGCGTTTTATCAAATTGCCCTCTGCGCCCAACCGAAAGGATATCATTATGCTGGACGATATCGTGCGCCATAGTGTTTCCTGGATGTTTCCCGGATACCACATTCTGGATACGTTTTCTATCAAACTCACCCGGGATGCCGAACTGTATATCGACGATGAATTTTCCGGCGACCTCATACAAAAGATCAAGGAGAGTTTGGGGAAACGGCAGGTAGGGCCTGCCTCCCGGTTTGTCTATGACCGCGAAATGCCGGACGAACTGCTGGACTTCCTCAAAGAAACATTCGACCTGGAAAAGTATGACATCCTAAAAGAAGGGCGCTACCATAATAATTTTGACTTTTTTAAATTTCCCGATTTCGGGATGACGCACCTGAGCAATTCGCCCATGCCCTCTCTGCCCTACCATCCGCTGGAGGACGCCACTGATTTTTGGCAAACCATCAGCGAGAAAGAACATTTCATTCACGTACCCTATCACTCTTATAATTCGGTAGTCCGTTTTTTTGAAGAAGCAGCCCGGGATCCAAAAGTCACCCACATTAAGATCATTCAATACCGGGTTGCCCGCAAGTCGCGCATCATGCAAGCCCTGCAGGATGCAGTGAAGGCAGGAAAGCAGGTATCCGTATTCATTGAAGTCAAAGCCCGGTTTGACGAAGAGGCGAATCTGGAATGGGGCGAGAAGCTGGAACAGGCCGGCGTTAATGTGCACTACAGTTTTCCCGGGGTAAAAGTACACTCCAAACTGGCCCTCGTGCGCCGTATTGAAGGGCGCAAAGCCCGTATGTACACGTATTTGTCCACTGGCAACTTCCACGAAGATACAGCTAAGGTCTACAGCGATTTCGGGCTGTTTACCGCAGATGAACGCATGGTCAACGAAGTAGCGCGGGTCTTTTCCTTTCTGGAAACGGTTAAAGTACCCCAACAGGGCTTCCAGCACTTGCTGGTCGGCCAGTTCAACCTGCGTACTGAACTGGAAAAACTGATCGACTACGAGATCGAAAGGGCCCAGGCCGGAGAACGTGCTGAGATCATCCTCAAAATGAATAGCCTGCAGGATCAATCGATGATCGAAAAACTCTACAAAGCCAGCCAGGCAGGGGTGAAAATACAGTTGATCATACGGGGTATTTGTTCATTGGTCCCCGGCCAGAAAGGGATTAGCGAGCACATTTCCGTCATCAGTATTGTGGACCGATACCTCGAACACGCCCGGGTTTTCATTTTCTACCACGGAGGCAAGGAACTGATCTATCTTTCGTCAGCCGATTGGATGGTCCGCAACCTCAGCTATCGGGTAGAAACAGCTTTTCCCATCTATTCCGAACACATTCGCAACCAGATCAAAGACTTCATCACTATTCAGCTAAGTGATAATGTAAAGGCACGGGTCATCGAAAAGGAATCCAGAAATATGTACCGCACCGATGGGTCCGACCTGGCTATTCGCGCTCAGGTGGAAACCTATTATTATATCAAGCGGCAATCCGAACAGGAGGTTCAGGACGGAGAGGAGCAGGTTGCGGAGGCATGATGGATCGATGAAGTTGATTGGGGCCTAACCAACTCCATTAACCATCTCTATCGATTTTTTCCGGATATTCATCCATCATTATGGAAGGTGGAGCTTCGACGGTATAGTTTTGCTCATCATATAAAAAACCAACAATGATGAGAATATTGAAATCAACCTGGTTATCCGCCATTCTTTTCTCCCTTTTATTTACCGCATGTCAAAGAGAAGCTCCCGTACCTGACGACAGCCTTCAATTCCTTCCCGCCAGCACCGCTATGGTCACTGCCTTGCGCCCCCGGCAGATGATGGACAAGGCAGACTTCAAGGCCATTCAGCAATCAGAAGGCTATCAGGAGATGATCGAAGAGGCCCGAAACACCAACCCCGTACTGGCTAAAGTATTGGAACAACCCGAAAGCTCAGGAGTAGACCTCGAGAAAAACATCTACTTTTCTGCTGAATTGCAGGAAGGCAAAAAACCCTTTGTAACCATCTCATTTTCAATTGCTGACGCCCAGGCCTTTGAAGCCTTACTCAAAAGCGTTGACATGGAGGCCCAGCCCGCTTCCGACAAGGGTTACCAATTCATCACCCCATCTCACAACAGCACCCTTGCCTGGAACGAAGAGGCCGCCATCATTGGGATTACCGAAGATGGCGCCGATGTTGAAGCCGCCATCAAACGTTATCTGGAAACAGAGCCGGAGCAATCCATCGCTCAGAACAAGAACCTGCGCCAGGCCCTGAACCAGGATTTTGACGTGGCCAATTGGTTATCTTCCGACTTCCTTCTGGACTCCGATCTGGCGAAAGGCTCCACCGCACTATTGAACTACGAGGAAGATGACCTGCGCGGCAACTACATTCAGCATTTTCTGACCTTTGACAAAGGCCTGGTCAAAAGTGAAGCCAACCTTTATTTCAAAAATCAGATCGCTAATGATATCAGCATGCTTTTCCGCGATAAGGTCAAGACCGACTTTGTAAAACTCGCTCCGGCGGGAGAACCCCTGTTTTTCATGACGACCGCTTTTGACATGGACGGTGTCAACCAACTGCTGGTCGAAAAATACAGCAAAGGCCTGGCAGAAGGTGGACTGCAGGAATACGGTATTTCCACCAACACCCTCATCAAAGCACTGAAGGGCGACATCATGCTCACCGCCTATGCTCCGGAGCAAGAATCGGAAAAGCCAGGGCTCGTCTTTGCCGCCCGGATCGGCGACCAGGAGGCGTTGCAATCCCTGATCACCCTGGCAGTTAAGGAAAATAAAGTCGAGCAACTGAGCGAAAACCGCTACCAATTCCTGGAGTGGAAAAAAGAGATGAAGGACGACTCCACTTACGCAGAAACAAAAGTACATATCGAAGGACAGTTGCTGCTACATGATGGCCTCCTTTACATGGCCAGCCAGCCAGCCCTTCTGGATAAGGTGGAAAATGGCCAAACCGGCCTCACCGGCCCTATTGCCGCTCAGGCAAAAGAGCTATCCGGTAAAAATATCTTCACCGCACTGGGCGACATCGGCGCACTGGAGGAGATGGGTAATGAGTCGAATGAAGACAATATGGCGATCGAAAGCATCGAAGCCACCGCCCAGCGAAAAGGCACTGAGCTGACTCTTAAGATGAAAGACAAATCGGCGAACAGCCTGAAGATCCTCATCGACATGATGAAAAAAGCAGAACACAATGAGGAACCGCTGAAAAAAGAAACCGAAGGATCAAAGATCTGAATACCCCCCCCGCTAGGCTCAGCTCCTAAACTAAGGAGGGGGTACAGACTAAAATCGCACCCGCCCCGGGGAACTTTTTTACTCTAGCCGATTGTTTATCAATTGCTTATAAAAAGCAGAACGGTTTTTGATGTTTTTTTCTCTCAAAAACTTGTATTTCAATAACAGCGCTCTTATATTTGCAATCGCTTCTGAAAAAGGAGATCAGGATAAAGATCCTGAAACAATTT
>JAGQXQ010000137.1 GCA_020436535.1 Phaeodactylibacter sp.
TGTTGTCATCACTGTCTCCGGAGACCGTGACGCTTGATTTGTTATCCTGAGCCAGAGCTGTGCCCATGACAAAGAGAAATGCCGTGATTACTAAATAGATCTTCTTCATGTCCGAATTAAAATTTAAGATTATAAAATGTTAGTTAAGAATTAGATTGTTGCCTTAATGTTTCAGCCAAATGCCTTTAGGCTAGTCACCGATATCCACTCGGTAATAAGCCTGTAATAAATAGGCACTAACTGCCTATTCAGAAGAATAATCTTCCAAAAAAATATAATTTCAATTTTGATATGTAGTGTAAGCCTCTGCTCTTTTTCAAACTGAAAGAGCGCATTCTTCTATATTCATTGGCAAATATAAATACAATAACGCTCACTATTCTGCCAATCTTCCCTAATATTCTGCCATCTTACGCTCTTTGAGAGCAGAACACATGATTTTCACTGGGAATTCCTTAAAAAAGCAGTCGGACGGATACCAAAATAAGACTCAAACAGCTTAGAGAAATAATCAGGCCGCGAGTATCCTACTGACATGGCTGCTTCTTTAATAGTTATGCTTTTTCTAGCGCCAAGCAGTTCCTTTGCCTTTGCCAACCTCGCTACCTGGAGGTATTGATTGGGCGTAAACCCAGTTTCCTTTTTCACTCGCCGGTAGAATTGCCGCTCGCTCATATATAGTTCTTCAGCAATTTGCGGTATGGTTAGGTTGGGGTCATGGAGCTGGACGGAGATGATGGCATTCAATTTGCCCACCCAGTTTTTTTTGGCTTCAGAGTATTGGCGATTGTTAGGGAATTTAGTGCTACTACTCATTGGTTTTAGTTTTTTCCCAGATCCAGCCACGTCTAATACGCAGGAGCTGTTATCAAAAGGCTGGATCTATCCCAAGATTTTTGTTTCCGTGAGGCAAATGCGAATCGGACTCTATTCCTAATAATCTGTAGGGGGAACGGGAGGTAAAAGAGAATAGTAACTGATTTAGTGAAACCAAGCTTTTCTATGTCTCTTTGTCGAGTATACGCCTCGATTTCACAATTGTTACATTGGCAGGAGAAAAAGTTGAAAAAATTAGAATTTCCGGCGGATAGAAAATTGAAGATCGGTGTTAAAATGTTGCTTATTGGTTTGAAATGCCTGGTTTGGGGTTAGGTCCAGCAGGCCATGGGAAAAGCGGGCGTCAAAAGACCAGCGGCGGTAAAATGCCCATTCCAGGCCTACGGATGCTCCCAGGTCGAATTTACGTAGTGCGGGTTCACCACTGATATTTGAGCGGGACTGTCCATTAGAGGATTGGGCTGCTAAAAGAGCGTCTTGTTTCTGCCGCCCTAAAAAAGCTGAAGAGCTATCCAGAATAAAGGAAGGGCGGAAGCCAGCCAGTAGGCTCACTGTTGGAGACAGTTTATATTTGGCGACAAGAGGCATTTCGAGCGCCATGTAACTTTTGTCGATAATTCCGCTGGAAGCCTGATCAAAAAAGTAACCATTATTGGTTTCCAGTTGGACCGTTTGCTCATAGGCAACCGACAGGTTATTCGCATATTTGACATGAGCTTCGGCTTGAACAGCCCAACGGCGGGTGAGTTCCAAGCCTCCAAAAAAGCCTCCAAAAGGATAGAAGGAATAAGAGGCATCCTCAAGACTAAATATCGACAAGTTGGCGCCGAGCAGGAAGCCACTGTAAAACTTTCGGCGCTTTTTTTCAGGTAAAACAGTGAATTCGTCTTTGCCGGGAACTTCCTGTTGTTGGCTTACAATATTGGAAGCTACAACCGGAAGGCCTGATAGGAGTTGCATCCTGCCATTAAAAGTCACTGCACCAATTGAGTTTTTTTCATCCAGGGGCCCGGATGTTGAGCGCCTAGCCTCCCCTGATGCCTTTTCTTCCAGCAGTTGAGATGGTTGTATTACCAACAGATCTGAGCGATTGCTGGCTGGAGCAAGATGGCCAGGAGCGACAACAGAAGAGTCGGCGGAATCGGGCTTTCCGTTTTTAGTAGTACTATACCGTGGGGCAATGCCGCCAGTAGAAAGTTCGTGTTTTTTTGTATTGTTGTTTTCGATGAAAGAAAGCCTGGCAGTACCAGGTTCATCAGGTATCGACTTTTTCATTTGAGCAATACCTTTCATCGGGATGGGAAATGCACCCAATATACCGGGTGTGGATGGAAAGCCATACCACGCGCCTGCCAGATAGCCCATTATGGCCACTCCCAGTATTAGAGCCAATAGTTTCCCATTTATCTTTCGGGCCGGCCGAGCCGGCTTATCCAGTAGTTGTTCCATCGCACTCCACTCACTCTCCACAGGAACCGCGGGTTGATGTTGCCGGATCTTTTGACCGAACTTTTCCCAAAATTTATCGTGATGACTCATAATCCTACCCTTGATATCTTTGACAAATAATGTGCTTTTCGCCAGCAATGCCGGCATCAAAGAAGGCCATAATCTTGTATTAGCCGCTTCAACTCTTGCTTTGCAGATGACAGGTGCCAGCGGGAAGTACCTTCACTCATTCCCAAATGCCCGGCGATCTCAGCATGTTTAAACCCATCGATCACATACATCGAAAAAACAGCCCGGGTCATAGGCGGCAGCTTTTGCAACATGCCCAGTAAGTCTTCAGCTGCGATCTTATCCAAAACGGAAGAGGGGATAGCTATTTCTGCGGCATCATCGAGGGGGGCCGTACGTTTCTTTTTTTCCTTTCGGACGTAGTCAATGCAGGTATTGACCGCGATTCGGTTGATCCAGGCAGGAAAAGCTTTAAAGTCCTTACATTGGTGCAGGGATTGAAAAGCCTTCAAAAAAGCTTGGTTGACCAGGCTTTTGGCCTGGTCGTGGTCTGTGGCATAACGCAGGCAAATAGCAAAAAGAGGATTGTAGAACTGTTGGTACAGTTGCTGCTGGGCCTGCCGCTCCCCGTCCATGCAGGCCTCAATGATATCAGGGAGCTCCAATATTTCCTTCTTGCGTCCTACCACCACAGATATAGGTGTCAACCTAGCAAAATTATTAGCCATCGCTCCGTTTTACTGTCTTTGTCATTAAAGACGAAGGGGCAACGTAAAACGTTGGGAGAATGGCCACTCTTATTTTAAGAATGATTTTTCCCAGGTCAAAGAAGCAGAAAGGCGGCCAGAAAAGCAATAAAACTTAGGGCCAGCCCGCCGACAAAAACGCGGTAAGCATAGGTCAGCAGAAGGTATTTTTTTTGCAACACCTGTCCCAGGTTGTAGAGGTCCCGGGAGAGGTCATCGTAGAGAACGGCCTGATCTTCTTTAAGCCCGCGCAGATAGTTGACAAATTCATCTTTGGGGATTTTCAGGAAATTGCCAAAATAAAGCAGGCTCACCCGGTGTTGCCGTACATCTTCTTCCGTAAATTCCTGCCCGGAAACCTTTGGCATGGCGGAAAAGACGGCAAAAGTGATTGCGGTAAGCGAGGTCAGCATCAAAAGTAAAACAGGAATGATGAATTTCAGGTTTTCGCTCATCGCCTGCTGAGACAAAGAGAATCCGGCGCTGGCGGCCGTGATCAGGATGGACAACACCAGAGTATTGATGCTGATGATCATATTGGCTTTGCCATCTGCGATGGAGCTCAGGTTGATGTGATTGCGAAGAGTGACCCGGTAGATGGTGTCTACTCCCCTGCCAAAATCCTTACCTGTTTGCTTGCGAATATCTGTTTTTCGGGCCTTAACCAGGTTTTCTTTATGATCTGCTATGTTTTTGTTTCTCCGTTTTGAGAATGCTCCTTGTGCCCAGATGGTATGAAACTTCGTCTCCATCTGCATGTTCAGCAACCTTCGATTCCATTCCGACATCGTAAACCGTTCGCCGGAGGCCCGTTCTTCCTCCAGCCTCAACAGTTGGCCTCTTCTCTCAAAACGCTTTCTGCCCAGAAAGGAATAGTTGGCGTCGTGTAATAATTTTTCCTGTACAGCCTCTGGAACAACATCGTGGCGGGTGCTTCGAATCAATTGTTCAACGAACTGGATATTTTCCTCCTCCACTCCCTTTTCTTCCAAAAACTGGCGGGCAATGGCCACACTTCTTTCTTCATGCCCTTCCGCTCCTTCCGTATAGCCAACATCATGGAACCAGGCTGCCAATCGCAACAAAAGTGCTTGTTCTTTCGGCAATTCCGCCTTTTTAGCAAGCAGTTCGGCTACCTCAGCCACTTCCTCAGCATGGTCATAGTCGTGGAAAACATACTCAGCCGGTAAGTACTCAGCAAGGTAATCGTAAACGTACTTTTGAGCTTGCTGTAAAAGTTCTTTATCCATTTTGCTTTAATCCAAATGGTCCAAATGCCCAATATACAAAATTAGGGCAGCCGACTGAAAACTGATAAGGGGCTTGTTTCTCAAAAGTGTCCCTAAAATAAACTCAACTGTGGGTTGCGATGCTGTTCGAAGAGTTCCAGGTTATAATCCGGCTTGATTTTATCCTGGAAATATTTTTGTTTGGCGAGTTTAAACTGTTGGGCGACTATTTCTGCAACCTTGCCCTCGCCACGCATCCGGTTGCCGAAACGGTGGTCGTTCAACTGGCCGCCGTGGCAGTCGCGAATTCGATTGAGCACCCGTTCGGCCCTGTCTGGCAAGTTCTTTCTGATCCAGTCCTCAAAAATTTCAGCAACATCACCGTTGAGGCGCACCATTGTATAGGCAATGGACACAGCGCCCAGGCGGCTCACCGTTTCCGCCATGGAAAGGATTTCGTGATCATTCAGTCCGGGAATAATGGGCGCCAGCATAACATTCACCGGAATGCCGTTCTCCGCCATCATTTGTATTGTCTTCAGGCGGCTGTGTACCGAAGCGGTACGGGGTTCCAGTGCCCGGCGCAAGTTCTCGTCCAGGGTAGTCAGCGAAACGGAAGCCCGCACCAACCGGTGTTCCGCCATTGGCCGCAAGATATCCAGGTCCCGAAGGATGAGGCTGTTTTTAGTAATAACGCCAACCGGATGACGGTACTTCCAGAGTACTTCCAGAATCTTGCGGGTGATCTCCAACTCTCGTTCAATTGGTTGGTAGCAATCGGTATTGCCCGATAGCATGATCGGTTCGGCTTTCCAGGACTTCTTCCGGAGCTCCGCTTCCAGGACTATCGGAGCATCCTTTTTGACCAGTATTTTTTGCTCAAAATCCAACCCGGCGCTGTACCCCCAATAATTGTGGGTATTGCGGGCATAACAGTAGATACAGCCGTGCTCGCAGCCTTGATAGGGGTTCATCGACCAGCCCATGCCAATATCCGGGCTCGTAACCCGGTTGAGCATACTCTTGGGGTATACATTAATATACTGAGTCCGGGCTTCCCGCTCCTGCGGTTCGGGGTCGTGAACGTGCTGGTGAAAACGGTTGGCGGGGTTTATCTGCGCTCCCCTACCCTTGATGTACTGAGGATTTGGCTCTGAATACTCCACTTTTTGTTTTAATTTTTCACAATTTAAAACAAATAATTTATTTCGACAAATTTCTTGTAATCAGGCTTCAAAAAGGTACCGCATAAAGGTTTGCTTGACAGAGGGCTTGGCCTTTCCCAGGAATTCTGTATTTTGCTTAAAATTCGACTTAATCTATTTTAAAATAAGGAACTAAGGATGGAAGACATCTATCAGGGTATCGCCCGGATTGCTGAAGAAAAATAATCCTATTGCCATGAAAATCTCGAGAAAAAGCTTTTTCAAGGGCATCGCCTTTGGCACTGTTTCCTTACCATTCTTAATCCGGGCGTTCGGCGGCAAGAACCATGCCCAGGAAGACAGCGCCGGCACCCCGAACATTCTGACGGCGAAACAGTACCGCTGGAAAATGGTTACCACCTGGCCGCCCAATTTTCCTATTATAGGCGAGGCTTGCAACAAATACGCCGAACTGGTGGAAAAGATGTCCGGAGGGCGTATTCGCATCCGGGTGTACGGCGGCAATGAGCTGGTGCCTGCTCTGGAAGCGTTCGACACGGTGCGCACCGGCGGCGCCGAGATCGGTAGTGGCGCCGCTTACTATTGGGCGGGCAAGGCGCCGGCAGCCCAGTTCTTCGCCTCCGTGCCCTTCGGCATGAACGCCCAGCAACTCAATGCCTGGATCATAGGCGGCGGTGGTTTGCAACTTTGGGAAGAGCTCTATCGCGACTTCAACCTGGTGCCCATGGCGGGCGGCAATACCGGCGTACAAATGGGGGGCTGGTTCAACCGGGAGATCAACAGTATCCAGGACCTAAAAGGGCTGAAGATGCGCATCCCCGGCCTGGGTGGCAAAGTTCTGGAAAAAGCGGGTGGCTCTCCGGTCCTGCTAGCCGGCGGTGAGATCTATACCGGCCTGGAACGCGGCGTCATCGACGCCACCGAGTGGCTGGGGCCCTATCACGATACGCTGATGGGATTCCACGATATTGCTAAATATTACTATACCCCCGGTTGGCACGAGCCCGGCACCATGCTGGAATATTTCGTCAATAAAGAAACCTACGATAAGTTGCCAGCCGACCTGCAGGCCATCCTGCAAACTGCCGCCGCCTGGTCAAACCTTTGGACCCTCTCCCAAATGGAAGCCAAAAATGCCGAAGCACTCACTACCCTGCTGGAGAAGGGCGTTTCCATCCGGCGGTTCCCGAAGGAACTGATCAACCAATTGCGCCAGTACACCAATGAGGTGATCACCGACATAATTGATAATGACCCTTTCAGCCGCCGGGTCTACGAGTCCTACGATAGCTTCCGCAATAAAGCGGCCAATTATTCGCTGATCACTGAAAAAGAGTTTTACGATAAGATACAGAAGAACAGTGAACTGGACCTGGGGTAGCTTCGACGCCCCGTTTTGCCAGCTGGATAAAATGGGGTACGAACCGGCCAAGATGACTACCTCCAAACTCTTATGGTTTAAAACAAAATGTCCCTTTGTCCCAACATACGGCTACCACCTTTCGTCATAAGAGAAAAAACGATGAAAACCATTCTACTTTCAAGCCTCTTTTCCCTGTTTATTTCCATTGCACAGGCCTGTAGCTGCTTCTACATTTCTGACTACTTTTGCCCTACGGCGAGTTGGTTCAGCAGCAACTCCAGCGGGAATACGCTTTACATTGCGCAGGTAAAAGTAATCAGCATCTATGGCTACTATATGGATGTACAGGTACTGGATAACCTGCACAATACCCTTCCTGTAAACGAGGCCACCATTCTTGGCCAGGATGGCCTGAACTGCAATGAGTGGCTTGGCCCTTTTGAAGAAGGCAAGACGTTCATCCTTGCCATTTATGAAAGCAATTGGCAAGAAGGCCTCTACGACCTCAATGGCTGCGGCCGTTTCTGGCTGCCGGTCGTTGAAGATCAGGTGCAAGGTAACATCAGCGAAAATACCCAGCAACAAAGCTATGAAGATTTTAAACAGAGCCTGGCTCAATGTGCCGGTATCAACCCTACCGCCGAGCCTGGGTTGGCGGCTGTTCAAATTTTCCCCAACCCTACCTCCGGTGAAGTGTACTTGAAAGGATTGGCGGCCGGCGCTCCGCTCGGATACACGCTCTACAGCCTAACCGGAGCGGTGGTGCAAGCAGGTGAGTTCAACAGCGGCCCCTCCCCCAGCCTATCGTTGGCGGGCCTGCCGAAAGGGCTCTACTTGCTGCGCCTGCAAGTGGACGAGGCAGTGCTGGCCAGGCGCATTGTTTTGGGCAATGATTGAATGTATTGTTGGTGTGATTTTTTTAGTCAGAATTTTTTAACTGAGTAAAAGATTATGCAGGAATAAGAAGTTGTTATTTGATAAATACATACACCACATCCGGAAACAGAATCACCACCAGCAAAAACACCAGTTGTATGATGACGAAAGGCACAATACCCCGGTACAGGTGCCCGGTGGTAACACCTGGCGGCGCCACGCCTTTCAGGTAGAAAAGCGAAAAACCAAAGGGGGGGGACAGAAAAGAAGTCTGCAAGTTGAGCCCCAGCAGTACGCCGATCCACACCAGGTCGATACCAAACTGTACGAAGATGGGGGCGACTACCGGCACGATGATGAAGATGATCTCAATGAAGTCTATAAAGAAACCCGCAATGAAAACCACCACCATCACCAGTGCTAAAAACGCCGTAGAGGAGAGGTTGGCGTCCTGAATGAGGTTGACCAGGTATCCGTCTCCGTTCATTTCACGAAACACGAAGGTAAAGGTGGTGGCGCCCATCAGGATGATGAACACCATACTAGTCAGGTGAGTGGTCTCCCGGCCGACTACTTTGAGTACTTCCAGGCTGAACTTTCCTTGAATGATCGTTAGCAGGGTCGCGCCCATGGCTCCGACGGCGGCCGCCTCTGTTGGCGTGGCCTTACCGGCAAAAATGGAACCCAGTACTGCTATGATAAGGAAAAAGGGCAGCACGAAAGCCTTGATGACTTTTATTAGATAGCCTTCTTTTTTAAATGCCCGTATTTCTTCTTCGGGGATGCCCGGAGCGGAACTCGGCCGCAGGGTGGCTATGATTATTATATACGCTACGTATACCAATACCAACAAAACACCAGGCAGCAGAGCAGCCGCAAAGAGGTTGCCCACTGATACGTTAAGAACACTGCCCAGAAGCACCAGCACCACCGAGGGAGGGATGATCTGCCCCAGAGTACCGGAGGCGGCGATCGTGCCGGTTGCCAGTTCGGCGCTGTAGCCTCGCTTCAGCATGGTTGGGAGGCTGATCAGGCCCATGGTGATCACCGTGGCGCCAACGATGCCTGTAGAAGCGGCCAGTAACGCCCCTACGATCACTACGCTGATAGCCAGCCCCCCTTTCAACTTGCCAAAGAGGATGGCCATGGTTTCCAGCAAGCTCTCCGCCAACCCCGATTTTTCTAACATAATCCCCATGTAGATAAAGAGGGGGACAGCCAGCAATACATAGTTGCTTACCACTCCCATGATACGGGGCGGTAAAGCGGTAAAAGCCACGGGATCCAGAAACAACAATGCGTAAATGATAGAGATGCCTCCCAGGGTAAAAGCTACCGGATAGCCGTAAAGAATGAGCAAAAAGATGCTGATAAAGAGGATGATTGCCAGTGTTTCCATAGCGCCCTACAGGTTTTCTTTTGAAAGGCCTTCCGCTTCCGGACTTTCGGGTTCCTTATGCCCGCTGAGAATCAAAGCGGAATCGATCAGGCTCGCGATGCCCTGCAGCAGCAATAAAAAGGCGCCCAGCGTAATGGCGAATTTGATCAGATAGCGGGCGGGTAAGCCGCCGGGGTCGGGGGAAGTCTCTCCTATTTTAAAAGAGAGTAAAGCATACTCGTAAGAAGCATAAATCACCAGGATACACCAGGGAAGGAGAAAGAGGATGGCGCCCAGGAGGTTCACCAAAGCCTGGTCACGTGGCGAGAAATCGGCGTAAAACAAGTCGACGCGCACATGGCGGTCGTGCCGGAAAGCATAACCGGCGCCCAGCAGAAAAATGAGGGCGAAGATATGCCACTCCAGCTCCATAATCCAGGCGCTGGTATCACTGAACAGGTAACGGGTAATGACGTCGAAACAAACCAGGATCACCAAAACGGTAGTAAGCCAGGAAACGGCCCGGCCTACCCATTCATTGAGGCGGTGGATACCGCTGGAGAAGTGCTCTAACCACTGAACCATAGGGATGGTGTTTATTTTCCTGGGGAAAATAACAAAAAAGCCCTTTCGAATCCTATCGAAAGGGCTTTTTATCTTTCCTGAAATTTTTAGGCCAAGCGGTCGTAACGGCCCAGGTCCAGGAATTCAATGATCTGTATCAGCTTTTCAGCGTAACGCTTATCGGTAGCATAACCTGCTTTTTTCAAGCCGTGAGCCCATTTCTTATAATCCGTTTTGCGTAGTTTGAGCAGATGTTTGTAGCGGGCGCTGGTCAGTAGTATGGAATGCTCCCGGTAGCTCTCTCCGGGGGAGTCAAAGACGCGAAACATATCGTAAATGTCATCGTCGGTATAATTACGGCAAGTACAGCCGCGGCATTTGCGGCGGCATTTGATGCCAAAGTGGTTTTGGGACTCACGCGACAGGCGGCTGTCGCCGGCATTCGATTCGAGCAGGCCCTGCGCCAGAGTAATACTCGCAGGAATACCGTACTCGCGCATCTCTTTTAAAGCCTCCGGCGCGTACTGCTCTACATAGCGTTTGCAGTTATTGATCTTTTGTTGTATGATATCCGGATGGACATTATGCCGACGGCCGTAGTCGGGGCTGAGTACAAAGGTCAGGTTGGAGAAATCGTTGGCTTTGCGGCTATCCCATTTCCTGGGGTCATTTTTCTTTTCCGCCGGGCCGGCAAGCTGTGAAACATTTCGCGGCCCGTTTTCCTGGTAGCTGGCAGGCAAAGCAGTTGCCTGATAAGAGTAAACCCCTTCCGGGCTGATGACCACTTGCTCCGCCACCCCGCTGGCAGCGGTATTGAGGTTGAACTGGACGCTGATGTCTTTAAAAAAGAGGACGTAGATCCCCAGGCTCAACAGTAGGATCCGAAACCAGTTCCGGTTAATGTAGCCGGATATTCCCTGTAAGGAGTAAGTTACCTCATTCTGCCGGGGGGAGGCTAGTGTATAGTCTGTCATACTCAACCTTTTGTTTTAATAAACAATGAGATTGAGCAAAATTAAAACATTTTTGTTTAAAACACAACACTCATAAAACTATTTGTTTAAAATAATAGGCAAAAATAAAAAGCTGGGAAAACCTTGAATCCCCTGATATTCAGTCATTCAATCCAAATAGCGGCGCTGGCCTATTTAAACGTATCCGCCACAATCAATTCCTTGCTGCCATGGCCGTAGCTGTAAAAACCCTCGCCGGACTTAACGCCTAGCTTACCGGCTGTTGCCATATTGACCAGAAGAGGGCAAGGAGCGTATTTCGGGTTGCCGAATCCACTGTAGAGCACATGGAGGATAGACAGGCAGACATCCAGGCCGATAAAATCAGCCAGCTGCAAAGGCCCCATCGGATGAGCCATGCCAAGCTTCATTACAGTATCGATCTCTTCGACGCCGGCTACGCCTTCAAAGAGGGCATAAATGGCCTCATTGATCATCGGCATAAGGATGCGGTTGGAAATAAAGCCAGGATAATCATTGACTTCGACGGGAATCTTACCGAGGTTTTCAGACAGGCTCATAATACGGGCTGCTGTCTCATCTGATGTGGCGTAGCCGCGGATCACTTCCACCAGCTTCATAACGGGCACAGGGTTCATGAAATGCATGCCGATAACCTGGCTGGGGCGCCGGGTGGCCGCGGCTATTTTGGTGATCGAGATACTAGATGTATTGGTGGCCAGGATGGCACTATCAGGGGCGTGCTGATCCATCTGCTGGAATATCTTCAGTTTAAGGCCGACGTTCTCCGTGGCGGCCTCTACCACCAGCTCTGCTTCCCGGACTGCCTGAGCAGTATCGGTAAAGGTACGAATACGCTGGAGGGTGGCATCCTGGCTTTCCTGGCTTATTTTTTCCTTGGCTACCATTCGGGCAAGGTTCTTCTCTATTGTAGCCAGGCCTTTATCGAGCGCTTCCCGGGAGACATCGGCGAGGGCGACCTGGTAGCCGTTCATGGCAAAAACGTGTGCAATACCATTGCCCATGGTGCCGGCCCCGATCACTGTTATATTTTTCATATTCAGCCTTATTTGATTAGGCTGCGAAGATAAGGCAGGAAGGGCAAAAAACTTAATATTCCGTACTGACTTTAGTCAGTGGAAAGGAATGGGCAAAACTCACCTGCCCACCTCCGGCCGTTCCAGCAAAGGTTTGTCGTTCTCAAAATCGTATAGGGCCAGGCGCCGCAGATCATAGTAGGCCAGCCAGAAAGTGCGCAGGGCGGCAATATAAGCTCTCCGGGCATTGGCTTCTTCGCTGATCGCAATATTGAGGTCGGTGACCAAAATCTTGCCAATACGATACCGCTTGCGGGTTATTTCGAGGCGTTTCTGGGCGACCTCATAGGCCCTCACTGCCAGCATCACCTGATTGCGAAGCAGGCTAAACTGCTGTACCTTGATGAGAATCTCTCTTTCGAAGTTGATCCTTTCCTGAGAAACCTGCAGCTGGGCCAGTTCCTGGTTGGAGCGGGCAATCTCCATCTGAGCCCGGGCTTTGCCCCAGTCGGCAATCGGCACGTTCAGCCCCAGCCGCACCTGCTCCTGGTCGAGCGGCTGCACGTAGGCGTCGCCGACCTGCGAACCAGTTTGTGAGAGGCCAAAATAGCCATTGAGGTTAACCTCCAGTCCCGAATTGCCCCGGGCTTCCGCCAGGTCGCGTTCGGCTTCCAGCAGCTGGCGTTTAAAAGCAATGGCTTCACTTCGGTTGGCGCGGGCGTATTGCAGGGCCAGTTCGGCATCGATATTAAACCCGGGCAATTCGTCCGGCGGAAGCAATTGAAAGTAGACTGCGCGCTGGATACCCAGGAAATTGCGCAGGCGCTCGGCGCTGGTTTGCAGGTTGAGTTGATTTTCCGCCACACTGGCGTCGGCATTCATGGCGTTGAGTTCTATTTGTAAAAGCTCCGTTTCGGCAATGCGCCCCACTTCATAACGGCCGCGGGAGATGGCCAGGAGGGTATCGGCGTCGATCTTGTCCCGGCGGGCCGCTTCCAGGTTGAGCTGGGCCACCAGGACCTCAAAGAAAAGCTGGGCCGATTCGTAAGCGACATTCTCCATGTCCTCGGAATATCCGCGTTGGGCCTCTTCGTAAGCCAGAGGCTGTATGCGCTTGTCCCATTTCAGTCCATTGAAAGCAAATAGCGGTTGCTGGAAGCCTATGGCAAAGGGGGTGCTCAAATAGGAAACCGACCTCGGGTTGGCGCCGGTGGCGAAAAGGTCAATCCGCTGCAGGCTGGTCGTTGCAAAAATAGAACCGCCGGTCAGGGCGATATCCTGTTCCAGGCTGATGTTGAGCGAATTGCGCATCAGGGAGCGGTTGATAAAAACATCACTGCCATCCGGCTGAGTAATTGCCTCGATGGAGCGGTTGATGTTGGGCAGCGTAGAACCGAAGTTGATCTGTGGTTTGTAATTGGCCAAAAAAGACTGATACCGCCAGTAATTATTGCTGAGCGCAGTACCGGCGATCTGTACATCGGGCGCATCCCTCTGTGCCAGCGCTACGGCCTCCTTCAGGCTGATGCTTAAAGTGTCTGTCTGTGCCTGAGCCGTGCTGAAAAGAAGGATTGCCAGAAGGAAGGGAAAGATTTTTTTCATGATCAATGATTCATTAGTTGGCCGGGCCAGTTTTCGATAAGTTGTTTTCGGATAAACAGCCTCGGCGCTTTTTAAATTATTCCGAGCGCAAAGCTTTAATAGGATCCTGCTGGGCGGCCTTTCGGGCCGGGAAGATCCCAAATGCCAGGCCGATGGTCGCTGCTACCCCAAAAGAAAGTAATACCGACCAGGCAGAAACGATGGTGGGGATTTCGGCATAAGAGGCAATGGAATGAGCGGCGGCTATCCCCAGCACCACGCCAATGCTCCCTCCGATAAGGCTGATGAAAACGGCTTCAAAGAGAAACTGAAGCACAATATCCAGGCGATTGGCGCCCAGAGACCGGCGTACCCCAATCTCTTTGATGCGCTCCAGGACGGAGGCCAGCATAATGTTCATTATGCCGATACCCCCTACCAATAGTGATATGCTGGCGATGACTGCCAAAACGAGGTTGAAAGTATCCTGCGTTTTTTGTTGTTGTTCCAGCAACAGTTCCGGCACTTCGACTTCGAAGTCCAGCAGGCCGAAATGGCGGCGTTTCAGGAGGCGGGCGATCAGGTCGGCGCTGGCCCGCAGCTTTTGGGAATCATTAACCTGCACCACTACCCTATCCAACTGGTGATAGTTTTCCGGCGGCGGATTTTCATCCGAATCATCACTCCCGATGTCTTCCTGGCTGATCAGCCCGCGGTTTTTGAAGCGGAGCAGCGCCGTGGTTACAGGTATGTAAATGTCGGCGTCAGAGTTTCGGATTCCCAGCTGGCTGATGCTTTCACTGCTGGCCTTACGCGGTTTCAGAACGCCAATAACCCTCAGCCAGTTGTTGCCACATTTGATCTGTTTGCCCAGCGGGTCTTCCTGGCTGAAAAAGCGAGCCTGCACTTCCTTACCAATGATACAAACCGCAGCGCCTTCCTCCAGGTGAATGTCGTGAAACCAATGCCCGGCGGATAAGCCCAGGCCATTGAGGCTGAAATAAGCATTGGCGACCCCTACGCACCTGGATTGCTCCAGGCGGTTTCTTCGGACTACGCTTAAGGGGATCACCACTTCCGGGCTGATCCTTTCCACTGTGGGCAACACTGTTT
Organism: Phaeodactylibacter sp.; assembly: GCA_020436535.1. Classification (GTDB taxonomy): domain Bacteria; phylum Bacteroidota; class Bacteroidia; order Chitinophagales; family Saprospiraceae; genus JACJXW01. Next base: position 14,323 of record JAGQXQ010000137.1, read on the forward strand.
GTATGGCAGAAACATCGTCCAGGTTTAACCCGGGGGAATAGGGCCTCTTGCCCTGCTGCCGCTGGTTTTGCTCCTGCCCTTCGCTAGCCTGGCTGCCTCCACTTCCTTCTTCGCTGCTAACAGTCACACTTTTAATGACAATATTATTGGTGCCGATGAGTTTCATCTGTTCCAATATAGATTGTTTGGCGCCACTGCCGATAGCGAGCATGGCGATCACGGCGGAAACCCCAAAGATGATGCCTAATGCCGTGAGAAAAGACCGGAGTTTATTGGCATTCACCCCTTCCAGGGCGAGGATAAAATTGAAGAATATACGTTGCATGGCAGCGAGTTACCTCAGTCAATAATGATCATTTCACCGCGGCTCTTTTCCCGTGAGCCGGAAGGTTCCATTCCCTGCACCTCTTTACGC
>JAGQXQ010000608.1:0-1784 GCA_020436535.1 Phaeodactylibacter sp.
AATTGCGGCCGGCAGCCAGTTCGAACCCTTTGGCCTCCATGTAGTTCTCGTCGATTCCGAACATCAATACATTCGGATTTGTCTTTTCGTCCTGGTATTTGATAGCCGCCATTCCGGTACAGTACATGGAGACGGATGTCCTCGCCGGAAAATCGAAGCGTTCTTTAAATTCCATGGCCTGCTGGAAAGAAACAGGCTCGCCGCGCTTTTCCTGGCGACCGCCGCGGTGGCCCCTCACCCCCTCGCCCTTGGGGTCTATGTCAAAGGTGTTGGCCCCCAGAGAGGACAGGTTGTCGCTCAACGAGTTGATGCCCACATCAATAGCCGTAAGGATGCCGACCAGCGCCATAATACCAAAGGCAATGATCATCAGGGTAAGGATAGCCCTTAAGATATTGGAGCGCACAGCGCGGAAGGCAAGAGTAATGTTTTCGCTTAATTTCATCGGTCGATGGATCTTTTACCGGATAATGGCTTGGAGTGTATGTCTTTAGTTCCTTCAAATAGCTGATTGCGCCCTAAGATACACATAAGCCCTATGCTTATCCGAATTTGTTCGATGAATGAAGGGATAAAATAGAGGTACTCGTGCGGCGATCATTTTGATCGCACGCTAGTCTGCCCGGTGGTTTTGCGCCTAACGGCGCGTTCGGTCAAGATGATCGAACCACGAGCAACTATGTTCCGAAATTTATTTGACAAGTACTAAACACTCAACGGGTGCGATTCTAGTTTGTGTCCCCCCCCTAGTTTAGGGGCCTATTGTAGCCTAGCGGGAGTTTAGAGGCTTATTTGGGGCCTTGTTTGGGGTTTAGAAAGGTTTAGAATGCCTCCTTGAGGCTGCTCACCGGGCTTCTAAACCTCACCGGGGCACGGCTGTTCTAAACCCAGATTAGTTCAGGAATAGGACTAAACCCAGCTAATGGGTACAAATGGGAATCGCACCCCACTCAACCGTATAGCCCTATAACAAAATAATCATCCTGCTACCCAAACGCTTCGCGTATCACCTCCAGCATCTCTCGTCCAATGGCGGGATTGGCGGCAATGATCTCCCCGCCGTATAAAAAGTCCGTGCCACCTCTGAAATCGGTGACGGCGCCGCCGGCTTCCCGGATGATGAAGGCGCCGCCGGCGACGTCCCAGGCGTTGAGGCTATATTCGAAAAAACCATCAAAGCGGCCACAGGCCACATAGGCCAGGTCGACGGCGGCGGAACCAAAGCGGCGAATACCCCGGCTGTGGCGCATGAAGTGCTCGAATACCTTGAAGTATTGCTCTATCCGGCTATAGTCGTGGTAGGGGAAGCCGGTTGCCAGCAAAGACTGCGACAAAGGCGCCCGCCGGCTCACCCGGATGGGCTGGCCGTTAAGGAAAGCGCCTCCGCCTTTCCAGGCGTAGAAACACTCCTGCCGGTTGACCTCATAAACCATGCCCAGCACCGTTTGCCCTTCCTGCTGTAGCGCCACACTGACGGAAAATACCAGAAGCTGGAATAGAAAATTGGTGGTACCATCTAAAGGGTCGATGATCCATTGCAGGTCACCGCTTTGATTCTCGACAGTATCTTCTTCAGTGAAAAACACACTGCCGGGCAAGAGTTTGCCTAACGCCTCCACCAGCTGATGCTCCGCCGTTTTGTCTACGTAACTCACCAGGCTGTTTAGTCCCTTTTCTTCTACATCCCCGCTGGCCACCCGCCCCAGTTCCTGGCGGATAAACCGGCCACTGCGTTCAACAATGGGAATGACTTGATTACAGATCTTTTCGAGATTCATGTTGGG
>JAGQXQ010000608.1:1793-4182 GCA_020436535.1 Phaeodactylibacter sp.
TGAATGAATGAAGGATTGAATGAATGAATGATTGAATGAATGAAGGGGGAAGAGGCATTCCTTCGTTCGTTCATTCAGTCCTGTCTTTAATCTGCCAGCTGATAGATTTCCGGGAAATTGCGCCCCAGCCCATCGTAGTCCAGTCCATAGCCAATTACGAATTTGGTGGGAATCTCGAAGCCGGTATACCGAATATCTACATCGCATTCGAGCGCTTCGGTTTTGACCAGGAGGGAAGCTATGGCCACAGATGCCGGCCCCATCTCTTCCAATTGGGGGATGAAGTGAGACATGGTTTGCCCGGTATCGACAATATCTTCTATGATGATCACGTCTCTGCCTTTAATGTCTTCCTGCAGCCCGATCACCGTTTTTACCCTTCCGGAAGAATTCAGGCCATCATAAGAGGCCAGTCGGATGAAGGCGATCGAACAGTCGATCTCGCAGGCGCGGATGAGGTCAGCGGCGAACATAAAAGCGCCGTTCAGGACGGCCAGGAAGAGGGGGCTTTTACCCTGGTAGTCCCGGCTGATGTGTTGTCCCAGTTCGGTAACCCGCTCAGCGATCTGCCCCTCGGGGAGGTACGGCCGAAAGGAAAGGCCGTGTAGTACGATATTGTCTTTCATATTGTTAGATTCCATACTTGTCCAGTAAATAAACCAGGCTCATAATGGCGGCGGCGCCCAGTTCGAGTTCCCGTTTATTGACGACATCGACGCCATCGATGGGCGTATGATGATAATCGAAGTAGCGTTGTGAATCGGGTTCAAAACCAAAAAGCAATCCCTTCTGGCCCTTCAGCCCGGAGATGTCAGCCCCTGATCCTCCTTTTCGGAAGTTCAGCCCGTATGGCTCCAGAAGGGGCAGCCATTCAATGACTTTTCGGAATTTTTCATTGAAAACCTCTTCGTGGCCGTCGGCGGTGAACCCCCGGGGGGTGAACCCTCCCCGGTCGGACTCGATGGCCGCCATGTGGTATTCTCCCTTTTCATCCGACCATTTCCAGTAGGCTCGCGCTCCTCGCAGGCCATTTTCCTCATTCATAAATAATACGCAGCGGATGGTTCGTTTGGGCCGGTAGCCCATCAGCCGGGCCAGATGCAGGATGTCCATGGCTTGAACGCAGCCGGCGCCGTCGTCATGTGCACCGGTGCCGACATCCCAGGAGTCGAGGTGGCCGCCCACGAGGATAATCTCCTCCGGAAACTCGCTGCCTTTTATCTCGCCGATAACATTAAAGGAGGGCACTTCTCCCAGGTTTTGGGAAGTATTGCGCATAAACACCCGAACGGGCTCCTCCTGAAGCAGCCGGCTGAGCAGCTCCGCGTCACGGGTGCTGATGGCAATGGCCGGGATGGGGGTAACTCCTTCCTCATAAACCGTAGAACCGGTATGGGGAATATCGTCCAGCCGGGTGGTCAGCGAACGGACCAATACGCCAAGGGCGCCGTAGCGGGAGGCCCGGGAAGCACCCCATACTCTTTGCCCCGCCGCTTTACCGTAAGCATTGAAGGTGTTGAGTTGGGTGGGATCCATGGAGCCATTGAAGAAGACGATCTTGTTGCGCAGGGCTTCCCCCAGGCTGTCTACCTGATCCAGGCCCTTTACTTCCACCACACTCGCTGTAATACCCATAGTGCCGGTGCCGACGGAGTTGCCCAACGCCAGGCCATTCAAATCGACTGTGCCCATTTTCAAAGAATTGACAATGCGTACCTGCTCTTTATCACCGCGCACCCAATAGGGCACCATACAGGATTGGAGCCATACGCTGTCCAGTTGAAGAGAGTCAAGTACCTGCCGGGTATATTCAACAGCGGCGGCAGACTGCGGTGAACCGGCCAGGCGCCCCCCGATTCGGCGCGTCAGAAAATTCAGCCAATCGTAACAGCGGCTCCGGGTCAGCGCTTCATCGTATATTTTGCGGATAAAAAAGGCATCTTCGGCGAAGGCGTCCTCCTGGGCGGCGCCCAGTAAAGGGAAAAACAGCAGGAAAAGAATGGCAACACGATTCATTTGAGGTGGCTTTCAGCAGCTTTCTTGTTGAAAAACAGGTTTTAAACTGGCTCCAAAGATAAAATTTTCAGAGAAGTAAAATTTTTTTTCAAGTGGGGAAAACTTTTTTCGGGCCTTGTGAAAGCCTTGGACAGAAAGAGCTGGCCGTTTTATCTCAGAAAATCAATATTTGAGATTTGAAAAATTATTTGGCAATGGCGAAACCACCAAAATATAATTTTTGCAAAAGCGCATTTTGTTTCTTTTGTGTTTAAATCCCAATCGGAGGATTGCAGCGCCGGAGCGATGGGAATAGCCAAAATGTTGGTTTTCTTAATGGAATGGCCACTTTGATTTTACGGATTAAATGGCAAGCTTGATTTTTTATTAATTT
>JAGQXQ010000609.1 GCA_020436535.1 Phaeodactylibacter sp.
ACCAGAACTTTAAAAAGTTTGAAGACAAGGCTAGCGAAGCCCTGCGCGAAGCGGCGCCCCAGGTGCTGGAAACCATAAGGTTTTAAGTTCTTTCCACACCGGATCAGCCCGGTGGTTTACAAGCCCTAATTAAATAAAACCAATTACCAGAGCTGCCCGCCCCCGCGGGCGGCTCTTTTTGGACGTACCAGATTCATCTGCATCTGGTGCGTGTGCTTGTAAATAAAACGCCGTCTGGGCTTGAGGGGCTAAACTTAGGGAGTAATGATTTGTAGGCCGTTTATTCTATCGAAATCCTTTTTATTGAGGGTTGCCAACTTTAAACCATTTCGAATTGAAGTAGCAGCAATAAGGATATCATCGGTGGGAATAAGCATGCTTCTGGTTTTTAAATCCAGATAGATCCGGGCGGCAATTTCGGCAGACTCCTCGTCAAAGGGAAGAATTTCCGTATCCTTGAATACAGAATCCCAGAGTGGGTCCTTCTTTTTATCGCCTTTATAAATTTCATATTTTACGATGGCAGGTATCTTAAATTCATAACTGCCCGCGAGTTGGAAAAGGAAACTATTTTCCTTTTGGGTTTTTCGGTAATACTCTATCAAAACCGAAGAATCCAAGGATATTATTTCCATTGGGCAAAGTGTTCTTTCTTTTCCTGGAATAATGCATAATCCTTCTCATCCATAACCGGACCATTTAAGAGCCGTTTTTGTAAAGGAGTGAGTTCTGGTGAAGGCTCATTAACCTCTTTCGTTAAGGGTGCCTCTTCAACGCTGGAATTGGCTTTTTCCTTTCTAAGGATATCCATTGTTGACTGCAGAAGCAACTCCAGGAGTTCAAGCTTTTCTTCAAGCTTCAGTTCTTTCAAATATGTATTATAAAATTGCCTGGTATCCATTCTCAAACTTGGAATTTTAACCAAAGTAACGAAAATTTAGAAAAGTATGTTCCTTTCCAGGGAAAGAAGCTTTGAGTTCCTGTCCTTTTTCCTCGGCAATTGCATCCTTCTCCTTTTCAAATCCGCTTCCATCATTTTATCATCCCCCTTCTGCTGTAAGCTCCTACACCTCCTTCATCGACAACTGCACCCTTCCCCTCTTCATATCCACCTCCATCACCTTCACCATTACTTCCTGCCCCAGGCTGACGACATCCGCCGGGTTCTTGACAAATTTGTTGGCCAGCTGCGAGATGTGTACCAAGCCACTCTCCTTGATGCCGATATCCACGAAAGCGCCGAAATTGGTGATGTTGTTGACAATACCCGGCACGACCATGCCGATGTGCAGGTCTTCGATCGACTGTATGTTGGCGAACTCGAAGGGGCGGGCGGTACCGCGAGGGTCCAGCCCTGGCTTTTCCAGTTCTTTCAGGATGTCGGTCAGGGTGGGCAGGCCGACCGTGTCGGTGACGTATTGGCGGAGGTCCACTTTTTTGCGCAGCTCCGCCTGGTGGATGAGGCCTTCCACGGTGCAGCCCTGGTCTTTGGCCATTTGCTCGACGATGGGATAGCTTTCGGGGTGTACGGCGGTATTGTCCAGCGGGTTTTTGCCCTCGCGGATGCGGAGGAAGCCGGCGGACTGTTCGAAGGACTTGTCGCCCATACGGGCTACCTTCATCAGCGCTCGCCGGGAGAGGAAGGCGCCCTTTTCGGAGCGGTAGTCGACGATGTTCTGCGCCAGCGTCGGCCCCAGGCCGGAAACATAGGTAAGCAGGTGCTTACTGGCGGTATTGACGTTGATGCCCACCGAGTTGACGCAGCTTTCCACTACCTGGTCGAGGCTCTCCTTGAGGCGCGCCTGGTTGACGTCGTGTTGGTATTGCCCCACGCCGATCGACTTGGGGTCGATCTTGACCAGTTCGGCCAGAGGGTCCATCAGGCGGCGGCCGATGGAGATGGCGCCGCGCACGGTGAGGTCCTCATCAGGGAATTCCTCACGGGCAATATCGGAAGCGGAATAAATGGAAGCGCCCGCCTCGTTGACCATAAAGGATTCTACAGGATGGGCGAATTTCAGCCGGCGGCAGAAGGACAGGGTCTCCCGCCCGGCGGTGCCGTTACCCACGGCGATGGCTTCGATACCAAATTGTTGAACCAGGCGCTCCAGGGTGAGGCTGGCGTTGTATTCGTCCGACTGGGGCGGGTGGGGATAGATGGTGGCATTTTTGAGGAATTGGCCGCTTTCATCCAGCACGACTACCTTACAGCCGGTGCGGAAGCCGGGGTCGATGCCCAGCGTGCGCTTTTGCCCCAGAGGGGCGCCCAGCAGCAGTTGCCGCAGGTTGGTGGCAAAAACCTCAATGGCCTCCTCATCGGCCTTTTCTTTGGAAAGGTTGCGGAATTCCGTCTCGATCGCCGGCCCCAGCAGGCGCTTATAGCTGTCGTGCAGTGCTTCCTTTACCTGCCGGCTGGCCGGGCCGTTGCCTTTCAGGTAGATGCGTTCGAGCTGATACAGGCAATCCTCCTCCTCCGGGCTGATGCTCACTCGAAGAAAGCCTTCCTCTTCGCCACGGCGCATGGCCAGCAGCCGGTGGGAAGGGCACTTCTTCAGGGGCTCACTGGATTCGAAATAATCGCGGTATTTGGCGCCTTCCTCCTCTTTGCCACGGGCTACTTTGGAGTAGATCACCGCCCCTTTGCGGAAAAGGAAGCGCATCTTATTTCGAGCTTTTTCATCTTCGTTGACCCACTCGGCGATAATATCGCGGGCGCCTTGCAGGGCTTCTTCTGCATTGGGTACCTGAGGGGTGATAAAATTGGCGGCCAGCGCTTCCAATTGGTTGTTTTCCTGCCGGAAAAGGACTTCCGCCAGGGGCTCCAGCCCTTTTTCGCGGGCTACCGAGGCGCGGGTTTTGCGCTTGCGCTTGTAAGGCAGGTAGAGGTCTTCCAAAACAGTGCCGTCATAGGTGCCCTCGATGCGGCGCCGCAGGTCATCGGTGAGTTTGCCTTGCTCTTCAATAGAGCCGAGAATGCTTGCCCGCCGCTTGTCCAGTTCTTCCAGTTTTTTGGCTTCCCGCTGGATATCGGCCACCTGCACTTCGTCGAGAGAGCCGGTAGCTTCCTTGCGGTAGCGGGCAATGAAGGGGATCGTCGCCCCTTCCGAGAAGAGGCTGAGCGTATTGTTTACCTTCCGGCTGGGGATGTTGAGCCGTTCGGCAATGAGTTTGCTATGGAGGTCATTCATTGGTAGTTCCTTCTTTTGAGAATATGTTTGGAGGAAAGCAAATGTAAAATGCAAAACGCAGAATGCATAATTTCCCCGGCAGTTGCCTTATTGCTCCTTTTACATTTTACGATTTCGTATTTTGCGGTTTTGCTTACCCCGATTTTGTGAAGGCCCTGACAAAAGAGAAATATTTAAACAATTTTAATAAATTCGGATTTTACCTTCGCAGAATTATTGAAACTGAAGTTCGGGTATTGCCTTAGATTTTCCAAAAATGCTAACCTGGACAGAACCAATTAGTATTGAAAAACTCTGTAATGAATAAACTGCTACTGTGCCTCGCCTCCTTTTGTCTGATGACAGCCCTTTCTGCTCAAAATACAATACCCTTATGGCAGGACGCCGCAACCCCTTTCCGGCCGGGCGCCGAACGGGCGATCGTCCCCAAAGTTTACCGGGTATTGCAGCTTGATACGGCCGCCATGTTGCTTCGCCTGGCCGGCGCGCCGGATGAATCGGTTGCCAACTCCAGTGTGTCCAGCTACACACTGGAGTTGCCCCGGCCCGACGGGCGTATGGAGGCCTTTCGCTTCTGCGAATCGCCTATCATGGCGCCGGGCCTGGCCCAGCGCTTTCCACAGATCAAAACCTATCTGGGCAAGGGAGTGGACAACCCCACGGCCCTGGTGAGGCTGGATTATACGCACCACGGCTTCCACGCCATGGTGCTGGCCGGGGAGGACACTTATTTTATTGATCCGTACTACCACTTGTTGAATGATGGGGTTTACCAGGCTTATTTCAAAAAGGATTTCCAATCCGATGCAGCCTTTAAGTGCGAATTTGAAAGTGCCGGGCAAGAAGTATTGGGGGCTGGCGGAGGCTTAACGGGAATAGGGGAGGAGCTGCGCACCTACCGCCTGGCAGTAGCCACTACCGGAGAATATACCCAGTACCACGGAGGAACCGTTGAGGCGGGCCTGGCGGCAGTTGTCACCGCCATGAACCGGGTCAACGGTGTCTATGAGCGCGACCTTTCCGTGCGTATGATCCTGGTTGATAGCAATGACCTGATCATTTTTACGGACCCCTCCGAGGATCCTTATTCAGGAGGGAATCAATTGGGCGTCAACCAAAATACGATAGATACTTATATAGGCAATAATCAATACGATATCGGCCATTATTTCGACCGGGGTGGCGGGGGCGTTGCCGGCCTTGGGGTCGTCTGTTCTTCCGGGAATAAAGCAAGAGGGTACACCGGCCTGACCCCACCGGTGGGCGACCCATTCTACATTGATTATGTCGCTCATGAAATGGGCCATCAGTTTGGCGGCAACCATACTTTCAATGGAACCCAGGGCAGCTGTGGCGGCAACCGCAATGGCTCCACGGCTTTCGAACCCGGAAGTGGAGTGACGATCATGGCCTACGCCGGCATTTGTTCAGGAGACGACGTTGCTTCCAACAGCGTTGACCATTTTCACAACGGCAGCCTCCAGGAAATGGGCGCTTTTATCGGGAGCGGTGGCGGCAACTCCTGTCCCGTGATTGAAACGACGGGCAATACCATGCCTGCAGTGGATGCCGGCCCCAGCGGACAGGTAATCCCTGTTTCCACACCTTTTGAATTGACTGGTTTTGCCACCGATATAGAAGGCGATTCGCTGACGTATTGCTGGGAGCAATTGAACCTGGGGCCGGCCGGCTCTCCGAACAACCCGGTATCCAATGCCCCTTTGTTCCGTTCTTTTTCTCCCACGGCCAGCCCTACCCGGGTATTTCCCAGGATCTCGAGCATCGTCAACAATACCACCTCTCTTGGTGAGCGCCTGCCGGCCTATGCCCGGGGGCTCACCTTCCGGCTCACCGCCCGGGATAATCATGGCTTCGGCGGCGGTGTGGAGTGGGATACCCGCACCCTCACGGTAACGGATCAGGCCGGGCCCTTTCGGGTGCTCTCTCAAAACCAACCCACGGCCTGGCTTGCCGGCTCCTATCAGTTGATTGACTGGGAGGTGGCCCATACTGATTTGGCGCCCGTTAATGCCAATATGGTCGACATTTACCTTTCCATGGATGGTGGGTTCACCTATCCCATCCTGCTGGAAGACAGCCTGGACAATAACGGCCAGGCGCTTATCCTCGTCCCGGACACACTCCAGGGGGAACAGTTTCGGGTAAAGGTCAAAGCGGTAGGTAACGTGTTTTTTGATATCAACAACAGCAATATTACCATCACGCCAGCTACTGCTCCCGGACTTACGGCCGCCGTATTGCAACCCAACCAGTTGGCCTGCACCGGGGAGCTGGTTCAATACGATCTTTTCCTGGCGCCTCTCCTGGGGTTTGAGGGGGAAGCCACCTTATCGGCCACGGGCTTGCCCGATGGGGTAACCGCCAGCTTCGAAAGCCCTCTGCCTCTTCCCTCACAGTCGGCCGTCACCATTTCCGGATTGTCGGGGCTGGCAACCGGCGATTATCCTTTCCAACTGATCGTTTCAAGTGGAGTGGTGTCAGATACGGTAGCCCTGAATATCGAATTGTATGCTCAGGCGCCTCAGGATATCCTGCTACTGGCTCCTGCCGAAGGCGAACCGAATGTATCCATCTACCCGGATTTGTCCTGGCAAACTAACCCCGATGCCACCTCGTACGAGGTGGAGGTGGCCCTTGATGCGGGCTTTTCCGATATCATTTACACCCGGGCTGGTATCACAAACACCGCAATTACCCTGCCGGCGGCCTTGCCAGACAGCTCTTTGATCTATTGGCGGGCCAGGGGCAATAACCCCGGTTGCGGCCCCGGCGAATTCACGGCCAGCTTTTTCGAAACCGAGGCCATTCGGTGTCAGGTATACACTACCGAAAACTTGCCGGCATCGCTGGAAGGTTCTATCCCATTTGTTATTTCCAGGATAGCGGTGGAGGATGACGTCATCGTCCGCGATGTCAATATTCGGAATATTCAAGGCAGCCACTTTCCTCTTACCGGGTTGAATTTCCGGTTTGGCAGCCCCGAGGGCCCCATCATCGACCTGGCTACTGAAGATTGCAATGGATTCGACTTCAATTTTAACCTGGATGATTCGGCGGCGCTGCCCTTACCCTGCCCCTTCAGCAATGGCGGCACTTTCCGGCCACAGGAAAAGTTGGATATTTACAATGGGCAAAATGCCAGCGGAGAATGGCGGCTGATACTTTTTAAGAGTGAACAGAATGGTTCGCTGGACAATTGGGAGCTGGAACTCTGTTTCCCGGCGCCGCTGACCAGCACCAAAGAAACCGGTGCAGCCGTGCAACAGTTGAGCGTGTTCCCCAATCCAACCCAGGGGCAACTGGCCGTTGAATGGCCTGCAACTATTGAAAAGGGGGCCGTTCTTCTCATCAGTAATGCAGCCGGTAATTTACTGGAAAGGCTGGATGCAGAAGCCGGCTCCGATAAGAGGCCGATCGATATCAGCCGGTTGCCGGCGGGGCTGTACTTTTTGCAATTGATGAGCCGGGAAGGGCAATTGATCGGAAATTGTAAATTTGTAAAAATCCGCTAAGGATGGGGCAAGCCCTAAGTTGAAATCTATCCTGTACTTTGGATCAATATTGAAAAAACGCTGTTATGTACAAACTCACACTCTGCCTTTCTTTCCTTTGGCTGGCGACAGCCCTCTCCGCACAAAGCATCCAGCCCTTATGGCTGGAAGCGGAAGCGCCTGCCCATCCCGAAGCCGAGCGGGTGATCGTTCCCAAAGCCTACCGGGTGCTACAACTCCAGACTGCGGCTATGTTGCAACACCTGGACGGCGCCCCGGATGAATCGGTTGCCAACGCCAGCGTATCCACCTATACCCTGGACTTGCCCAGGCCCGACGGGCGTTTGGAAACCTTTCGCCTTTGCGAATCGCCCATCATGGCGCCGGGGCTGGCCCAGCGCTTTTCTCAGATCAAAACCTATTTGGGAAAGGGTGTGGATAACCCCACTGCCCTGGTTCGGCTGGATTATACCCCACACGGCTTTCATGCTATGGTGCTGGCTGGTGAAGACACTTATTTTATTGACCCCTATTATCATCTTTTGAATAATGGTATCTATCTGTCATACTTCAAACGAGATTACCAAACCGATAAGGAGTTTAAATGCGAAACAGAGGCGCTGCAGCGGCCAGGCGATGTCATGGAAGGAGGCTTGAGTGGAGTAGGAGAGGAGCTGCGCACGTACCGGCTGGCCCTGGCCTGCACCGGAGAATACGCCCAATATCACGGAGGAACCATAGACCAGGCGATGGCCGCTATGGTTACGACTATGAACCGGGTTAATGGCCTGTTCGAGCGCGATTTTTCGGTCCGGATGGTGATGGTGGACAGCAACCATCTGATCACCTTCACGAACCCTTCCAATGACCCTTATTCCGGTGGTAATTTGCTGGGGCAAAACCAAACGGCCATCGATCAGTACATCGGTTCCGCTAATTACGATGTGGGGCACCTGGTCGATACAGGCGGCGGAGGAGTGGCTTTTTACCGTTCCATCTGTTCTTCTCAAAACAAAGCCAGAGGTTATACCGGCCTTAACCCACCGGTGGGCGACCCCTTTGATATAGACTATGTGGCTCACGAAATGGGCCATCAGTTTGGGGGCAGTCATACCTTCAACGGGACCCTGGGTTCCTGCTCCGGTGGCAACCGCAATGGCCCGACTGCCTTTGAACCGGGCAGCGGGGTGACCATTATGGCTTATGCCGGTATCTGTGGGTCCGACAATATCGCTTCCAACAGCATTGACCACTTCCACAACGGCAGCCTCGACGAAATGACGCCCTACATCGTGAGTGGCGGCGCTAATTTTTGCTCAGAAAAAGATACGACGGGCAATACAGCGCCCCTGGTAGAGGCCGGCCCCAGCGGGCAGGCCATCCCCATTTCAACTCCTTTTGAATTGACCGGCTCCGCTACCGATATGGAGGGCGATGCCCTGACTTATTGCTGGGAACAACTGGATACAGGCCCTGGCGGTAATTTCAACCAACCGGCCGGCAGCGCTCCTCTATTCCGCTCCTTCTCACCTACAACCGATTCCACGCGGGTCTTTCCCCGCATTTCAGCTATCGTCAATAACACTTCGTCATTGGCGGAGGTGCTGCCCTTTTATGCCCGCAACCTTACCTTCCGCCTGACGGCCCGCGACAACCATGGCTTCGGTGGAGGTGTAGAATGGGATACGCGCAGTTTATTGGTGAGCGATCAGGCCGGCCCGTTTGAGGTGTTGTCTCAGAACGACCCCACCACCTGGGAAGCCGGCTCCTTCCAGCAGGTTGAATGGGATGTGGCGAATACTGATGAGGCGCCGGTCAACGCCACTATGATGAATATTTTCCTGTCTATGGATGGTGGTTTCACTTACCCGATCCTGCTGGCGGACAGCCTGGAAAACAACGGAACCGCACTGGTATTTATACCCGACACCCTTCAGGGAGACCAGTTCCGGGTAAAGGTGAAAGCAGTGGGCAATGTGTTTTTTGATATCAACAACCGCAATATTACCATCACGCCGGCTACCGAACCTGGTTTTGCACTTGGAACTTCTGAGGACAGCCAGCTGGCGTGCGGCGAACAACCTTTAACCTATGAAGTGCTATTGCAGCCGCGCCTGGGCTTTGAAGGAGAAATCGCTCTTACTACCGACGGCCTGCCGGAAGGGGTAATAGCGGAGATAGAAAGCCCGGCCGTGGCGCCTGCCCAATTCACGATCACGCTCTCCAACCTGGAGGGGCTGGCGAGTGGCTTTTATCCATTCCAACTCATCGCCGGCAGTGGTGATATAGCGGATACGCTCGAATTAATGATCGAACTGTATGCCAACTCTCCTGGCCAGGTGACACTGCTCTCTCCGGTAGAAGGGGAGCCGGAAGTCTCAACCTTACCCACCTTGGCCTGGGCTGCGGACCCCGATGCCGCCACCTACCGGCTGGAGGCGGCCCTGGACCCTGGCTTTACCGATATTCTTTTTTCGGAGGAAGGGCTTACCGAAACCTCCTATGACGTGCCGGCGGAACTGCCGGACAGCAGCCTGATCTTCTGGCGGGTGCAGGGCAGTAACCCCGGTTGCGGCAGCGGCCCCTATTCGGAGAGTTTCTTTGAGACCGAGGTCATCATTTGCCAGGTCTTTACTACCGATAGCCTGCCCTTTTCTATGGCGGCGCCGGATCCCATTGTGATCTCCACGATCATGGTAGATGAAGACATCATCGTCCGGGATGTCAATATCCTGGGGCTGAATGGCTTCCATGTTCCGATCAGCGACCTGAATATAAGATTCCGGAGCCCGGAGGGGCCCATCATTGACCTGGTCACTCAGGACTGTTCGATTGGTATTTCCTTTAACCTCAGCCTGGATGATGCTGCTGCCGATGAGGTTCCTTGCCCTTATGCCGACGGAGGTGTCTACCGTCCGGAAGAAGAGCTGAAAACTTATAATGGGCAGAGTGCACGTGGAGAGTGGCAATTGCTCCTGGCCAAGGACCAGGATAACGGCACCCTGCGCGAATGGGCCATCGAGATCTGTTACCCCAAGCCGCTGACCAGCGTGAAGGAAGCCCGGCAACCGGTACCACAACTGAAAATTTTCCCCAACCCGGCCAGCACTACGCTCCGGGTGGAGTTGCCGAAGGGCCTGCAACCCGGCGCCCGCCTGCACATCAGTAGTGCAGCCGGACAATTGCTTACTCAGCAGAACGTTCGAGCCCTTTCCGGAACGGAAGAGGTCGATATTAGCCGTCTGCCGGTAGGGCTGTATTTTCTGCAGGTGTTCAGCCAGGAAGGGCAGTTGTTGGGGAACAGCAAATTTGTGAAGACACCGTAGGGGAAGAGATGCTATAGATAGGAGTGCGGGTCTCATTTGTACCTACTAGCTGGGTTTATATAGCTCCTTGGGGCTTGCCAGGGTCAATACCAGCTTGGGAGCATCAGCAGGTTTATAATCCCTTTGAGTGCGCCCATAATGCTGTACTGGTTTTCATTTTAGCCCTACAGGCAAGCGATAAACCCCAGCTAGCCCTCGGCAAGCCATAAACTCCAAGCGGCCCTCAATCGCCCATAAACCCTAGTGTGAGCCCTAAACTAGAAGGGTACATTTCAGCATCGCGCCCAGAGTTTAGGGCTTTACAGAAGCTCTTCGAGGTTTAGAAGCCTACAGGTGAGCATTTACTCCAGCGCCATTTTGGCGGAGGCCAGCTCCCCCATGGCGTGCTGGTCGCCGGCGCGGCGGGCAGCTTCTATGCCCTTGTCGTAGGTTTCCAGGGCCAGGCCTGCCTCTCCTATCTGTTCATAAAGCTTGCCCAGGTGGTAATAGGTGCCTACATAGCCGGGTTCGTGCTCTTCCAGGTGCAGGTAGTAACGCAGAGCCGTTTCCTGTTCGCCCAGCTTCTCGTATTCCTTGGCCAGCGCAAATAGGAGGAAGGCATCGTGCGGACTTTCTTCCAGCATAGCTTTTAATTGATTGAGGCGTGTGGTGGACATGGCGTTTTTGTGTAAAGGTACGGTAATTCTAAAATGATGGTGCGT
>JAGQXQ010000138.1:0-4066 GCA_020436535.1 Phaeodactylibacter sp.
CTGACAGCGGAGCGGCCTTTCTGGAAAGCCAAAGCGGGAATTGCTGATTGCCCAGGCCGTTCAGCGCCCAGCTGCCCGGGAAAGTACTCAGGTTGGCGGGGATGGTAATACCCATGGCTAACCGCATTCCATCACAATTCAGGGCAAGGCAGGCCACGGCCCACAGCTGCACCCTGAATGCCAGTACGCCACCGATAGAAGAATGCAGGTAGAATTTGCCGCTCCGGACCTCATCGGTAGACGGCTAACTTCCCGGCCCATTTCCACTTGTCGCTGCTGATGTTCAACAAATAGAGGCCGGGCGCCAGGCCCTGAATATTAACCTGATGCAAGCTGCGAGGAGGCGTATGCGATAACAAGCCTTTCCAAACCAGCTGTCCGTCCAGCGTATACACCTGGGCGTGCAGGGTAGCGGCCGTTTCGGAATCCACCAGCAGGCTTACTTCTTCCCGTGCTGGCTGGGGAAACAGCCGGATCTCCGGGCTTCCCGGTTCATCCCTGATATCGGTGGGAATATCGGGATAGAGTTGCCGTTTGGGGGTCACTTCTTTGGGCAGCCGTTCCGTTCTCCAGAAGAGCTGGCATACGGCGCCGCCGCCATTTTCAAAGTACTCAAGTTTAATGGGGTAGCGCCGCCCCTTTTCCAGAAAAATGCTGCCCTGGGTTTCGGTTGGCGGCTGGGGTACCCATTGGTCGATGACCAGTTGCTCATCTATCCATAGCCGAACGCCGTCGTCGGAGATGATGTAGAAAGAGTGCTCTTCGGAAAAGAGGGGTTCGATGCCCCCTGTCCAGCGAATGGAAAAATTGTCTTCGCCGATCAGGTTGGGAGCAGCTGAGCCGTCGCCCCAGTCGAAGTTAATGGTGGTGTCGATGCGCCAGAACGCCGGCGTACCATTAAAAACATGTTCCTCCTCATCGTAATAGGCGCCAGACAGCCCCGTGCCGCTGCCTACCTGGGCCTCCTCGTAATAAGCCGTAAGGCTAAACGGCGCATCCGGCGCCTGGAAAGCCACCGTAGACTGGCCTGAACCGCCCTCCCACTGATCGAAGGTGAAAAGGGACTCACCCTGCAGCTGGGTGACGGGCGCTTTTACGCTTCGCAATATGCCCACCACACTGTTGAAGGTATACGGTGTGCTCACCGTTTCTCCATCGACCCTCAGGCTCAATCCCGGCGGCTCGGTGTAAACCGTAATACTGGTTTTTTCCGGAAGCACGTCCCGGGATACCGTGCGGCTGAGCCCTTCCTGGTCTACTGCGGTGAGGTAAAGGCGGTAATATACATTTTCGCTCGTTTCTCCGATAATTGGGATGAGATAAAAGCCATTATCCATTCCTGAAATGGGCGCCATAGCCGGGTGGGTGTGGTCGTCGTGGTGGAAGTCGATGCGCCAAGTCAGCTGTTCTGCCCCCAAGGCGCCGTCTTCGGCATCATTGGCCATTCCGCTGAAGAAGAGCGTATCCCCGGCTCTGTAAGTCAGCGATTCGATCGGTGTGAAAATCTGCGGGTTGGGGCGTGTATTGGCCGTAACACTAAGCAGGGCCTGCTCGCTGACCGCCTCCCCTTCTCCATTGCTGACGCGGCAGCGGAAGAGGCTGCCGTTGTCAGCCAGAGTAGCAGTGAGGGTGAACGAAGGGCCGATGGCGCCGTCAATGTCCGTGCCATTGCGTTGCCATTGATAAGCCAGGGTAGGGGCGCCGGACGCACCCACCTCAAAAGTGGCTTCTTCGCCCACCGACGCCACGACAGGGCTTGGGTTGGAAGATATAAATGGCGCTCCACTGCCGGTGAAAAATATCCGCCAGAGGACGCCGTTAGTGGTGCTGGTGTTGTCCTGTTGTGACCCCCCGCCCAGGCCGCGCCGCTCCAGGTAGTAGACCGATCCGTCGGGTGCGGTGAGCAGGCTGATCGGCCGCTCGATGCCGGTGGCGAAGTCCTCTATGATTTCACCGCTATCGGGGTCCATCACTTTGAGGTATCCCCCGCAATAATCGCCAAAGAAATACTTACCCAGGTACTGCGGTGGAAATTGCTGAACCTGCGGGTTGTAGAAGGCAGCGCCGATAACAGCGCAGCCGGTGGCGTGACTGTAGGCAAACAAGGGCTCCTGGTAATTGGGCGGCGCCGGGGCGCCGGACAGGAATCCCTCCACATCGCTCCAGCCATAATTGCGGCCGGGCAATATGTGGTTGATTTCTTCAAAATTGCCGGCGCCAACATCATTGGCAAACAGGCGGCCCGTGCCCGGCTGCATGGCTGTAGTGAAGGGGTTGCGAAAACCGTAGGCCCATATCGCCCGGTTATTGCCGGTGAGTTGATCGTAGAAAGGGTTATCCTCGGGAATGCTGCCATCGGCATTGATCCGAAGGATCTTGCCCAGGGTGGTGTTGAGGTTTTGCCCATTATCCGCATTGGCTCCATCTCCAACGGCGATGTAGAGCCTCCCATTCGGGCCAAATTGCATGGCGCCCCCATTGTGGATCGTTCCGGAGAGCGGTTCCAGCTCAAACAAGATCTGCTCGCTATCCGGCAGGGCGTAGTTGCCGTTGGCGGTGAAGCGGCTGATCCGGTTATGGTTGGCGCCGGCAACTGTATAAAAGATATAGAGATAATTGTTTTGCTCAAAATTGGGGTCGATTGCGATACCGCCCAGCCCCCTCTCATTGTAGTTGTCCACTTCGATCTGAAGAAAAGGATCGGTAAGCAGTGCTCCATTCTCTACCACCCGGACCCGGCCGTTTTTCTCGGTGATGAGTATCCTGCCATCGGGGGTGACGGCCATAGCGGTAGGGTCCAGGCCTTCCGCGATCTTTTCCTCGGCAAAGCCGGGTGGGAGCTGTGCGGCAAAAAGGGTGTGGGTAAACAATAAAGTAAGAACCAGGAATAAAGATTTGCTTTGCATGAGTCCGTAATTTGGAAGGAGGATTCGGAAATCGGTACGGACAAAGATAGAGATATTCTTTTTGATGGAGGGGAAGAAGGGTTTCCGCTGGACATGGAATTTTTCCCACTGGGTAAAAAAAGGAGCCCCCTCAAACTGTAAAGGTGACTCCTTTGATAGAAAGCGCGTTAATGGGTGTATTGGCTACGGTTTATTCTATGGCACGGGCTGATCATAACAACCTCAGCACATTATCCAATTCAATCTCTATCATTAGCTCATGCTCAATATAAGTGCAAAGGCTTGAAATCAGTAACGTGATTTGACTATCGGGCGGATCGGTGGAAGGAGCGGGAAGGAAATGGGTTTTACAGCCGGCTGATACAGTCGAGGAATTCGGTACGGCGCCGTTTGGAAACGGGAATGCTGATCCCGTCTTCGAGTATAACCACTCCTTCTTTATTGTATTTATTGATGAAGGCGAGGTTGATCAGGTGAGATTTATGTACCTGGAAAAATCCATAAGGTTTTAGCAAACGGACGAATTCGCCGATGTTATAGGAACTGGTTATCGGCGGCCGGTCCTGGATGTTGATCTGGGTACACTTTTGAATGCCTTCACAGCGAATGATCTTTTCGGTGGAAACCAGCTCCAGCCCTTCCATGGTAGGAATTCCGATCTTGTTGCTAGCATGCCCGGGCTGGGAAAGGTTTTGCAGCAACTGCCGGTTTCGGATGTTTTCCTGTTTCTCGATAATCCGTTGCTGAGCCTGGTGAACCGCTTTGATCAGCAGTTCGTCCTGAATCGGTTTTAAAATATATCCAATGGCGCAAAAGGAAATGGCGTCGATGGCGTAATCATCGAATCCGGTTACGAAAATAATTTCGAAATCCAGGTTGGGGAGGCGTTTGAGCAGGTCAAAGCCGCTTTCTCGGGGCATGGCTACATCCAGAAAAAGCAAGTCGGGCTGAGAAGAAAGGATCAAGTGAAAAGCTTGTTCAGCATTTTGAGCCATGCCCGTTAGCTGTATGTTGGGGAAATACTCACTGAGTTTCCCGGCTAGTGTCAACCGGGCGTGTTCTTCATCGTCAACAATAATAGCTTTTATCATAACTTAGAGTATGTTCAAATTTCGATGATGAGTCGAGAGCGAGGAAATTTTATTCCAGCCAAGGCAAAT
>JAGQXQ010000138.1:4099-4306 GCA_020436535.1 Phaeodactylibacter sp.
GCAATCCGGCGAAAAATTTAACGCCGGATGGAACAAAATTTGCCGCTCGCAGGCCATTGATCGAATTTTGAACATACTTTTAATCCACTTATTCAAATTCCGGCATCTCAATGGAAACCCTGGTCCCTGCCGCCTGGCCTGCTTCGTCAAAGAGGTCTTCTATTTCAATGCTGATGTGGTATCCTTCTACCTCCTGTAGCGTTTGCA
>JAGQXQ010000138.1:4367-12745 GCA_020436535.1 Phaeodactylibacter sp.
ATTTTCATGGCGCGGTTCCGGCCAATGCCGTCGTCTTCAATAACAAATTTTAGCCGCCTATTGATCATGGGGGTGATCGACAATTTCAGAAATCCGCCATCTGACTTGTGAAAAAGGCCGTGGTTGATGGCATTTTCCACAAATGGCTGCAGCAGCATCGTTGGCAACTCGGTGGTGTGCAGGTCAATTTTTTCATCGACATCCAGTTTGAAATCGAACCTTCCTTTAAAACGAAGTTGTTCCAGTTCTACATACAGGTGGATCAATTTTAACTCTTCGGCGAGACTGATGTACCTGTTCTTGGACGATTCCAGGAACAGGCGCATGAGATAGGCAAACTTGGAAAGGTACCGGTCGGCTTGTTTCTTATCATTACTCTGGATGAAATACTGAATGGCCCCCAGGGAATTGAAGATGAAATGAGGGTTCATCTGTGACTGCAGGGCCTGCAACTCCAGCTCGGCAAAGCGCTTATTGATCTTTGTCTTTTCAGCGGCTTTGTGGCGGATGGCGCGTACCCGCCACCGGTAAATACCCAGGAGGATGGCGCCTGCCAGTAGTATCCAGCAGATAAGGGCCAGGCGGGCCTGCCACCACGGAGGGTGTATGGTAAAAACAAGGGGCGGCATTGAAGGGCTGGCGATTCCTTTGATATCGATGGCTTTCATATGCAAAGTGTAGACTCCCGGCTGGAGGCTGGTATACCGAACCTGGCGGTTATTAATTCGCTGGATTGCTTTGTCAGCATTGGTGAGCTGATATTCGTAGGTGAGGTTCCCAAAGCTTTTATAAGAAAGGCCGGTGAAGAAAAATTCCAGCTCGTTTTGGTGGTGTGAGAGGGTATAATGTTGCTTCAGGGAAGCAGGAGTCCCATTGATCCTTATTTCATCCAGTATCAACCGGGGAGGAGTCGTATCCTGGAAGAGTAGCTTCCGGTGGGCAATGGTCAGCCCCTCGTTGGTGCCCACGTAGATAAACTGGCTATCTACATAGACGGCATTGGCCTCATTGGTAGCCAGTCCACTGTTGGTGGTCAATATCCGCACCACCTGGCTGTTTTCCAGCACGGTATCAACATTGATGCCTTTTACGCCCCGGTTGGTCGCTATCCAAACCTGCTGGCCGGAGCTGATGAACAGATCCTGGATGATATCACCCTGAGTGCCTTGAATGGCGATTGCGTCCTTACCATCGAAAGCGAAAAGGCCACGGCCATCGGTACCGATCCAAACCGTTCCATTATCATCGACGTCGACATCCCATATATTGCAGTATTTTAGCTCTGGATGATCCTCAAACAAACGGTATTGCCCCTGGTCATAGATACCAAGGCCATCCTGGTGGCCCATCCAGATTTTATCTTCCCGGCCAAAGGCAATAGCTTGGGTTCGCTGAGAAGATAGCAGTGTAATATTGGGTATACCCGATTCGTCAGTGTAATAAACAAAGGGGTAGTTGGCCCTTCCAACTGCGAGCCGTTTCAGGCGGGTGTCCCAATCCAGCCCTTTGACATAGAGGGCCAGGTCTTCAATTCTGAAATTCAGGTCGAATAGTTGCTTGTGGCTCCCGTAGTGAATAGTGGGCTGAGCTACCAGTTGTAAAAAAGGAATTGTTTGCCTGGTAGCCGGGCAATACCGTTCTAACCCAATACTTTGCCGGCCTATCCACAGGTTATCCTCATCATCAAAGGCCATAGCTTTGACTTCTACCGCATCGTTGTATTTGGAAGCAAGAGCAGAAAGCAGTGGGCCCAACTGTTTGTCTGGATTCAACCGGTATACGGTTCCTTTCCGGGTACCCGCATAGATGCGGCCTTTGCGGTCGCTGGCCAGGCAATTGATCGCATTGTCTGCCTCCCGGTAAGGATTGGTGGCGACGAAGGCATTGCGTTCTTCAGCTGTCAGAAAAAAAATACCTTTTTGCTTGCTGCTTATCCAATAGTTCCCTTCCCGATCTTTAAAGATACGGTCCAGCCGGAAAGCAATTGGTAGTTCAACTCTAAAGAGGTCTACGAGCTGGAGGTCTTTATCAAGTATGAAAACACCCAGGTTGCTTTGCACCTGCAACTGTTGATCCTGCTCGTAAAAACGGATAAGATCGGGCTTTTGGCCAAAGATCTCGATCAGGTTAAATTCGGTAACCCGTCTTTGTTTCAGGTCCAAATAATACATTATGCTGTCGGAAAACGGCTGAATAAACAGGCCATCTAAAAAAGTGCAAAAAGAATTGTGTGCCCTGTTTGCCAGTTTTTTTGCCGTTTCCGGCTTCAAACCCTGCATTGGAAAGACATCGAGCTGGGCCCCATTACTGGCCAGCAGTTGGCAGGTGTCACTTCGCTGGTTAATGCGAAGGAAGGTATTCCATTTGTAAAAGTAAATGCCATTTCCTATAGGCCGATCCTGGTTGAAGAAATTGTGAATGGTATAGGGGATTGTGTCAAAGCCGGCCCCATTTTCTCCAATGAGCAGTTTTCGGTTATTATCCTTGAACCATACCCGTTGCCCATCCTCATATACTGAAAACCCATGAAACCTTGGTTCCTTGTCTTCAGCAACTGTATAGACACTATCGCCTTCGATGTATACTTGTCGGCGCCCAAAGCTGTGTGGCCAGAGTCGCCCCTGTGAGTCCTCGCTTATCATAAAGATGTCATTCGTAGGCAACCCATCCTTGACTGTAAAATTCAGGAAAGAATAGCCATTGAATCGCGAGATTCCCTTTTCGGTATAAAACCAGATATATCCATGGCTGTCCTGCAGGCCGCCGTAAATAGCGTTGGTGGGTAGGCCATCATCTACCGTGTACAGTTTATAACTGTATCGCTGGGCTCCTGCCGGCATTGAGAAGCAGAAACATAAAAAAACTATGCCAGCAATGGAAAGGATTGAGGATGATATGTCACGGTGATCGATCATTCAGAAGAGACAGCGAGAGGATATTACCAAAGCGTTACCCAAAGACGAGCTGACGCTTTGGTAATTCACAGAAACTAAATTGGAAGATTCAATTTGTCCGCCAGATAACGGTGATAAATAAAGAGGACCAATACTGCCCCACCGGTGGCAATGAGCAGGCTGCCGATCAGGCCAGTGCTGGCAATCCCAACCAGCCCACCGACGATGCGGCCAACGAAGGAACCTACAATGCCAATGATGATGGAAGAGATCCAACCGCCTTTTTCTTCCTGAGGGGTCAGCATTTTTGCGATGGCGCCGGCAGCGAAGCCAACGAGAAGCCAGAAGATCAAATTCATAGTTGTGTGGTTTTGGTTAATTCTACTCCTCTAAGTTAATAAAATTTGTAACCCATCGGTTGGCCGTGTTCCCGAAACTTGGCAAGTCTTTAACTATCTTTGGCGCCAGGCTAAAACCACAGAAAATGAAACTCGCCGCTATCGACATCGGTTCCAACGCCATTCGCCTTCAGGTTATCCGCATCATCAAAGAGGGGGAACGGCTCAGCTTCAAAAATCAGGAATACATCCGCTTTCCACTCCGCCTCGGCCGGGATGTGTTTTCCAGCGGGCAGATCAGTGACAATACGATCATCAACTTCGAGAAGCTTATGCGCACTTTCAAGCTCCTGATCGAGTTGTACGAGGTCGAGGGATACATCGCCCGGGCCACCTCCGCCATGCGCGAAGCCAAAAACGGAAAGGATATCGTCCAGCGCATCGCTACCTATTACGATTTGAAGATCGGCATCATCAGCGGCAAAGAGGAGGCGGAGTATCTCAGTAAGGCCATTGTGCCTTACCTGGACGATAAGACCTATATCCACATCGATGTGGGGGGCGGCAGTACAGAGATCAACATCTATGAGGGCAAAAACCGGGTCAGCGCCAAATCATTCAAGATGGGCTCGGTTCGCCAACTGGAAGGCCGCAACCGCAAGGTAGTGTTTAATAATATTGCCAATTGGAGGGATAAGGTGGCGCCGGAATT
This sequence comes from Phaeodactylibacter sp., assembly GCA_020436535.1. Taxonomy (GTDB): domain Bacteria; phylum Bacteroidota; class Bacteroidia; order Chitinophagales; family Saprospiraceae; genus JACJXW01. The sequence continues at coordinate 8,312 of JAGQXQ010000138.1, forward strand.
AAAGCTCCCGGTCATAGCCGTAGGCACTGGCGGCAACATCAACAAGCTCTTTAAGCTGTCCAGCCAGAAACATGGCAACAGCATCAGCCTGGCAGAATTGCAGGCCCTGCGCGCCTACGTCGGCGAATTCACCTACGAGCAACGAATGAACATCCTCAAGATGAACCCCGACCGCGCCGATGTGATCATCCCCGCCTCAGAGATCTACACCGAAGTGATGCGCCTCTTTGGCGCCGACTATGTCATGGTGCCGGGGGTGGGGCTGAAGGACGGGCTGCTCTACGCCCTCTATGAAGACGTCGCCCAGGAGCGGATCGAGGACATACAGTTCCTGGGGCAGTATTAACGCAGCAATTACTAAAAGCGAGGGCAGAGGATCATATCCACCGGCTCTATGGGTAAGCGGGGCTGGGCCGGTTGTCCAAAAAAATAACTCCATTCCAACCCGAAAAGGCTGCCGGCGCTTCTGAATAGCAAGGGGGGATCCATCTGGCCGGAAACAAGCTGGCCTTTAACGACGGAGGTGAGGCCAAACCGGGCAAAAATACCCACGGAAGAATGGCCGCCATTGTCCAGTTTTCGCAATAACCCGCTGCTCAGGTGGATAGCGGCCCGCAGGCCTCCGATCTTTGAGCTTTCTCTGAAATCGCCCTCCGCCCCATCAATTTTTCGAGGTAGAACAAAACCGGCGCTTCCTCCCAGCCGGCCGTAGCCGTGCAACCGCCGGCTGCTCCATCCCGGAAAGCCCCGCACATCGGAAACCATCACCAGGCGTAGCGGTATCTCCAGACTGACAAAATCTCGGGTAATTGCCGTTGTTCCAGCCATATAGGTATAAGCCAAATTATCGGCGCCCAACCCGGTTTCCCAAAACAGGTTGAGGCGGTTGCGGAAAGGGCCCCACTGCCAGTTGGCCTTGCGGTTGAGGCGATAGCGGGCCAATCCAGACAATCCGGTGCGCACCGCCATCTGGGAGCGGGCTACCGGCGCTAGCTGTAAGTCGGGGGCGGTAGAATGGGCACTGGCCCCGATACCCCATTGCCAACGGCTGGGTTGGGCGTAGTGAATATTGCTTAACAGCAGGCAGCACCAGAGTATATAATGACATTTGGGCGGTCGTCCGTTGGCGTTCATACGGTGTTCTTCTACTTTTTTAAAAAGAAGGCTATGGTTCTCCTATTTTAAACCCGAAAAGCAACCGCTCATTTTTGGAAAACAAAAAATTAACGTGTATGAAATTACCGACTGTTTTCTTTTTTCTTCTAATGCTGGCAGGCCTTGCCCATTGCCAGTCCCCCTCCGATATTGCTTCTTTGGATGCCTCCGGTAAAGCTGTTCTGGCCCGGTTTCAAAACCTGCCGCCGTCCTGTCAGGTGCATCCTGCGCCCGACGGTGAACCGGGTACGCCTCTGATCATCGGCGGAACCCTGCTGCGAAAAGAAAACCAGGCGCCTATCCCCAATGCCTCCGTCCTGGTGTACCACACGGACAGCAAGGGGGACTACCGGCAAAGCGTTGAGGGGAAACCGGAAACGGCCCGGATCAGCGGCACGGTGCAAACGGATGAAGCCGGCCGCTTTCTGATCTCCACTATTCTGCCGGGGCAGTACAACGATAAAGGCCCCGGCGGCCATATTCATCTGCAGGTGGAGGGCGCCAGCCCCAGAGGATACACCTTCCAGTTTGCCCAGTATTCGAGCGTAACGGACAAGCAGTTCATTAGCGACAATGATCAATTTTTTCTGGTGGAGCTCCAGCGGGATAAAAAAGGGCGGCTGGTGGGCTTTCTGGAGGTAGCCGTGAAAGAGTACCGCTAGAACGGCTGGCCGGCTAACCGAAAAACCGGCCCGGCGCCCACGGTCAAGCCGGGCCGGTTTTTCGGTTAAAACATATAGATCCCCCGGATGGTCACTGTGCGGCCGATGAACCTGCCGGATTGTTGGCCGGGCAGGGGGCTGGGTTCGTTGCCATCGCTGATGCGCAGGTTGTTGAGCCACCGGGACCACTGAACGTTAATGCCGAGGTTTTCCTGGAAGAAGAACGTTCCGCCCAGGATGATAGAGTAGAGATTATCCTTTAGGGGATAAGCATCCGTAGCATCTTCTCCGGTATAGTCGATGATCTCAGAATTGATCACTCGAGCGTAAGACACACCGGCGCTGGCCTGTATCTTCCAATCCTGAAAATGGACCATTACCGGCGCTTCCACCAGGTTGAGTCGGATCTTGTCGAAGGCGGACGCCGGGTTATCCAGGCGATGGCGGCTGGCGCCTTGCTGGGTGAAAAGCATTTCCAGGCTCAGTCGCCACCGCTCGGCCAGTATCGCGTCGACCCGGGCCCCTACGTTGACGCCGATCTTATTGAAGCCCGTCAGGTCGTCCCCATCCACTTGCGAAAGGTTCATGCCTGCGACGATGCCCGCCTCGAAGCGGCGCTCCTGGCCGGTATTCTGGGCCTGCAGGCCAATGCCCATTAACATGAACACTAAAGGTAGTATGTAAGGTATCTTCATGAAAATCAACTTTTTTCGATGCATAAAATTAACAAATTCCAAACGGCCGGGAACGCCCCGAGCCGATAACTGGATAAATAACGCCGGAAAGCCCAAAATGTATAACTCACAGGCCTGTAACTTTTGTAAACCTTTGGCATTATGGGGATAATTGTACATTCATGAAATCCACTGCGCGCCTCTCTGTTTTCAACTGCTAAACGATTCCTTTTTGTATATCATCCCGCCAGGCCCTATATTTGCCGGTGCAAATATATCAGCCGCGGATATTATGTTCAAATATACACGACATAGCCTGAAAAAATTGGAAACCCTGCTCGAAGAACTCGACTATACAGTGCGTTACGAGAAGGGTAACTTCAATTCTGGTTATTGTATTGTGGAAGACCGGAAGGTAGCGGTGATCAATAAATTTTACGATACAGAAGGGCGGATCAATTGCCTGGTGGATATTCTCGGTAAAATGGAAGTGCCCGTTGAACAGCTTAGTGAGCCTTCGGCCAAATTCTTCAAAAAGATCAATGAGCTAACGGCGAGTGAGGAGGAGGAGTGATACCTGATCTCCGGGCAGGTGCCTTTTTTATTGATGCCCGTCTCTATCAAGCCGGATAAAATTCACGATGTTTGATTTTGTGATGTGGGCCCGTAGTCCGGCAGTTCCCTGTTGGTAAAGCAACCATCAGAAATCAAACATCAAAAATCAAACTTGCCATCGAACTGGAAATAACCTTAACCGGGACAGGAACCTCGCAGGGGGTGCCGGTAATCGGCTGTGACTGCGAGGTTTGTACATCGACGGACGAGCGCGACAACCGCTTGCGCACCGCTGCGCTAATCAGTTATGGAGACAAGCGCATTGCTATTGACTGCGGCCCCGATTTTCGCCAGCAGATGCTGCGTAGCCATACCCGGCGCCTGGACGCCATCCTGCTGACCCACGAGCACAACGACCATATCATTGGCATGGACGATGTGCGGCCGTTTAACTTTCAGAACTGGACGGATATGCCCGTTTATTGTACCCCTCGCGTTCAGCGATCTCTGCTCCAGCGTTTTGCCTATATTTTTACTGCTGAGAACCGCTATCCCGGGGCGCCAATGGTGCGGTTGCATTCTATTTCCAAAGAAAAAGTATTTGAGGTGGCCGGCCTGGAAGTACAGCCTGTCGAGGCGCTGCACGGGAATATGCCGGTCCTGGGTTTTCGGATGGGTGATTTTGCATATCTGACGGATATTCGCACCATTGCTCCGGCGGAACTGGAAAAGTTGAAGGGCCTCCGGCGTCTGGTGATCAGCGCCCTGCATCAGCGGGAGCACCACTCTCACCTCAACCTGCAGCAGGCCCTATCCCTGATCGCAAAGCTGGGCCCGGAACACGCCTACCTCACCCATCTCAGCCATCGTATGGGCAGGCATGAGGAAGTGCAGCGGGAGCTGCCCGAAAATGTCACCGTCGGGTATGACGGACTGAAGATCGGTTGCTAACTGCTGAATGATTACCTTTGCTTACTAATATCTGGCCTGATGTTGAATAATTATTATCTCTACCTGCTTTTTGTTCTTTCCCTCGCCGCCTGCCAGGAAGGCGGGCCTCCCGAAGGCCCTCCGATTGACGCTCATCAGGAGGATTGGGCCGTTTTCCTGCGCGAAGATACAACCGGCCCTTCAGTGATTACCATTGACCTGGGGTGGCGAGGGGTGGCGCCATTGCAATACCACAACAAGTTGATGGTGGTGAGTGTGCTGGCTGAAGGGGCGTTACCGTCCGGGTTTCCGGAGGAAAAGGAGGTAGTTATAGCCAACCAGTTGCAGGACCAACTCATCCGGGCCCTGGAGCAACCCGGGCAGGGGATCTTTGTAGGCAGCAGTACTTCGTTTGGGTTAAAAGCCCTCTTTTTCTACCTGAATGACAGCCGGGATTC
>JAGQXQ010000138.1:12822-18965 GCA_020436535.1 Phaeodactylibacter sp.
CCGGTGGGCCGTCTATTTCAACCTGTTAATGCCCACCAGCCGGGAAATGAACGAGATTAGAAACGAAAAGGTATTGCGCCAACTTCAGGAGGCTGGCGACCGCCTCCGTCAACCCCGCCCGATCGACCATTGGTCTCAATTTACGACCCTGGCCCAGCGTGATAGCTTCCTCAAAGACGTGCAGGCGGAAGGTTTTGAATTAGTTGAAATAGATACTCAGGCTGAAGGTAACGCTGACTCCTATGTCCTTCATATTATTCGACAGGATAGTATTCACATCCCTTATATCCATGAGTTGACCTGGCGCCTACGACAAAAGGTGGAAAAGTATGGAGGCGCTTACGATGGCTGGGAAACGATCGTGGTCCGGCAGTAGGCAGGCGCTAAAATTTATTCTTCCACATCATGCTCTCCACCGGTTTATCGGTGCGCTGGTTGTATTTGGCATTCTTTTTCTTATTGTAGTAATTGAGGATCTCTCCGTCGACTCGGAAGTAGATGAGCTGGCCAATGGGCATACCTGCGTAGACGCGCACGGGGTGGGTGCAGGATATCTCCAGTGTCCAGGTGTTGCAGAAGCCGACATCGCCCTTGCCGGCAGTGGCGTGGATGTCGATGCCGAGTCGGCCTACGCTCGACTTGCCCTCAAGGAAAGGAACGGCGTTGTGGGTTTCTGTATACTCTTCCGTAACCCCCAGATAAAGCGTATTGGGATGGAGCACAAACCCGCTTTCGGGGATCTCGAGGTACTCAATGGGGTTGTGCCGCCTCGCGTCCAGAACGTGGTCTTTATAGATGGCCAGCCACTTGCTCAGGTGTACATCGTAGGAATTGGTGCCCAGGCAATGCCGCTGAAAGGGTTCGATAACGATCTCTCCCTGCTCAATGCCTTCCAGTATTTTCTTATCCGACAATATCATAAAACCCTAGATTTAAGGGCGCTAATTTATCTCTTTTTATCGAAAACCGGGCTTTTCGCCGTATATCCGTCAAATTTGAACTCTGCAGACAATTTTTACACCTATAGGTTTCGTTAATACGTCGTGATTTTTCAGAACATCCTCCTTATCGGAATTCAAGATCGATTGCTGGTAAAAACTTGTTTCTATTCCCCTTCCTGTGAGATGGGGCAAATGCGCTATTTTTTCACCCAAGAAGTACAAAAACACGTGACCGTATGAGAGTATTCCCTTTGTTGATCACCCTGTTGAGCTTTGTTATTCAGTTGAGTGGGCAGGGCATGGCTTTTCAGGAATTACCCCGGCCGGCTTCCAAACCAGGCCTGGATATTTATCTTCACTATGACAGCCCGCGCGACGAGATCCTAATCCAGAATGGAAAACTCACCCACATCTCCAAAAATTATGTCTACGATGAAAACCGTCCGTGGGTGGCCACCCCGACAGATGTGTCTCTGCGAAAAGTGGCCAATGAAGTCCCGTTAAATGGACACCAGCTTACCTCCCTGCAGGAAATGATCCAGGGCACTGGTATCATGCAATTGCCGGCCCGGGAATATGGCGCACCCAATGGGCAGCGCAGCTATGATTATCAAATGGACATCCGCTCCGGTGGCCAGAGCCGGTCGGTTACCTATCGGAGCAACCCCAGTTACGCTACTGCTCCCCCCGCCTTCGACCATATGAAGGAATACCTCTGGAGGCTGGTTACGGAGGCCGAATATTGATAAATCAACGCGTGGTTTGAACCAGGAGTATAGCTGCAGAGTTGTCTGGGTTTGTGTACGCTGTACGGTGTGGATGTATGACGTTATCCCAATCGTACGGCGTACATCTCCAGGCTCAGTACATTGTAGATGAACGCCAGGCAGGAATCCATATAATAAATTAGCATCCAATACTTTGAACTCAAACCTCAAGTTAAATTCAAACAGCTTCTAAAACCTCCATTCATTATTTCGCCGTTCCACATCCGGCAGCCACTCATCCGGGTCGAGCCGGATGGACTGAACAGGCTGGCCGGCGCGGTAGGTGAAAAGGTAGGTATCGCCCTGGTTCCAGATGTCCACCGGCAGGTTTTTGCGTTCGGTGCTGCCGTCGGCCAGGGTGAATTCCACTACCACCGGCATCGGCATGCCGAGCTTATTGGAGAGGGTAATCCGAATGATGTTTTCATCACTTTGAAGGGCGTTGGTAATTTCCTGGTCCAGGCTTTCATCCTGGTAGAACCAACTTTGCCAGAACCAGCCCAGCTCTTCGCCGCTGGCGTTTTCCATACAATTGAAGAAATCTTCCGGCTGAGGGTGTTTGTAAGCCCAGTTTTGAATGTACGACCGGAAGGCGTAGTCGAAGCGTTCGGGCCCCAGCACGTACTCGCGCAGCACAAGCAGGGCGATGGCCGGCTTGAAGTAAACGATATCGCTGAAGCCTTTGCCAATCTCGCGCGGGGGCCGAGTGACCGGCCCCAGTTCAGTTCCCATAAAACGCCGCCGCATACTTTTATAATCGGAGATATAAGAAGCATACTTCGCCCCTTTAAAGTTCCGGGCGGCGTAGTAACCCATGAAGGTAACAAAGCTCTCGTCCATCCAGGCGTATTGCCGCTCATTGCTGCCTACGATCATAGGGAACCAGTTGTGGGCCACCTCGTGGTCGAGGGTGACCCAAAGGCCATTGCCGCTCCGGTTGTATTCGGTGAAATGGAGGCCGGGGTATTCCATGCCGCCGACGGCCCCCGCCACATTGCTGAGGGTAGGGTAGGGGTACTCGAACCACTGTTCGGAATAGTGTTTTATGGAAGCCTGTGCGTATTCGGTGGCCCTGTCCCAACCATCGAGGCTCTCACGGGGGTAGAAAGACTGGATAAGGGTGCGCTCGCCACCCGGTAGTTCTACGCCGGCGGCGTCCCAAATGAGGCCTTTCCCACAAGCCCAGGCTACATCGCGGGCAGACTCCAATCGGAATTTCCAGATGCCGCGTTTGCCGCTGCCAGTGGGCGCGTTCCCTGCTTCTTCCGGGGGGATAATGAATAAAGTGGTGTCGCTCTCCTTTGCTTTTTCCAGGTTTTTTACGTAAGAACGAGGCAGCACTTCACCTGGATTGAGCAACGCTCCTGAGCCGGCCACGACAAAGCCGTTGGGTACGTCAATGGTGTATTCATAACTGCCGTAATCACAGTAGAACTCACCGGCGCCCAGGTAGGGGAGGTTGTTCCAACCCTGGACGTCATCCAGCACCGCCATGCGGGGATACCATTGGGCGATTTCGTAAACCCAGCCATCTTCCAAGAGGATGCGCCCCATGCGGTCGGCGCCTTCCTCGGGGATGGTGAAACTGTAGTCGATGGTAATGGAGGCTTTTCCGCCGTTGGGTGGCAGGGGGACTTTGAGTTTTATCTGCATCCGGGTGTCGGTGATGATGTATGCCGCCGGCAGAGCCTTTGTTGCCGCGCCAGGGCCTTTATAGAAAACGCCTCCTATTTCGAAGCCTTTGGTGGTATTGCCTTCATGGCGGCTACCTGTGGCATTGACCTGTGTGCCCCGGGAATCGGGCTGGTATTTGTTTTGGTCGAGCTGCAGCCAGAGGTAATCCAGCGGATAGGGGCTGTTGTTGGTATAGGTGATGGCCACCTTTCCGATGATCTTGTGGTGGCTGGTGTCCAGCGTAGCTTGTATATTGTAATCGGCGCGGTTTTGCCAGTAGGCCGGGCCGGGCGTTCCGAGAGGGGAGCGGGTGGGCTGGGCCAAAGATTGGAATGATACTAAGATCAAGAGGGGGAAAAGTAATTTGAAATTCATTTTGTAGTGCGTATCTTTTAACGATGCTATAGATGGTTATCTCGTTCCGCAATGCGAAAGGAAGGGATGCTTTGGCCTCTCGGCCGGCGGGAACGTCCATTCCCCGCCTGCCCGGTGAGTCGTCATTGAAAGGCAGGCGGGGAATGGAGACAAAAGAGCTTCAACGCAACAATGTCAAGTCTCCCTTTCTCTCCTCCGGGATGTCGCCCAGGTCAGTTTCCGATATGTACTGCAAGGTATAAAAGTACACCTCGCTGGGCGCCGGGTTATCCTTGTGGTTGCCGTCCCAGCCGCTGGCGTCGGGGTCTGTACCTTCGAAGACCATTTCACCCCATCGGTTGTAAATGCGCAGGATATAACTACCGGCTTTGACCCGGCAGTTTTGATCGACTGGCCGGAAGAAGTCGTTGTGGTTGTCTCCATTGGGGGTAAAGGCATTGGGCAACTCCAGCAAACAAGGGCAGTCGGCATCCGGTGCGCGATCTACAAAGGTGGTGAACTCAGCGACGCAGGCGCCGAGGGTGGCCTCCACTGAAAGGTCTAATGGAACGTCGGTTGCTTCAACGATGAAGATGGAATCGGCCGTTCCATCCTGCCAGAGGTAGGTGGCGCCACTGGAAAAAGCGTTGACGGTCAGTGGGAAATCGTCCTCGCAGGCGAGCGTAGTGTCGGCAAACGGGGAGGTTGCCAGGCCCGGCACTTCTACTACTTTGGACAAGGTGTCGGCTCCGCAATCCGTGGCGATGAGGGTGATGGTGTAAGTTCCGGGGGTATTGTAAATGTGAATGGGGTTGGCTTCGGTGGAGGTATTGGTGGCGCCGGAGGCCGGATCGCCGAAGTTCCACAGTAAGGCGGCCCCGGGAGTGGAAGTATTGGTGAATCGCGTGGTATCGCCGGCGCAGCCTACGGCCAGCCCAAAATCGGCTTCGGCGGAGCAGCGGTTGGCATAGGCAATGGAGCTGTTCAGGAAGTACGCTGTTCCGATGGCCGGCTGGGAAAGGATGGCGCCATCGGCCAGAGAAACGGTGTAGAGCCGGGCTGTATTATTGTCATCGCGCCCGGAAAAAGTGTAAACCTGCCGAATCTGGCTCAGGCTCTGGCTGAATGGGAGAAAGCCGGCGGAAGCAATTGGCCCGGACAAGGCAATGATATTACCCCCCATCGGGTCGAGCCGGGCCAGGCCATTGTCTATCAGGCCATAGAGCTGGCCGTCCCGGCAGTTGTACTCCATATTCCGGAAGGAGATATCATCTCCGATATTCAGATTAGCAAGTACTTCCCCCGTCTCGGTGCTTAGGGTGATAAGCCGAAGGCTGGCGCCATCGTCGTTGATAAAAAACAAGCGGTTGCCATAAGGGTCGATGGTAGCCGTTGTGAGGTCAATAACCTGAGCAGAGACGGCTGAAAGGGTCTGTAGTTCTCCGTTGGCCGGATCGATGGAAACCAGGTTGTTTTCATTATCAATGGTGTACAACAGGCCGTTCCGGCAGTGGAATTCCAGAAAAGCAGTAGCGATGAAGGGGCTGATGGTATTGAGTACCTCCCCGGTATTGAGATTTACCGTCACCAGTCCGCTCCCTTGCGCGGTATCGGTGCTGACGAAGAAAAAGCGGCTGCCTTCATTATCTACAGTTACGGTGGCGGGCAATAATGCACCGTTGAAAACGGCATTGGCGGAGAGGGCTGTACTGTTGGCGGTGTTGGGGTCGAGCGTGGCCAGGCCGTTGTTGTCATTCAGAAAAAAGAGCTTGCCGACATTTTGAGCTAATGACTGAGAGAGGCTCAGTACCAACAGAGATAGTAGCGTAAGAATTCTTTTCATCGGGATTATTGGTTTATGTTTTTTTGCGTTTTGCAAATGTAAGGCTTTTTAGAAAAGCCCGCCGCTGTATTACTCAGACAAACTTCATGATTTCCCCTCCAATCTCTTTAAAACGGCGGATGGTGTCTTTGGGGTCATTCGCTTTGAAGATGGCGCTGCCGGCGACCAGCACATCGGCGCCGGCCTGGAGTACCTTCTCGGCATTGTGCAAGCCGATACCTCCGTCGACTTCGATCCGGGCGGAGAGGTTGCGCACTGTCAGCCGGCCTCTCAGGCGCTGTATCTTGAGCAGGGTGTTGTAGATGAATTTCTGGCCGCCGAAGCCCGGGTTAACCGACATAAGGAGGAGGAGGTCCACCTCCTCCAGGATGTCTTCCAGGCAACTGATGGGGGTATGAGGATTGAGCGCTACGCCTGCCTTTGCGCCCGTTTCCCTGATCTGTTGGATGACGCGGTGCAGGTGAGTGCAGGCCTCGTAGTGAACGGTGATTACATCGGCGCCGGCATCCCGGAACTGCTCAATGTATTTTTCTGGCTCGCGGATCATCAGGTGAACATCCAGTG
>JAGQXQ010000610.1:0-1518 GCA_020436535.1 Phaeodactylibacter sp.
GGATCATTCGGCGAATAAACAGGAACCAGTACGGAACAGTCAAAGAAAAGACCATTATCAAAGCAGTTATATTCGCATGGCGGGTCCTGGACCGGCTCCAGGATGTCATAACAGTTTTCGATCAGGTTGCCTTCACAATCGTAGAGGGTGATTTCAGTGGGAGTAGTTTGGAGGGCGTAATAGATAGTGCCGTTCAGGTCAATATATGAAAGGCTGGCGGAGCTGTTAGACCCTAATAGATCTTGTATCCAGCCCAGGCAGAGAATCTCATCAGGAGTGGTAGGACATCCCTGCGGTTGTGGTATTGAGCAATCCCAGATAAGCACAGTATTATTTAGGCCATTGGTGATATTGTCATCACAATCCGGGATTTCAGTAGGGCTATAAAAAAGGCAGGAATAAAACTGGGTGCCGTCACAGTAATAGAAGTCTCGGTGGACATCGCTGCAACTACGCCTGATTTCTATCACGGTAGCGCCCCAGGTATCTGTATGCCGGTAAACTTCCAGTCCTGCTGAACCAAGGCAGGCGACTCCACAGTGCCAGTAGTTGTCGGAAATAATATTTTGCAGCCAATCCAAAGAGAGTGGGTCAGAAAAGCATTGGTATACTTCATTACATTCGATTTCAGCTGAGGCGTCGTCCGGTCCGTTTGAATTGATGAAGGCCACGGAACAATCGTCATTGACCCGGAAGGTCCAACTGCGGCCATCGACGCAGGGAATGGCATGGAAAAAATGAACTAATTTATATCCTGTAAATCTCTCTATGTAAATATGATCTGTAGCACAAAATGGAATTATATATTGGGCGTAGGCATCATTAACAGACGGTATCTGTTGAAATAGATTGGCCAGGCCATTAAGATTAATAATTTCAGACGATTGGAGATTTAATCCGAATTCATTGTTGAGTTCATAGTGATCCGAAAGGGATAGATCGTGTAGGTCGAAAAGGTTATTGACCTGAGTATTTGAGGTAGGAAAGATCCCGTTTATCAACTCATTGGCCCAATTGACATTGGTATTGGTAAAAACTTCAATACCGCCTTGTGAAAGCCAAAGATTGTTATGGATGTTCAGGCATTCTACAACTGTGTCACGTTCGCCGATACCCTCCGTATTGAAAATAGCAACCAAAGCATCCAAAGTAGAAGCTTCCAAAGCGGGTGGAATATTGACCGTAGTTTCATAGGCCGGATCATTGGCCATCAGATCTGCGGCAATTATTTTAGCATCTAGCCGGTAGAAATCTGCGGCAAGGGCAGGACCATCGCATGAAGATAATTCTGATACAGGATTATTTCCAGGCGAGTCATTGGTAGGTATCCGTTCCATGGCACTTTCAGTTTCTCCAACTGTGTTTGTCCATTCAAACTTGGGCTCCTGGGCAAAAAGCATACCAGTAAAAAGAAATATCACGAAATAAGTTAGAAAGCAGGAAAATAGGTTTTTCATATCCAAAGCACTTGATCTGATGGAAAAATACTTTAATCCTTCCCCACCCACCGGTAGCAAA
>JAGQXQ010000610.1:1608-6056 GCA_020436535.1 Phaeodactylibacter sp.
CCCCGCGAGCGTTAATGCTTCTTTTAGTTTTTGTTGAAGGAAGGCCATCACGGCCGGATTACGCTGTTCTGTTTCGGGCTTTGGAAGCACGCCTCTTATACTATTCCTCTATTTGCCCGTTTACGCATTGTCTTTTATTGCATATAACAAATAACCTCCTTCCTCTCCACTTTTCCAACCAACAACCCATATCCGGGCGGATATCCACAAATGCGGTACGACAATGCCAAATACGGCACAGCAACCCGGGTTGGGCCTCATTTTCCCATATTTTGGGATATTCTCCCGGATTTCGGACGACAATGTTTATATTAGGGCAGGTTCCATATTTTTATCTGATGGCTTATATTTGGCGATGCATAGCGGCCTGTATTCTGGCAGCCTGGGCAGTGAGCTCATCCGCTCAGCTCCTTCATTTGCCGTATCGGCACTATACCGTGCACGACGGGCTGGCCCAGCAGCAGGCCATGTCCCTCCTACAGGATAGCCGGGGCTATATCTGGGCCGGCACCAAAATGGGCCTCAGCAAATTCAATGGCCAGCATTTCGAGAATTTCCGCCCGGCGCAGGGTTTGCCCGGCACTTATATCGCCAGCCTGAAAGAGGACGGCCTGGGCAGGGTCTGGGCGTCCTCCTATTCCGGAGTGGGCTTCTACGATGGGGTGGAATGGCGTAAGGTGTCTGATGAGGCCGAAGCGGAGTTGATCCGGGGGGCGGAAAAGGGAGAAATGCTGTTTTTCTGTTACAAAGCACACACCTTGTGGCGGTTTTCAGGGGATACATTGGTGTTGGCCGACAGCATAACTCCTCAACAGGTTAATCGGTATTTGCAGCAACCGGCTGCTCCTGGCCCGGGGCAGTGGGTGTTGTATGCTCAAGGCGGGCAATCGAGCACGTTGATCAAGGTCAGTGCAGCCGGGAGGTTGGTTGGAGCTGTCGTGGCCAGTTGGAAGGATTATTTCCGGCCTTCCCCAAACCGGGAGGGTGGGTACTATCTGGCCTCAAAGCCTGACGAAAACGGTAGGGTGTATCTCAGCCGGCCGGGCGAAGGCCAGCCGGCCGATTCCATCCGGTTTAGCCGGGAGATGGCCAATTCAGAAACCGATCGGCTATCGTTCGTATTTGGCCCGCATGGTGGCATTTACTTTGTTTTGGGGGATAAACAGCTTTTCTTCAAGCCGCCAAATGATTCAACTCCTCAAAAGCTCGATATTCCCATTTCCAATATTTCCGGTTTGATGGCGGGCCGGGAAGGCGCGATCTGGATTCACGCGGAAGATGGCCTGTACCAGTATTTTCCGCAAGGATTCAAATACATTTCATCGCGGGATGCACCCGCTGCGTGGGGGTTCATCCAGGATGACTCCGGAGATTACTGGATCAGCAGTTTGGGGTACGGGCTGAAAAGGGTACAGCAGGGGGAACTTTCCACCTTTCCTTCTCCTCAGGACTGCCCCGCTCCTGATAAGTTCTACTACGGTATCTCGCAAGACCATTTAGGCGATTTGTATTTTTCTCACGAAAGAGGCCTGGTCCGTCTGCACAACGGCCGTTTCGACTGGATACTGAGGCGCAATCCTTTATCTCCGGCCGAAGACACCCCCGTGCTGTACAATTACTTCGATGCGCAGGGCCGGAAAGTACTGGCTGGTTTAAAGGGGGGCGTTGCTTTGTTTGACCCTGAAAGCGGGCAGCTTGAACCGCTACTTCTGGAAGCCATCAATGGGGCCTATGTTCAGGGCATCACCCGCGATGACCAGGACCATTACTGGTTTACTTCCGCCCGGCGGGGGATTGTACGGTATCACATTCCAACCCAGGAGATCAGCAAGTTTCAAAAAGGGGAAGATGGGGTTCCACTAGCCGGCGCCAGCTGTGTGGAAAATGACCCGGGCCATGGCCTGTGGTTGGGTTCAAGCGAGGGGTTATTCTATTTTTCCAATCAGACTCAGCAATTCCAGCGGGTTGCAGATAGTATTATTTTCGAACGGGTCTTTAACCTGAAAGTGGTGGACTCCCTACTTTTGATCGGCGGCCTGCAGGGCCTGCACGTCCTGCACCTGCCCACTTTTCACCAACAGGGCAAGGAATGGCTGAAAGCCTACAACCAGAACAACGGATTCCTGGGCATAGAGCCCGACCAGAACGGCGCCTACCTGGACCATCAGGGCAATTACTGGGTGATCTGCTCCAACCAGATCGCTATGATCCCAAAGGGAAATATCAGCATGGAGGATTACCCCTCCCGGGTGCGCATTTTTCAGATCAATGGCCAGCGCGTGCCGTACACCCCCTCCGGCCCCATCGTTCTGCCCCGGGGCGAAAACCAGATCACCGTTCGTTTCGAAAGCATCGGCTTTCAGCGACCCCTGCGCACCCAGTATTCCTGGCGCCTGCTCGGGCATTCCGACGGCTGGACAGGCTGGACGGAAGACCAGATGGCTTTTTTCCCGCAACTGCCCAGTGGAAAATATACCTTCGAGGTGCGCAGCCGGCATCCCGGCAGCCTGGACCCTACCGACCACATCACCGATGCGTATAGCTTCCAGGTGGAACAGGCCTTTTATAAAGAGCCCAATTTTTACCAGTTGGCTTTCAGCGTCGGATTGGCCCTCCTGGCCATATCCTGCATCGGCTTCGGTTTTTACTGGAATGCCCGCCGGGCGGCGCACACGGCCCGACTCGCCGCCACCGAACGGGAGCAGATGATGAAATACTATCAGATACAGACTTTACAGTCCCAATTGCAGCCTCATTTCATTTTCAACCTGCTTAACGCCATCAAGAGCTTTATCGTAAGGGGCCGGCAGGAGGAGGCGGAAGAACACATCGAACGCTTGTCGAAAGTAATGCGGCGGTTTCTGGAATCGAGCGTAGGTGCGGGACTGGAAAACCTCACTCAACAGGGCCAGGAGATCCCCCTGCAGTCGGAGATCGAGTTGTTGAAATACTACATTGAGCTCATGCAGGTGCTGAAACCCGGCAAATTTACCTTTGATATCGAGGTGGCCCCTTCGGTCCATCCGGCTAATGTGGTCATTGCTCCTATGATCATCCAGCCCTTTGTCGAAAATGCGATCAAGCACGGGCTGGTTCCGAAAAAAGACGGCGCCGGCCACTTGCTGGTTCGCTTTTCCAGGCAAGATGGCGGGCTACTGTGTATCGTACAGGACAATGGGCCCGGCTTTGAATTCGAGCCCCTGACGGCTCCGGAAAAAGTTTCAGCACACCGGTCCATGGGCATTGAACTGGTTATGAACCGGGTGGAACTGCTTCGCAATTTCGGAATTGTGATCGGAATTCAGTTCGAGTCTCCGCCCCAGGGTGGCGCCCGGGTTAATATTCACTTCGCTGAATGAAAATATTTTCGGAATGAAAGTTTTTATTGTAGAGGACGACCTTCATTCGCTCGAGTTGTACAAGGAATACCTGCGCCAGGATTCTCCGGAGGTAGAGATCGTCGGGCAGGCTACCAATCTCCAGCAGGCTCGTGCGTTTTTTATGGAACAACAGCCTGATCTGGCCTTGCTGGATATCCGTATGGATGAAGACAAAGGCACGACTTTCGATTTGCTGAGGGAACTACAGCCCACCGGCCGCCTCAATTTCGACTTTATCTTCATCACTTCGCACGGCATACAGGAATACATGCTACAGGCCATCGAGCTCTCTGCTCTGAAATACCTGACCAAACCTGTAAACCGGGCGGAATTCCGGCAGGCCATCGAAAAAGCGCTGGAAAGGAAGGACGACCGCGAAACGCTGGCCCGCCAGGTTGATATGCTGCTGGCACAAACCCGGCGGGCCACCCCGGCTTCCTCGGGCCGCATGGCCATCCCTTTGCTCAAAGGGTTGATCGAAATGGCCGATTTGAACGACATTTTGTACATCCACTCTTTTCAGCAAGGCACGATGGCCCAGGTGTTCCTGGAAAACCGGGATGCTCCCCTCAACAGCATCCGGCCGATCGGGAAATTCCGGCAGATACTCACTCCGGGCCAGGGCTTTTTCCCCATCCACGAAAGTACCCTGATCAACCTGAATAAACTGCAACGGTACCATCACGGTGAGAAAACGGCGACGATGACGGATGGGGCCTCCCTGTATGCTTCCAAACGCGGCGGACGGGCGCTGCGGCAGTATCTGCTGGGCGAAGGGCAGGAAAACA
Source organism: Phaeodactylibacter sp. (assembly GCA_020436535.1). GTDB lineage: Bacteria > Bacteroidota > Bacteroidia > Chitinophagales > Saprospiraceae > JACJXW01. The sequence continues at coordinate 5,777 of JAGQXQ010000610.1, forward strand.
GGGAGGAAGAACAGCCGCTGCTTCGACGGCTCTGGAAAGCCCTGCGCAGGAAGGGATGAAATAAGTAGTCGGGCACATTTATTTTACGTATTGATAGCACGGTCGGGCGTCCCCGCCTACTGTGCCAGTATGGCCGGCAGGCACGCCCGGGCGTGGCTCAGCCTATGCTGCCTGAATCACTCACGGGCGTGGACGCCCGCGAGTGCAACATTAAACTAAATTTAAAGCTGTCCGACTACTTAGACGGCCTTTTCCAGTTATACACCCCTCGGTCACCAGA
>JAGQXQ010000139.1 GCA_020436535.1 Phaeodactylibacter sp.
GATATTTATTTTACAGAGTACTCAGCCGGGTAAGATTAGTAAATGACTGAATGATTTTGGACTTTGGACGAACCAAGAGGGAAGTCGGAAGTGCGAAGTCGGAAAGCCTGCCCCGATCTTTATATCGGGGTCGGAACAGGTATCCGAATAGGCGCCAAAAGCCCACTCTTCCGCCTTCCGGTTTCCGCCTTCAGGATACCGGAAAAAAGGGGAAGATTCTCAACGAAGCGATCGACGCAAAGAGCAAACTGGAAAGGATATTTGAAACCAGCCTGCTCAATGAATACCGGGATGGCCAGACGGGGCATTGCTCAAAGACGAAGTATAGGATGATTGCCGGGCGGAAGTTATAGTCCTCCAAGTCAGGATATGTGAAAAATTGACGACGCTATTTTTTCGACTCGCAAGACGAAAAACACAGACATAGCCTAAGCTACGGCGAGGCTTTTCAACGCAGCGAGGCGGAAAAAGAGCAAGTCAAGATTCACAAATCTTGGCTTGGAAGACTATAAAAAAGATGTAAAAGTGTAAAAGCCGGGAAACCATTCGTTTACAAGCTTATACAATAAAAAATTGCCCATGCTAAAGAACTACCTAAAAATTGCCCTCCGAAACCTATCAAGAGAAAAACTATATTCCACCATTAACATCCTTGGGCTGGGCATCGGGGTGGCGGTGGCTCTGTTGCTCGGCCTGTACGCCCGGGAGGAATGGTCCTTCGATAGCTTCCACAGCAAAAAAGGCCGGATACACCGGGTGTGGGTCAAAGAGCACTACCAGGGAGAAGTGTTCTTCAATACCGTAACGCCGGTAGTGCTGGCGGGTGTCTTGGAGGATAACTTCCCGGAGGTGGAAAAAACCGTGCAGTACATCCAGGTGAACAACCTGGTGAAAAAGGGCAGTGAGGTGAGCCAGGAGCGGGTACATGTCATCACCCCTTCGATTCTGGAGGTTTTTGATTTCAAACTACTGGAAGGCAATCCACAAAAAGCACTGGAAGGGTTACGAAAGGTGGTGCTCACGCCCCCTCTGGCCCGCAAGTACTTTGGAGACGGCTCTGCCCTGGGGCAGACACTGTCCATTCAGCTCAACGGCGACTGGGAGGAATTTACCGTATCGGGTATTATTGAAGAGGCCCCCGCCAATTCGAGTTTGCAATACAGCATGCTCATCCCATATGAAAACATGAAAACCCTGTTCTCTGAGCGGGCGCTCACCAGTTGGACCTTTGTGTACCCGGAAACCTATGTCCTGCTCAAAGAGGGCGTGGATGTTCTGGCATTACAAGAAAAAATGGCGCCGGTGATCGACCAGCAGGTGGTTAGGATATACAAGGCCGGAGAATATGTGGTGGGCTTACAGCCACTACTGGACATCCACCTGAACAACAACTACCCTCAGGGTATTGCTTCGGTAAGCGACCACCGCTACCCCATGATCCTCAGCGGCATCGCCCTGCTCGTTTTGGTGCTGGGGATGGTCAATTTCGTCATCCTGGCCATCGGGCGCTCCGTTTCCCGGGCCAAGGAAGTGGGCATCCGCCGGGTGGCGGGGGCGCTGCGGCGGCAGCTCATGCAGCAGTTCTGGGCCGAATCGGTGGTGGTGACGCTGCTGGCGGTAGCACTGGGTGTATTGTTGGCGCAATTGTGCCTGCCTGCCTTTAACCTTATCACCGGAAAGAGCTTATCCCTCCCCTACTCTATTTCGAGCCTGGCCCTCTTTCTAAGCGGAGGGCTGTCCCTCGGCCTGCTGGCCGGCGCCTACCCCGCCCTGATCGTCTCCGGATTTTCGCCTCTGCGGGCAATCAAGGGAATGATCACCAAAATGGGGCGAAGCCGGCAGATGCTGCTGCGCGGGCTGGTGAGCTTTCAGTTTGTGCTTTCCCTTTGCCTCATCATCTGCACCATGGTGATGTCCTTTCAGCTTAAATATTTGCAGCAAAAAAACCTGGGATTCGACAAAGAACAAGTAGTTATTTTACCTTACCAGGCGACGCCTACGGCGGACCATGGCACGGCAGCCATATTCTCCGACGGGCGGGAAGTGGAAAGCCGGCTGCGACAAGAGCTCAATGGCCGGCAAGAGGTGCTGGGGGTGGCCACTTCTGCCCATGCGGTGGGCTTTCCGGGGTGGACGGCCCTGGGCTACACGGACCCCTCCACCCAGCAGTACCGAAGTTTCAGCTACAATGCGGTCAGCGCCAACTACCTGGAAACGATGGGCATTGGACTGGCCGCCGGGCGAAATTTCTCCGCCGACATTCCCAGCGACCTGGAAAAGGCCATCGTGGTCAATGAGGCCATGGCCGACGCTTTTGACTGGCGGGGCCTGGTGGGGCAGCAGTTACCGCCTCCCTTTGAATCCTTCCAGCTGATCGGCATCATGAAGGACTTTCACTTCCACTCCCTTCATACCGATATCGGCCCCTTGATGATCGCTATGAGCCTTGGCACAGTATATCAGGTGGTAAGCGATGCCTCTTACGAAGACCTGCCTATACCCAAGCTGGCAATTCGTATTGACGGCGGCAATGTGCCGGCCGCGCTGTTGGCCATCCGGAAAGCCTGGAACAAAGCCGCCCCCGGGCAACCCTTCGATTTCACCTTCCTCAACGATGCCCTGGACGCCCAGTACCGCGCCGAGCAGCACCTGAGCAGCGTCCTGTCCTGGGCCACCTTCCTGGCCATACTGATCGCCTGCCTGGGCCTGTTTGGCATTGCTACCCTTACCACCGTCCGGCGCACTAAGGAAATTGGAGTACGCAAAGTTCTGGGAGCCAGCGTGGCCCAGCTCGTCTTTACTCTGAATAAGCCCATCACGCTTATGGTCTTGCTGGCCAGTGTCATCGCCGCGCCCATCGCCTACCTGCTGATGCAGCGCTGGCTGCAGGGCTTTGCCTTCCACGTGGCCATCAACCCGGCCTGGTTCCTGCTGGCGGCAGCGCTGGCGCTGGTGCTGGCGTGGCTGTCGGTGAGCTGGCAGTCGGTCAAGACGGCGCGGGGGAACCCGGTGGAGGCGTTGCGGTATGAGTGAATCATAGGGTAACAGTGTTTCAGGGAGCAGTGTTTCAGTGTATCAGTTTCGGTTGCAAGAGGAACCTGATATCCTGCTCTCTGATTCACACCTTGGCCATGCCCGTTGTCCCTTATCTGAACACCACAAACCTTCCTGCATACCTCACTTCTCCTGCTGATATTTGGACTATATGCAACCCGTTTGGTAAGTGGGAGATATCAAAACCGGTTCCGGCATGGAGATCAATACTTGCCTTTTCCACTATTTGGCCATTAATGGCCAGGATCATTAATTGTCCTTTTGCCAAAGGGCATTGCTCCCTTCGATATTAATTTGTTGCCGGGCATGAAGGAATCGGCCAATAGTATGATAAAATAACTCTTTTCGGGCACGAATACATGCCCAATAACCGGATGCGCTATTCATCTGACAATAAGGGCAAGGGTTCCGACTTTCCAGCCTCCTGCCCCGCCCCACCCAGCGACTCCAGTAAGCGAAAACCGTATTGCCGGATTTTACTCTTCCCTTCTTCATCCTTCATATTCGGATGGTGCGAGCTGAAGTTGGTTAGTATAACGACGCCCGTTTTCCGGCTGTCATCAAAAGCGGTGAAGGCGCGGTAAGCCCCGGTGGCGCCGCCGTGCCAGATGATGTGCCCGGTATCTTTAACCCGGTGTATCCAGGCGTTGCCCATGAAGTTGTCGTCCCAGCCGGCGGGGATGTCGTAGCGCTGTTTCATGACATCGAACAGGCTGCCTTCCGGCGCCTGCAGGTGGGCCCCGGCCCAAAGCAGCATATCTTCCAGGCAGGATTTAATAGAACCCGCCGGGTTGATGAAATCCATATCCCAAAGCCCGGCCGGCTTGCCCTTTTCGTCGTAACCCTGCACCAGCAGGCCCGGAGGAACACCTTCTCCTGTAGCGTAGGTATGGTGCATGCCGAGAGGTTTGAACAAGCGCCTGCAGGCCAGCTCTTCCCAGGAGGTGTGTTCCTGCTCCGCAACGATATGGCCCAGCAGGGAAAAGCCGCAGTTGTTGTACGCCCATTTTTCTCCGGGTGGGGAGTCCAGCTTTTCGTTGCGCAGGTATTTCCGGTAGTGCTTCCATTTGATGTAGCGGTGTGGGTTGTCGGCAGCAAACAGCTGGGCCCGCAAATAAGGCAGGATGAAACTCGCCGGCCCGTTGCTCAAACCGGAAGTATGGGTGAGGAGCTGTTTTAAAGTAACCTGTTCAGCCTTTTCGCTGTTTATCCTGTCTCGCTTCGGCAGATAATTGGCGATGGGGCCCTCTAACTCCATGTTGCCCTTCATCACCTGATCCAGCGCCAACGCCCCTGTAAAGGTTTTGGTGATGGAGCCGATCTCAAACACATCCTGGCTATTGTCAATGGGTATAGTTTCCCCATCTCTGATCAGAAAGCCCAACCTGTAAACCGTATCCGGCCGGATAATGCCTATCGCGGCCTCCGCCTGCTCCGGCAGGGTGCGGATGTATTCCTCGATGATGGCCCGGGTGGATAGGGGTTGAGCTTGAAAAAAGTTGGTGGCCAGCAGGAACGCGGGCAGTAACAAAACGTTCTTGTTCATGATTTCTGTATTTTATCTGCAAGATCAGCGTCTTTTTTGGGTGTTAAAAATTGGATTGATGGAGGTCCGGGAGTAGTTGATGGAATATAGGATTGCACCGCTTATCAAGTGAGGAGGGCCGTTCGTCAAATTCGAAGAATTAGGCCTTATTAAGTTTTTATCTTTGAAGAATAATAAGCCCCTCGTACCAACCATGAATTGGACCAAATTCCTGACAGTTCTAAAGCATCTTTCCATCTGGAGTTTATCCATTCTCTTTTTGAGAAACTCCAGCCTCACCTGGGGCTGGGCCGTTTCGTCCAAATACGACACCCTGATTCCTCAGCTCTACGGGGCGGCAACCAATGCTGCCCTCTTCTACTTCACCAGTTTCTATCTGATCCCCCGGTTTTTCAACACCTACCGGAAAAGGCAATTTTACGTTTTTAGCGCTCTTTTAATTTTGAGCATTTCCCTGATAGAAATGGCAATAGACCAGTACTTTGGAGATTTGTATCAAAACCGCGCCTACCTGGGGGTAAAAGAACTCTCCTTTGGGGAGTATCTATTGGACGGCTTGATCTACATCCTTCCCATCAACCTGTTTTACTACATCATCGCCTTCGTCTACCGCATCCCGTTCGACCGGCAACAGCAACACGAAAGGGAACAGCAACTGCAACGGGAAAAGTTGGAGGCGGAGCTGAAATTTTTGAAAGCACAGATCCATCCGCACACCTTATTCAACGGGCTGAACAGCGTTTACCACCTCATCGATTTCGACCCGCCCCGGGCCAAGGGGCTGGTGTGGAATCTTTCCAACGCGCTCCGCTACCAATTGTACGAAAGTTCGGAGCGGTTTGTGCCGCTGGAGAAAGAGGCCGCCTACCTGCGGCAGTACATCGCCTTGCAGGAAGTACGGGTCGATGAAGATGCCGTCGTCGAGGTTTCCTTCTCCGGCGGAGAGGAGGGAGAATGGCTCATAGCGCCGCTACTCTTCATCCCCTTCATCGAAAATGCGTTCAAATACATCAGCCATCATCCGGCAAAAGAGGACAATAAGATCACCGTCCGGCTGGAAATGGAAGATAAAAGGCTTTTCTTTGAATGCGTTAATACCATAGATGCCAATGCCCCCCGAATTTCTGAAGTGGGGGGCATCGGATTGGAAAATGTAAAGAGCAGGTTGCAGTTGCTGTACGGCGCTGATTATCAGCTGGCATTGAAAAACGAGCCGGGCCGGTTTGAAGTAAAGCTATATTTGCCGCTAAAAGCATTGTGATGAAAAAATTGAAATGTATCGTCGTCGACGACGAGGCCATTGCCCGAAAAGCCCTGAGCGCCTATATTGAAAAAGTGGACGAGTTAGAACTGATCCATACCTTCAGAAACGGTATGGAAGCAAAAGCCTTCCTCTCAGAGCACGAAGCAGATCTCCTTTTACTGGATATCAATATGCCCTTCCTGAACGGCCTGGAGTTACTGCGGGTCGTCAAAAATCATCCTCCGGTTATCTTCACCACCGCCTATCCCGAACACGCGTTGGAAAGCTTTGAGTTTAATGTAGTAGACTATCTGGTAAAACCGATCCCTTTCGAGCGTTTTTTACAAGCAGTAAACAAAGCATTGAGGCGAGTGGAAGAAGTATCGGTGAGGGAAGAAAAATTCCTGATCCTGAAGGAAGGCGCCAGCCTGGTAAAGGTCAGAATAGCCGATATTTCATTCATCGAGGCCATGCAGAACTACATCCGCATCTACACCCCGGGCCGCAGTTACACCATCCTGATGACTATGAAAGAGGCCATGGCCCAATTACCCGAACCGGACTTTTACCAAACCCACCGCTCCTATATTGTACAGCTCAATAAAGTGGAGCGAATAGCCGGTGACCAGGCACTGATCGGGACGGAGAAGATTCCCATCAGCAAACGCAGCAAGGTGGAGTTTCAGGAAAAATTCAGAAGCCTTCGGTGAAAACACAAATTCCATACACCTCTACCCAGTGCTTCGGGAATTAAGCGCATATTGAGATTTCACAATCCGCTTTCAAAGCAATAGAGTTGATGCGTTGGAGCAGCATGGTGGGAAAAATGAACTATTTTCGACCACACGCAGGCTTTTTGAGGGAGCATCCGTACGGACGCGACCGAAAAAAGGCACAGTGTGGGAAGAAAAGAGTCATTTTTAACCTATGATTGGCCCCAACGCATCAACTCTAATATAGGTTAGGCTAAAACTACACCACCCAGCTTCCCTGCCTTACCGCTTCCCGCCCGCCAGCTCCATCGCCGGCAGCATCGGGACGTTCTTCTCCTGATAAGGCTCCAGGTCTTTCAGAATGGTATCCAGCAAACCGATGGCCTTGAGGATGTACTCTCCTTTATTGAGCATGACACACTCGGCTCGTTGGGCCATGGCCGCATCGGTGATCTCGGCCCGCGAGGGGATACCCCGCTTAGCCATATTCTCCAGCACCTGGGTGGCCCAGATGTCGGGGATGTGAGCCGACTGGCACAGGGAAAGGATTTCCTCCTGCACCCGGCCAATGTTCTCCCACCCCGCTTCAATGGCCAGGTCGCCGCGGGCGATCATCACGCCCACCGGGTGGATGCGCATAGCCTCCAACAGGATTTCCAGCAGGTTGTTGAAGCCGCTCTTCGTTTCGATCTTCAGGATGATGCCCAGCTTATCCGTAGCTTTCAGCTTGTCAAGCTCATTGATCAGTTGACGGACGTCCAGTACGGAGTTCACAAAGGAAACGTTCACCACATCCGCGAAAGCAGCCACAAACCTGAGGTCTTTGATGTCTTTATCGGTCAGGCCGCGGATAGACAACTTACTGTCCGGCAGGTTAATCCCTTTGTCAGCGGCCAGTTTTCCGCCTCCCTCCTTCGTGTGGACGATCTCCACCCACAATTCATCCGCCGCTACTTTCCGGATCACGCCCTTTATCATACCGTCATCAAACAAGATGGGCTCTCCTACCGCCACCTGCTCGAATATTTCCTCGGAAGTGCAGGATACATGAGCCTCCTGGGCCAACATGCCCTTTTCATCATATTTTGCCGGTTCGCCGCGAGCCGGCGACCGATGGATGCGCAGCAAATCTCCTCGTTTCAGCAGTAACGGCGCTTCAATGGCGGGCAGTTCTCCAACCACAAAGGGGCGCGACCGCTTATTTTTGTCCATATATATTAACATACCGGTTTCCAGATAGGTAGTCCGGTAGAGTTCTGCTATACAGCCATCCGCCTGCACTTCGGTGATGAGCAACTCGCGTTTCTTGCGGCGGGCATCGCGAAAATAGAGTCGGTTGCCCACTTTCAATGTCTTGAGCGCAGCACTGGATATCGGTACGTGGGCCAGCTCCAGGTTGACATGGGGCGCCGGTCCGATCCACACTTCTATAGGCTGCACGATACGGCCTCTGACGTCCTTCTGCGGGCGGTACTTGCGCACCTTAGGGCCCGGCTTTAAAGCTCCGGTCCGGATCTTGGGCCCGGCAAGGTCCATCGCCACCCGACAGTTGCGCTTCAGTTTTTCGGAGGCCTTGCGCACATGGTCGATCATCTTCTTCCACTGCTCGGGGCCGTCGTGGGCGCAGTTGATACGCGCGCAATTCATCCCCTCCGCAACCATCTGCCGGACCAGCTGATAATCCTCCGCCGCTTCGCTGGGCAACGTCACCATTATGCGGGTCCGGCGCCCCTTGGCGCGGAAGCCCAGCAAAGCCTTGGCATTGGTGCGGGCCAGGCGGTTGCCCTCCTTGATCGATAACCCCGCCGGCTGAATGTGTGCCGGTTCGTCATTTAAAAAGGCGGTCAAAACCGAACGGGTAATGAAAAGACTCGAAAGCGTGTGGCTCTCCGCCTTAGCCAGGCGGGAGATGCCCATCCATCCCAGGCGCTTCTGCAAATCCCGGATGTCATCGCTGCGCATTGCCCGGTAATACACCAGATTGCGCGCCGATTGCTGAAAGTCAGGGTGCACCTGCTCCAGCTGCTCCTTGTATTGTTCCTCCAACTTCATCGCCTTCTCTATGATCTTCTCCACCTGCTGGAGCATCTCCCGTATATTCTCTTTTTTCCAGGGCATAGTAGGTATTTTGCATTTTTATATTTCCCACCTTTGAAATCATTCATCAGAGACACCGCTATGCCGACACCAGAAGGCCAGCCTTCGATAGTGCCTGGCATCCCTCAATAATACCGAGTATCCTCAATTAACATATTGAGTAAAATCATTTTTCCACACTTTTCTCCATTTCCTTCAGCCGGCGCTTCGCCCACTCCACCGTTTCGTCAAACCAGGCATCCAGCCGGGGGTTGCCGCCCCGAATCCGGTTCACTACCTGAATGCTGTTGTCCAGGTAGTTTCTCTTTTTCTCTAATGGCCAATCCAGAGGGTAGGATAGAATATCGCGTAGGTTGGTCGACTTGTCTACAATACGAATTTTGCGGGCCGGCTCGCTCAGCTGTTGGGCTTTTTGCACCTGCAGCCACTTTCGTTCCATATAGGGGATGCTCATATCGTCGGTGAGTTCCAGCACGATATCTGCTGCCTCCCGCCCGAAACGCCCGGCCAACTCTTCGTATGTCGCATCTGTATCCTCGAGCACATCGTGCAGGACAGCTGCCAGCAGCAGCGCCTCATCCCGCTCCCCTCCGATCCGGATAAGCGCCTCGGTTACTTTCAACAAATGGTTCATGTATGGGAGCTTATCATAGCCTGCCCGCCGTTGATACTGATGCTTTAATGCTGCATAAACGGCAGCATCCATCACCTTTGCCAATAGGTCGTATGGCATGATCATTTTTTTATTCCCGTTTAAAGTGTGTTGGGCTTTTCAAGCCGCCTGCCCCGGTACGGGGCCGTTTGGGCAGCCCTATCATGAAATCCCTAACCAACTTTTACTGTAGCCTGTGTATCCTATAATGCTTTATGGGGAGATAAACCAGGAGGTTTACCTACTGGAAAGGAAGATACCGTTCACTCTGTCCGTGGTACGAAGTGAAAGGCATTCCCCTTGGATTCTTCCATCTCCCCTTTCGGTAAATGTAAAGAAATTTTGCCTTTTGGGTAGGCTAAAAGGAAGCTCATTTCAACTCCACTAAAAACTGCAGAATTCCTAAAAAACATCAATTATCTGTAAAATGAGCCGGATGGGGAACTCTTGAAAAATAGAATAGGTATATATGCCCGTACCCTAACCCGACTTAAATGCGTAAGATCTTCCAAACCATAACCGAAGCCCTGAATGGGGAGGAGAAGGATTTCACCTCCGGCAACATCAACCGGGCGATCGTCCTGCTGTCCATCCCTATGATCCTGGAGATGGTCATGGAATCGCTGTTCGCGGTGGCCGATGTCTTCTTTGTCTCCAGGGTGAGTATCGACGCGGTGGCCAGTGTAGGCCTTACCGAATCAGTGGTTACCCTGGTCTACGCCATTGCGGTGGGCATGAGCATGGCGGCCACCGCAATGGTGGCCCGGCGAGTGGGCGGGAAAAAACCGGAAGAGGCAGCTGTAGCCGCTGCCCAGTCCATGCTGATCGGGCTGGGTATTTCGCTGTTTATAAGTATTCCTGGGTTTGTTTTTGCCGAGGACATCCTCCGGTTGATGGGCGGCTCGGAGGAGCTGATCGCCAACGGCGTAGGGTATACCCGCATCATCCTGGGCTCCAACGTGGTTATTATGTTCCTCTTCCTGCTCAACGGCATCTTTCGGGGGGCGGGCGACGCCGCCATCGCCATGCGATCGCTCTGGCTGGCCAACGGTATCAATATCGTCCTGGACCCGCTCTTTATTTTTGGCCTGGGGCCCTTCCCGGAAATGGGCGTGCAAGGAGCGGCCCTGGCCACCTTTATCGGGCGCGGAACCGGCGTACTCTATCAGTTGTACATCCTATTCGGTAAGTCGGGTATCGTCCAATTGCGGTGGGAACACTTCAAAGTACACCTCCGCGTCATTCGCAAACTGGCAAAAGTGGCCTCCACCGGCGCCGGGCAGTTCCTCATAGGATCGGCCAGCTGGATCTTTCTGATGCGCATCATCGCCCACTTTGGCAGCGAAGCTGTGGCTGGTTACACCATTGCCATCCGACTCATCATCTTTACCATCTTGCCTTCGTGGGGGCTAGCCAACGCCGCGGCCACCCTGGTGGGGCAAAACCTGGGCGCCGGCCAACCGGAACGAGCGGAACAATCCGTTTGGAAGTCAGCTTTCTACAATATGCTGTTCCTTTTGTCTGTCTCTATCATCTATTTCCTCTTTGCAACACCCATCCTCGGCCTGTTCAACAATGAACCCGCTGTGCTGGAAGCCGGAGTGCTCAGCCTCCGCATCATTTGCACCGGGTACATCTTCTTTGCCTACGGCATGGTGATCAGCCAGGCCTTCAACGGCGCCGGCGACACCCGAACCCCGACTCTCATCAACCTATTCTGCTTCTGGATGCTGGAGATCCCTCTTGCTTACTTCCTCGCCATCTCCATGGAATGGGGGCTGGCCGGTGTGTGCTGGTCCATCGCGGGGAGTGAGGCGGTGCTGGCCATTATCTCCATCCTGGTGTTCCGGATGGGGTATTGGAAGACGGTGGATATCTAAGGGCGGTATTTGTGTAAATACCTGGACAAAAACAATTTAACAATATAGCTCGGAAGAAAACTTTATTCACGGAAAATGGAAATTCAACAAACCGAAGCAAAAATTAAAATTGATAGCGTTTTTGCATGGAATTTATTTATTCGTGCAACAATGCCCCCCTCTCAATCCCGATAAAACATCCATTTCCCCAACTCCTTCAATGTCACCTTCTTGCCGTACATCAGAATACCCACCCGGTAAATACGCCCGGAGAGCCAGACGAAGAAAATGGAAGAAGCGGCCAGCACTATTGCCGAGGCCAGCACTTCCCACAGCGGAGGGTGGAAGGCCAGCCGCGCCGGCATGACGATGGGGGAAAACAATGGGAAAATAGACGACCACACCGCCAGGCTGGAGTTGGGCGCCTGGACGGCCACGATCATAATGTAAAAAGCGATGACCACCGGAATGGTGATGGGAATAGTCAGAGACTGCCCTTCGCCCAGATCGTCGCCCATGGCGGAACCGACAGCTGCAAAGAGGGAGGCATACAGAAAGTAACCACCCAGGAAGTAAAAAATAAAAAGCGGCAATATGGTCCACCAGTTGAGGCTGTTGAACTCCTCAATGGCCAGAGCGATCATGGCCTCGGCGTCTTCCGGGTTGATTTCGGCAGCGCCGGGAGAGGACTGTGCCATCTGCATTTGAGTATCTGAATCGAAACCGAAAACCAGGCTGGTGGCCAGCACTACCGTAGGAATGAGAATGGCCCAGATGGCCACCTGGGTGAGCCCCACCGCCCCTACCCCGATGATCTTACCCAGCATCAGCTGAAAAGGGCGGACCGAAGAGATCATCACTTCGACAATACGGCTGGTTTTTTCTTCCATCACACTTCGCATCACCATCATGCCGTAGATGAACACCACGATATACATGATGACGCCCATCAGGCCGCCGATGCCCGCCGCGATGGCGCCGGTGAGCTTACTCGCGTCCTGGCCCATTTCATCGATGGGTTCTGGTTCCAGGGCGACCTTGGTATCCAATGCTTCCAGTTGAACGGGATCGAGATGAAGGGCGGCGATCTTATAGTCTTTCACGCCCTCCCGCACCCGCTCCCGGATAAGGGATTCAATGTCCAGCGTGGGTTGCTTGTCGGAGTAGTAATAAACGGTATAGTTTTTTGACATCAGGTCTTTGACTTTCGGAATGACCAGTATGCCGTCGTAATCAAACTCGTCAAAGTTGTCCCGCAAAACCTGCAGCTCCACATTCACAAATTTGAAATAGAGGTTCTTTTCATCTTTGATGCTCTTCTCCAGCACATTGCCTTCATCGATAATGGCAATCCGCCGGGTATCGTCACTTTCGTACTGAAAGATCAGGCCGACCACGACAAAGAAAACGGCAAAAGCCAGCGGTGTCAATAAGGTGGCAATGATGAATGCCCGCCGTTTGACGCGCGTGAGGTATTCCCGCTTGATAATGAGCCAAAGTTTATCCATGGTTTGCTTGGTTGTCTGTCTGTGTGTCTGTGTATCAGTGTGTCAGTGTTGAGGTGTATCAGTGGGCAGCCCAACTGATACACCCATTACACTGATACACCTATTTACTCTTAACCTGCCGGATGAATATCTCATTCAAAGACGGCAGTATCTCGTTGAACGCAATTACGAATACACCATTTTGCAAAAGATACTGCAGTAATTCATTGGACCTGCCTTCCTCGTCCACCTGAATAGTAATGCTGTGGCCAGATTGCTCGACGATGTCCGCGCGTTGTTCCAGGCCAGCCGGCAAGGTACCTTCATAATCGATTTGGAAGCGGTTGCGTTTGAATTGATCTTTGATATCCTTCACTTTGCCTTCCAGGACGTTCCGCCCCTTGTTGATCAGCACGATATGTTCGCAAACCTCCTCCACCTGTTCCATCCTGTGGGTGGAGAAAATGATACTTACACCCTGATTGTGCAGCTGGTGGATCTCGTCTTTGATCAAGTTGGTATTGACCGGGTCGAGGCCGGAAAAAGGTTCATCGAGGATGAGCAGTTTGGGCTCGTGAACGACCGTGGCGATGAACTGTATTTTCTGCTGCATCCCCTTGGAGAGTTCCTCCACCTTTTTATTCCACCAATCCTCGATCTCGAATTTTTCAAACCAATGTTGAATCTGCTGTTTAGCCTGCTCCTTGCTAAGGCCCTTGAGCCGCGCCAGGTATAACAAGTGTTCGCCCACTTTCATCTTGCGGTATAGCCCTCGTTCTTCCGGCATATAGCCGATCTGCTCCGGATGGCGGCTGTTGAGCTTTTCACCATCGAGTAGGACTGTACCGGTATCCGCCCGGGTAATGGTAGTGATGATACGGATGAGGGAAGTCTTGCCGGCGCCGTTGGGGCCCAGCAAGCCGAAGATGCTGCCTTTAGGCACTTCGAAGCTTACCCCATCTACAGCTACGTTCTTGTCGTAGGTTTTTACGATATTGTCCAGCGATAGAATGCTGCTACTCACAATTGATGCTTTTGTATAGGTAAGTAATGAGCTGCGCTCAAAATGTTGCTCAAAAGTAGTAAATAGTTCGGTAGTTCATGGTTTCACTGGTGAATGGTTTCATGCGGCCATTGTTTCACAAGCCATGCACCAGGAGAACAAGATAGCCATGCAACAATTTAACAAACAACCATTCAGCCATGACCACTCCCCCACCAGGCAACTGGTACGCCATCGCCAACCCCACCGCCGGTAAAGGGCTGGTTCGAAAACGCTGGGCCGCTTTACAGGAGCGCATTGCACAGGCACTGCCGGTAGGCGAGTTTGTCCTTTCGGAATACAGGGGCCATGCTACCGAGCTGGCGCAGCGAGCCGTAGAGAAAGGCTACCGGAAGATCCTGGCCATTGGAGGAGACGGCACCAACCACGAGGTGGCCAATGGTATCCTGATACAACGGACAGCCCCTTCCTCCGCAATCACCTATGCGCTATTGCCCATTGGAACGGGCAATGACTGGATCAAAACCCATGGCCTGCCCCGGGCCATGAACAAGGCTCTGATGGTTATTCGGGCGGGTAAAACAACCTATCAGGATGCCGGGCTTATCCATTATTTTAAGGACGGAGAACCACAGCAGCGCTATTTTGTAAACGTTGCCGGCCTGGCATACGATGGCTACATCGGCAAAAAATCGGAAGAGCGGCGCTACGCCACCCGCAATAAGCTTTTCTACCTGATACTGGTGGTGAGCAGCCTTTTCGAGTATACCTTACAGAGAGCCGTCGTAGAAGGAGATGGCCGGCGGATCGAAGGCCATTTTTACACCATTAACCTGGGGATCTGCCGGTACTCCGGCGGTGGAATGCAATTGGCGCCCCACGCGGTGCCCGATGACGGACAATTTGCGGTGACCACCGCCGGGCGCATCAGCCGCCTGGGAGTGTTGCTCAACACCTATCGCTTTTACAACGGCTCTATTGGCAATCACCCCAAGGTAGAAACGTTCTACGCTAAAAACCTCAAAGTGGAGGCGGCTGACGGCGCGCGCCCCACCCTGCTGGAAGCCGATGGAGAATTTCTGGGAGAGACACCGGCCCGTTTTTCTATCATCCAAAGAGCTTTGTGTATAATTGTCCCTTAAAACTTGCGCTGGCGTCAATTATTTGAAATATCAACCGTATCCCTTTTGGGAATTAGGATCAACCCGCCTTTAGGATCTAAATAATAGGAATTCAATTCACCATCGCTTCCCTTTTTGGCCACTTTAGCTCTTCCATCTTTGAAAGGCGCTGCCTCTGTAAACTGAGGCCAGATAGCCCAGGTTCCTTTTGTATCCTTGTATCCCCATTTGCCGGTAAGGTCATCGAAGCGGGGCTCCAACTGTTGGCCTTTAGTCGCAACGGCTGCTTTAGGCTTTTCCGGTTGTACAACTGAAGTATTTTTTTTCGGAGGCTTTTCTGTTGCAGGCGGAGCGACGGGGGCCGTACTTTTTTTTGCCGGGGCAGCCTCCTTTGCCGTTTCCCTGGCAGGCCGCTGGAGCTCCACTTTTACAGGATCAGCTGGCGGAGCGCTTTCAGTTGGCACTTCACTCCCGGCAGGTTCTTCAGGCACTTCCTGAGCCAGGCCGTTTAGCGATTTTATTTCCACCGCTGTGTCCTGTGGCTCTTTATCCTGTATTGTCTGGTTTTGAGTAAGCAACTGAAGGTTGCTGGCATCCGGAAGGGTATCCTTGGGGCCGGCAAGGTTATTTTCATTAGTTTCCTTTGGCCAGGCCAGCATAGCCGCAATCGCTACAAGCACCACCAATACAGCAATCCAAACACCGGTGTTTTTTAGCGAAAGCCTTTGCAAAACGTTCTCCCACTTCCCTGGCTTCCAACTCTGGCTTATATTGTCGGTATATTGGGCGGGCCATTGGCCACTTTCCAAGTAGCCCTCTGCCATCTGCCGCAGGTTAGCCCCGGAAGGGCGGCCCCAGGGGCCTTTGGCCATGCAGTGTTTCAGTATATTGTTCAAGCCTGGTGAAAAAGACGAAGGCAGATCCGGTATGGGTTGGCCGGAAGCCTGCCCTTCACCCCCCTGTTGGCCAAAAGGAGGGAGGCCGGTAGCTAATTCGAAGAGGGTAGCGCCCAACGCCCATATATCGGAGGCCATCAGTTCATCGTCTTTCTCATGGTGGTGACTACTACATTCCGGCGCCCGGTAAGCGGAGGGCGCCATACCGGCATCGCTGGAAAGGATAATGTCTTTTTCAGCAGCATAACGGTGGAAAGCCTCGCGCAGCTCTGAGCTGATACCGGAATCGCTCAGCAAATAATCGCCCTGGTCGCTCAACAGGATATTTTCGGGTTGGATATCCCGATGCACGATACGGTAAGCCGGTTGATGAATGTAGGCCAACGCGCCCCCGACATCCCGCATGGCCCTGGCGATCTCCCCTTCATCCAGCTTACCCACTAGCTTCTGAGTTGAGCCACGCCGGCAGTAAGGCATCACGAGATAGGGCCGGTTCTGATATATGTCAAAATAGGTGGCCCGCAAAAGCCGGGGGTGCATCAGGTGATAGGCTCGTGCGAACTCCCGGCGGAAAACTCTGCTCCCCGGCTCATCCAACGGAGCAAAGATCTTTACCACCTGCTCGTATCCGGCCATCTCATTGTCAGCCAGCCAGGCTTCCCACAGGCTTCCTTCCCCTAGCCGCTTGCGCAAGCGGTAGCGGTCGGCAAAAAGAATTTTCGAACGGAGGTCGTTCATTTGCGCTGTTATTGTTTTTGATTTCAAATTATTTCTGCTGCAAAAAAAAGCACTATTCGTATAAATATAACAGGATTCCATTGTTTATCCCAACCTTGCCTTTTTTTTAACTTTGGACTTTGCTTTTATGGTAAAGGCCACATTTTTTCACACCTCGTGTTACTTTCTCTCCGGTGTCTCGTCACAAGGGAAAGATTCGAAATTTAACTAAATCATCGAATAAAATTCTGATATGAGACCCCTTGTTATAATCCTCGCCCTTTCAATAGCTGCCTGGAACTCCTCGCAGGCCCAAATTTCCGAACAAATTAAAAAGATGAGCCAGGGCGCTAACAATGCACTGGTGCTCGAGATTCCCAATGTAGATACCAAGCTGATTAGTGCGGTTTGGAAAGATTACATGAAAGACTTCTATGATACCAAACCCAAATGGGACCGCAAAGCCGATGAATGGTTCTGCGACGATGCCAGCATCACGGCTATTGGCCGAGGTAATACTGTTGACATCTACGCTACTGCTGAAGAAAAGGGTAAGGATGTACTGGTTAATGTATGGTTCGACCTGGGCGGCGCCTATCTTTCCTCCCGCGAGCATACCGATCAGTATCTGGAAGCTGAAAAGATGATGTTGCGCTTCGCTCTGGAAGTAGCCCAGGAAAAAACGCGCGAGGAACTTGATGCTGAAAATGGCCAACTAAAAAAACTGCAACGTGACCTGGACCGCCTCAAATCACTCAACGATCGTTACCATAAAGATATCGAACGTGCCGAAGCGGCCATTAAAACCGCTCAGGAAAATATTGTAGAAAACCAGAAAATGCAGGAAGATATGCACCTTCAGATCGCCGAACAGGAAAAAATGATAGAAAGTGTGCAGAAACGCTTGAATGACCTGTAAGGAAGCCGGAACATTTAACTTTCAGGCCTTAACCTACGCATTTTTTACTTCAAACTCCCGACTTTGAAAGAGCCAATTATTGACCCCCTGAGAATTTGGGACTTGGGTATTCAGTAAATTGGGATGGATCACAAATTCCAGTTCCGCCAATGCGGACGCGCATTGGCATTTAGACATCAGTAATCCCATGAATATGGATGGCGGCTTTCGCCGCCATCCCCGCCTTCCCTTTCAGAGGCAATTGTATTCACAACTTAGTATGAGAAAATGAAAAGCCTGCTACTTCAAGCGGTTTAATTTCCCCGGCCTCCGCCTTCTGATAAATTCTTATTGGTACCGATCCAGAGTCCCTTTTGGGAATCTTCGAAAAGGAAGCTGATGGCGTTATCACTCAAACTCCCAAAACCTAAATTGGATCGTTCAGCCACCCCTTCGTCGAAAAATTTTGCCTCCCAAATCTTGACTTCCGAACTTTAGCCCTATCTTTTTACCGGCAAATACCAGGCCTCACCAGCCCAGCCATTTTACCCGGGCGAGCCTCCGGCGAGGACAGGCTGCCATAAATAAAATAACCCTCTACTATAACATACATAAGGCAGTTCACCCGGGCTACAATAGCCGCAACCAATTTTCTCAAATGGGAAAACCTTATGTGCCTATGTGATCAAACAAAAAGCCTGAGAAGCAAAATAACAATTAAACAAACCATTCAACCTTACACCCATGTCCCAACTCCGCCCCAACCTCCGACAGGTCCTCTTGGAAATCCCAGCCATCATATTGGCCATTTTCCTGGCGCTGGCCGTGGATAACTGCAACGAAAACCGCAAAGAGAAAAACCTGGCCAATAAGGCATTGGAAGCCATCATCCTGGAGATTCAGGAAAACCAGTCCATCCTCGACAGCAACCTGATAGAAAACAAGCTCAAGGGCGAACAAATGCAGGCCACTCGTGATTCGCTGATCACTCAGGGAGATGATGCCAAGATTTCCGTAAGCATAGGCTATAACCAGATCATCATGAGCAACGGCGCCTGGGAAATGGCCAAACTCTCCGGCGCCATCCGCCGCTTCGAGCCGCGCACCATCCAAAACCTCTCCGAGTTGTACTACCTTCAGGAAATGTATATGAACCTGGGTAATGATTATTTTGGCCAGCTGGCCACCGCCAGTTTTCATCAAAATAAAGAGGAACTTCCCAGGGTGGACGCGTCCCTGAACCTGATCAAAATAACAGACAGCATTGGAAAGTCCATGATGGCCAACTATCGTGCTTTTCTGGAAGGCCACAAGGATATGGTTGCACGCCTGAATGCCAATGCCGCCGAATAAAGGCCCATTTTCCCAACACCAGGCAGCCCTCTACTCATCAATAAAATAAATAGATTTGGCTTCGGCCGTCATTGTGGCAATTATCCCGTAGTTTTGTTAGTTTTAAAATCCAGGCGTTTTAATCCGTATTAATTCATTCAACTATGGCCGGCGATAAAGACCAGGACAAGAAGCTGCCGAGCCTGCGCAACCGCAGCAAAAACAGAGGGGAGGACCTGTCGAACTACGTCTTCGGCAAGGTGCAGCCACAGGCTATCCCATTGGAAGAAGCCGTGTTAGGCGCGTTGATGCTGGACAAGGACGCGCTGTCTATCGTACTCGACATCCTGCGCGCCGAGAGTTTCTACCTCGACGCCCACCAGCTCATCTACAAGTCCATGCTGCGGCTGTTCGAGAAATCACAGCCCGTCGACCTGCTTACCGTCACCGAAGAACTCAAAAAAACCGGTGAACTGGAAGCCGCCGGCGGCCCTTACTATCTGGTGGAACTATCTAATAAAGTAGCTTCCGCCGCCAATATCGAATACCACGCCCGAATCATCGCTCAGAAGTTTGTGCAACGGGAGTTGATCAGCGTATCCACCAAGATCATCCGCGACGCCTACGAGGATACCACCGACGTATTCAACCTGCTCGACGACGCTGAACAGGGTTTGTTCGCCATCGCCCAACAGAATTTGAGCCGCGGATTCGAAAGCATGTCCTCCCTGGCAGCCAAAGCCCAGAAGCAGATCGAAGAATTGCGCCATAAAGAAGACGGGCTGACCGGCGTGCCCACCGGCTTTACCGAATTGGACCGGCTGACCTCCGGGTTTCAGCGGTCGGATTTGATCATTCTGGCGGCCAGGCCGGGGATGGGAAAAACCGCGATGACCCTCTCTCTGGCCAAAAACGCTGCTTCCGACTTCGGCAAGCCGGTCGCCATTTTCTCCCTGGAGATGTCGGCCCTGCAGCTGGCCCAGCGGGTCATCTCTATGGAAGCAGAGATCTCCGGCATGAAAATGCGAAACGGCCAGCTGGAAGAATACGAATGGCAACAGCTCAACGCCGCCCTCGAACGCATCAGCGAAGTACCGATGTACATCGACGATACGCCGGGCATCAATATCTTCGAGCTGCGCGCCAAGGCCCGCCGCCTGAAGATGCAGCACGATATCGACCTCATCATCATCGACTACCTGCAGCTGATGAGCGGCGGCGGCGACAACCAGCGCGGCAACCGCGAACAGGAAGTGAGCGCCATCTCCCGCGCCCTGAAGGGCCTGGCAAAGGAGCTGAATGTCCCGGTCATCGCCCTGTCGCAGCTCAGCCGCGCCGTAGAGGTGCGGGGAGGCACCAAGCGGCCGCAGTTGTCGGACCTTCGCGAGTCGGGGTCGATAGAGCAAGATGCTGATATTGTTGCGTTTATATATAGGCCAGAATATTATGACATACTCGAAGATGAAGAAGGGCAAAGCCTGAAAGGCGTCGCTGAGGTCATCATCGCCAAGCATCGCCATGGGGAGCTAAAGACTATCAAACTGCGCTTTACCGGTGAGTTCGCCCGCTTCTCCGACTTAGATGACCCCGATTTTGGAGCCCTGCCGGAGAATACCTTCGAAAACCCACAGTCCAATATCATCACCCGGCCTTCGAAAATGAACGATGACGAAGATATACCGTTTTAAGGTTTGTTTGTTCTGTGTTTTTCCGTCGCGGAACGGAACCAGAAGGAACGAAAAAAAACAGAACGGAAAA
The DNA here is from genome assembly GCA_020436535.1 of Phaeodactylibacter sp. Classification (GTDB taxonomy): domain Bacteria; phylum Bacteroidota; class Bacteroidia; order Chitinophagales; family Saprospiraceae; genus JACJXW01. The sequence goes on from JAGQXQ010000139.1 coordinate 20,377, forward strand.
GGGGAGCTTCTCCATGAGGGGGGCTCGGCCCAGAACCCTCAAACCTGAAATTAACCTGCACCACAACATGCCCAAACCTCCTAATAAGAATCGCAAGCCCCGCCAGGGCCCCAAACGCAATCCCCGCAGCAAGCGCCAGCAAGGCTTTTCAAAAGCCAGAGGGAAGGCCGCCCAGCCGTTGCGCAACACGCAGGATGTAGAAGGAATGCGCCTCAACAAATACGTAGCCCACTGTGGCATTTGCTCTCGCCGCCAGGCCGCCGAGTATGTCAAAGAAGGGCAGGTCACCGTCAACGGTGAGAAGGTCACCGAACCGGGCTATCAGGTACAGGAAGGAGACAAGATTGCTTTTCGCGGCAAGGTGATCCAACCGGAAAAGCGGCTGGTCTACGTTCTGCTCAACAAACCCAAGGATTACATTACTACCGTAAAAGACGAGCGGGGGCGCCGAACGGTACTCGACCTGCTGGACAGCACGATTGAAGAACGCATTTTTCCGGTTGGGCGGCTCGACCGCGCCACGACCGGCTTACTGCTGCTGACCAATGACGGGGATCTTGCCGACAAACTGGCGCACCCCAGCAATAAGGTGAACAAATTGTACCACGTCGTGCTGGATAAACCAGTCGCCCTTTTAGACCTGGACAAGATCCGGAAGGGATTGGAACTGGAGGATGGCAAAGCCCCGGTTGATGCGGCCGATTATGTACAAGGCAAAAAAAATGAAATAGGCATTGAGCTGCATATCGGGCGCAACCGCATCGTACGGCGCATCTTTGAGCACCTGGGTTACCAGGTCGTCCGCCTCGACCGGGTCTACTATGCCGGCCTGACCAAGAAAGACCTGCCGCGGGGCAGATGGAGATATCTCGAAGAGCAGGAAGTGATCATGTTGAAGCACTTTACATAATATCCTAATTTTTCTTCCGCTTCTTCTTTACCTTTTTGTTAAAATCCTTTGGAAACAGGTTGGTCCTGCCGCCTGAGGTTGGCAGTTCTCCATTTCGGTTTGGTTTCACATGTGCTGCTTCATTGGCAGGGCAACCTACTTTACGGGTACAGGCACTGCCGGTAAACGCCAACAGGGCGGCCGCCATACAAAGCAAAAGTACTATCCAGGATCTGCGCATGTTTGCATTATTTATTTTGGTGTTGGAGCCAATCTTACCTGAAGAATGGCACAAAGATACCAAAACGTCCCAAAACCCTTGAAAATTCTGGCTTTTAGACCTTTTTTTTGATTGAAAAAACTTGGTTTAATAAAAGTAAGCGTCTAAATTTGCGGCACATTTTACTCATTAAAACCTTTAGAAATGAATAAGGGAGATCTTATTAACAAGATTGCTGAGAGCGCTAACCTTTCCAAGGCTCAAGCAACGGATGCATTGAACGCAGTCCTCGATGGCATTTCCGACTCATTGAAAGACGGTGACAAAGTGACTCTCATAGGATTTGGCACTTTCTCTGTTTCTCGTCGTGATGCTCGTACTGGCCGCAACCCTCAAACCGGTGAAACTATTAAAATCGCAGCTAAGAACGTTGTGAAGTTCAAGCCCGGTAAAGAAATTTCTGAAGCTGTTAACTAAACAGCATATATAAAACCAGAAAAGAAAGGGCAATCTGAGCTATCAGGTTGCCCTTTTCTTGTCAAAAGAATCCTAACCATGAAATTTGGCACAAAAGTTATCCATGCAGGCATAGCACCTGACGCCACTACCGGCGCGATCATGACGCCCATCTTCCAGACATCGACCTATGCACAAGCCGCCCCCGGCCAGCACAAGGGATACGAGTACGCACGCACCCAAAACCCCACCCGGTCCGTTCTGGAAAAAAATCTGGCCGCTCTCGAAGAAGGCCGGTACGGTATCTGTTTCAGTAGCGGCATGGCCGCTATGGACTCCATCATGAAACTACTCCATCCTGGTGATGAGATCATCTCTACCAATGACCTTTACGGTGGCTCCTACCGCCTGATGACCAAGATCTACGAGAAATTTGGCATCAAAGCCCACTTCCTCAACATGGGGGATATCGAAGCGGTCAAGGCCCGGATCAACGATAAAACAAAGTTGTTCTGGATCGAGACGCCCACCAACCCCATGCTGAATATCATCGATATAGAAAAAACCTGCGCGCTGGCCAGGGATTACGGCATCCTCAGTTGTGTAGACAATACCTTCGCATCTCCTTACCTGCAAACTCCGCTCACCATGGGCGCCGATATGGCCCTGCACTCCGCTACCAAATACCTGGGGGGCCATTCCGATGTAGTACATGGCGCCATCGTCGTCAAAGAAGAAAAGCTGGCAGAACAACTCTATTTTATTCAAAATGCCGCCGGCGCTGTGCCCGGCCCTCAGGATTGCTTTCTCGTGCTGCGCGGTATCAAAACGTTGCACCTGCGCGTAGAGCGCGCCTGCCAGAACGCAGAGCGCATCGCCCATTTCCTACTGGGACACCCAAAAGTGTCTAAAGTCTACTTCCCCGGGCTCCCTAACCATCCCGGCCATGATATTGCTAAAAAACAAATGCGCCACTTCGGCGCTATGGTTTCCTTTGACCTGGTGGACAACCAATACGCCGCCGCCGAAAAAGTGCTTAGTACTACCCACCTCTTTACCCTGGCCGAATCCCTGGGCGGTGTGGAATCACTTATCAGCCATCCCGCCTCGATGACCCACGCTTCCATTCCCAGAGAGGAACGGCTGAAAGTAGGCCTGACGGATTCATTGATCAGGCTAAGCGTAGGAGTCGAGGATGTCGAAGACCTGATCGAAGACCTGGATAAAGCTTTGCAATAATCGATCAGGTTACAATTGCAACCGAGTTGAAGTAGCCTTTCCAGAAAAGGCCACTTCAACTTTTCTTTTTGGTAAGAAAACCATAGTTTGGAAAACTCTTTGGAAATTGCTATTAAACCCATCGGAAAATAGGAGCTGCAGAAGTCAATTAAAGACAAGAAATTTGTTTTTTTTTTCAAATGGAGGATATGAGAACTATCTTTAATTTCGGATTGCTATTGCTTCTGTTGTTTATATTTTTCCGTCTTACCCACATTAAAGTTAATTAGGAAAAAAATC
>JAGQXQ010000611.1:0-5240 GCA_020436535.1 Phaeodactylibacter sp.
ATTTGCTGCAGGGCTGCTGAACCGCTGGCTCGCAAAAGGGCGGACGGCCTGCCATTGATGAAGTAAGTGATATTGGATGTGCCCCTCAAACTGACCTGCCCGTTGACATCTACTGTAATTGACGGTATATTCTGTAAGATTTCAGCAGCTGAACTCGTCTGGCTCTGAATATCCTTTTGGACATTGTACACTTTGCGGTCTAGTGAAAGGTTGTAGGTCGATTTTTCGGCGGTGACTTCCACTTCATCTAATAAATTGCTGCTGACTTTAATTGCGATTTTATCAAGGTTCAGCCCAGGGCCCTTGCCGGTAATTGAAAAAGGAGTAGTCTCTTTATTTTCAAAACCGATAAAATTGAATCGCAGAAAATATTGGCCGGCAGTGACATCGGAAAAGGTGAATTCACCGGCTCCATTGGTCGTCGTTCCCTGAACAAAAGTTGCGGAAGCGGCTTCCAGAAGCGTCACATCGACAAATTCCATGGGCGCTTCTGTGGATTGTTCCACCACTTTACCGAAAACAACAGGGTGGGAAAGGTTTTGGGCCACAACTGTGAAGCTTACGAAAAATACCAGGCAAAACAGTAAATAGAAATACAATCTCATTTTTAACATTTTTGTATCACACTCTAAACCCGTCCTGATGGAAGGCAATATGTACAAGCGCCATCCTATCAGGAAAATATCTGACGGCCAGGGAGACAGAGCGGCCAAAAAGAAACATTTCCAAACCACTGGTGCAGTGGTGCTTCCCGATGAAGAAAACTAATGGGGGTGGGAAGGTTTAATGGATTAGGTTTTGAAAAACAGGGGCGAGGAACCGAAAATAAAGGGGAATCAGCTCTCTTATGGTGTGCAAAAGAAAAAAGATAATAGACACCCTCGCCCCTTAGAGCTTGTTGGGGATTTGTTCTTTGAGGCGAAAACAGTCAATTTTTTGTTTAGACGAGGCTCATTTTGAGGTGCATACCCGGAAGGTACGTGCCGAAAAATAGCCGAAGTATAAGCGAAAAAGTGGCGTTTGCAGCCCAATTAATAATTCCCAAACAAGCTCTTAATCATATTGGACCCAGTGGGGGCGAAAATGGCAGGCCCCACTGGGAATTAGCGATCTGTGAAATGAATGGGACTGCTGGAACTGCAAATATCTACAGTTTCAAACCAGCCGATCACTCTTTATCCTTCATCATTTTCATGTCCTTGCCCTTATCCTTGATTTCGCTTCGGACGACACAAGGTTTAGTCAGGGCGTAGACTTTCTTATTGACTTTTCGGCCGTAAGCGGCTTTTTCCAACTCCAGTGCCTGCTCCCGCATTTCTACCAGATTTTCCCCTTTGAGTTGCATGACGTCGACCAGTTCCAGCAATTCGGCGCTGGGGTCATCGCCTTTAAATCCGACCTGCACGTTACCCACGCCTCTTGCCCAGTATTTGAGCTGGAAGATGCCGGGCTCTTCCTCACTGGTTTCTTTGATCACCATCACGTTATCGTAACAACCCATAGGCACACAGGTGGCAAGCCCCATCTCGTCTACCTGCCCACGGTCGGTGAAGCCTACCTTGGGGCCCCATCCCTGGGAATAACTGGGCGTTCCGGCCCAGGGGTTGGCCAGCATGGAAATGCCTGGTATTGCATCCTGCAAACCTCCGATCCAATGAGGCGCTTCCGCAAACTCACCATCCTCATACTCTTCCGGGTATTCGCCCATGCGCCATACATTGCCTTCTTTATCCTGAGCAAAGAAGGCCAGCTCCGCTTCTACCAGTTCGCCACCGCTGTAGTCCAGGTCCCAGGAGACGACGCAATTTACACCATTGATCTCCTTAGTGAGGTCGGTCACGTTGATGATCACCCGGTGGGCAAGGGGCTCTTCTTCATCACTAAGGGTGGTGCCGGCGTATACGAAGCGCATGCCCGGTTTCAGTGGCATCCACTCATTGGTGATGTTGATCGAATTTTTGTCGAATTTTGCCGGGTCGAAGTTTTCCCATTTTTGTTCCGCACTCTTATTATCCTGTGCTGTTAGGGTATTGGCCAACAAGATCAGGCAGGCTGCCATCCCGAGCATCATCCATAAACTGGACTGGGTTGCCCGGTGAAAAAAAATCCATTTTGATTTCATAATGTTTCTCCGTTGTTTTATTGAAATAATGATGGGTATCGATACCCGCTCAAAGCTTGGGGGCGTATTTTCGGTATTCGGTATTCGGTATTCGGTATTCGGTATTCGGTATTCGGTATTCGGTAGATCAAATGCACTGACACACTGATACACCGACACACTACTACACTGACACCCTGACACAGATTCCTCACTCCTCCTCATCCTCCTTCGGCACCGGGTTGGGCACTTCAATGAGATCTTCAAAGTCCAGTTTTTCCGGCTTGCGCTTGCGTTTATTTACATACGATTGCCCGAAGCGGTACGAGAAGCCCAGGTAGAAGATCTGATTATTCCTACCGTAAATGGTATTCCAGTAGAGGTTTTTGTTATCGATCAGGCTTTCGAATTCTACTGAGGCGAACACATCGGAAATAGTGAAGATCAGAGAGGCATTCCGGTTGAAGATATCCTGCCGCAGGCCTAAATTCAGCAACACGAGCGGTTGGAATTCGCCCTGTGGCGTTAGGCGGGATGAAACATACTGAGCGTTCAATTGCCCGTAGGTAGTTTTGGTGATGTTCACATTAGCCGCCAGCTTGGCGTCCCAGGTGATCTGAGACTGATTGCTTGACAAACCCAGGTCGGAGCCGTCCAGTTCACTGTAATAGGCATTGGCGCTAAAATTCATGTTTAAAGATTTGCCGACATTGCCCGTGAAGATCACCTCGGCGCCCGCCAGGGTTTGATTGGCAAAGTTAGTGAAGGTAGTTTGCAAGACAGTGTCCTCCACAATCTCCCGGAACTCGGTAAAGCCATCGTACAGGTAACGGTAATATAGCGTAGGCATGAATGAGAACCTTTCCGTTTGCAGGCGGTAGCCCAATTCTACGGAATGCACTTGTTCGGGCAACAATTTGGGGTTGCCCCGGTCGCGGGTCCTCGGGTCATCGTATTCCGGGAAGGGGTTTTGTTCATCCGGGTCGGCCCGGTTGATCCTTTTGCTGTAACTCAGCTGGATTTCCTCAAAATCGCCCAGCTCATAACCGAGGGCCAGGGTGGGGAAGATCTTGAAATAATCATTGGGAATCTTTTCACCGGTGGCCACCAGGTTGGAGGTGATCAGGGTCTGCTCCGCCCGCACGCCTGCCGAAAAGCTGAAGGCTTCGATGGCATGGCCAAAAACGGCATAACCGGCATGGACGGTTTGGTCAAATTTGAAGCGATAGGTTTTCAGGGGGTCGGTTGTCCATTTGTTTTCCGAATCTATGAAATCCTCTCCCAGGATATTAATGTCGTCCTTCATGATCTCGCCCAGGTAGCCAACCTCCAGCTCCGATTCCTGCCCGATGGGGCGGGCGTACTCTACGACAAATTCCATGACCGGCCCGCCTTTTTCAATGAGGTTGCGGCTTAGGGCAGTGCCTGTAAAGGGCGATCTGTATTTTTCATTGTAGAAGTTGTCCTCCGTTTCATCATAGCCGGAATAGTTGAATTCAATGGCCAGGGAATGGTCTTCGTTCTCGAATTCGCGCTCATAGGCGACGCCTACATCGTATTCCTGTTCATAGCCGTTGTATTGCCGGTCGATGTCAAATAAGGTAGCGCCATCTTCGTCGGTGATATCCCATTTGGTGAGGGAATTGTTGTCGTTGTTCAAATAAAAGTATTCACCGGCAATCTCCAACTGGCCGCCTTCTCCGAGGGGGAAGGTTACTCCGGCATTGGCCAGGTGAGATAATTCGCCGAAGGTAACGTCACTTATACTGGTGAAGGAGTTGACCGGCACACCTCCCTCGCGGTCGATGCGCACATCGGTAATATCCTGAGGGGTATTGGCGTGCCGAATGCCGTAGCCGGCGAAAAAATTCACGTCTTCCGTACCGTAATTGAGATTAATATTGGCGTTGTAGCGGTCGAGGTTGCCTACATTGGCTTGTATGGAGCCATTGAGGCCTTCGCGGTTAGCGTCTTTCAATACGATATTGATGATGCCGCCAATGCCGTCGGGACGGTATTTTGCCGAAGGGTTGGTGATGACCTCAACGCGCTCGATGGAATTGGCCGGGATCTGCTGCAGGGCGGCGGCGCCGCCTGCCCGCAAGAGGGCGGAGGGTTTTCCGTTGATGAGATAGGTGATATTGGAGGTGCCTCTCAAACTGACTTGTCCATTGACATCAACCGTTACCGACGGCAAATTCTGGAGGATATCGGTAGCGGAACTTGTCTGAGCCATAATGTCCGTTTCCACATTGTAGGTTCTTCGGTCCAAACCGAGATTGAAGGTTGACTTCGTGGCGGTGACTTCCACTTCTTCGAGCAAGCTGACGCTGATCTCGATGGCGAGCTGCTTCAGGTCTACTGCCTGGTTTTTGCTTTCGATCGAGAACATCCTTGACCTTGTGGGTTCATAACCCATGAAGTTGGTTTGTACATAATATTTGCCGGGCGCTATATCCGAAAACCTGAATTCCCCTTTTTCATTGGTAGTCACTCCATCTAAAAAGGTTTCTCCTTCATGCTCATATAAAACGACATCCACAAACTCCATAGGTTCTCCGGTAGACTTTTCCACTATTATACCAAAAGCAGCAGTGTTGGAGTCGGGTTGAGCGGCAGCCGTATAGGATATTGAATGGATCAGCCCAAAAAATAAAAGCAAGAAAGTTCTCATTGTACAGGTTTTAGTATCATCCAGGAACAGGTCGATCATTGAATGAATTAAACAAAATCGTATGTCAAAAGGGGGGCGATTAACATTGTATTTAATACAATATTAGGAACTGATTTTGGAGAGAACTTGGAGAGGGTTGGCAAATATCCAAAAAGATTAGTACTTCCAGAAGATGGTTAGCTCATGCCAGGGATCCTGATACGAGTAGGTGGCCTCGAAGCCATAGATGGCGCAGATTTCTCTCACAATGGCCAGGCCCAGGCCCAGAGACTGGTTGGCATCCGTTCCTTTGCGAAAACGCCCAAACAAGTCTTCCGGAGCTTCTGTAAGGGGTTGGCCGGTATTGCGGACACTCAATTGCTGTTCTTGCAGGTGGATCTCAATATTACCATCGGGGATATTGTGTTTGATAGCGTTGATCAGGAGGTTATTGAGCAGCACCTCCGCCAGGGTAGGGTCCATTTT
>JAGQXQ010000611.1:5282-15748 GCA_020436535.1 Phaeodactylibacter sp.
AGTTGGTCTGTTTTCTTTTCAATGAGGGTTTTGAAATTTAGCTCCCGGGGATTCGAGTACTGGCGGTTTTCGATGCGCGCCAGCAATAACAGAGACGTGTTGAGCTTGGAAAGGCGGCTGGCTGCTTCCTGGATATACTGGATAGCCTGCCGTTCGTTTTCGTCCCGGCCGCCCTGCTGTATGAGTAACTCGATCTTACTCCTGATGATGGCTAATGGGGTCTGTATTTCGTGCGAAGCATTTTCAGTAAACTGCTTCAGAGAGCGGTAATCACTGAGCACTTTAGTGGTCATCAGCTCGAGGGCATGGTTCAGCACTTCAAATTCTTCGATGCGGGTCTGGGGAGGAGAGAGCGGCGCTCCCTTATCGAACGTAAATCCCCTGATTTGCTCGATGGTCTGGTAAAAAGGGCGCCACAACCGTAGCGACAGGTAGCGGTTGAACAGGTTGATGGCCAATAGCAGCAAGAGCAGTATACCCAGCACGGCAAACAAGCTGGTCATCATCAGGGCTTCACTATCGAGCTTGGTATGGCTAAGTGCAATGCGGTAGGGCCCACCGTGTATCTTATCGTGGTAGGTGAATTTTCGGTAAGGTTCGAACTCTTTCTCAATAGAGTCCCATACTAAGGTGTCTGAAAAATGCTCATATTCTGTAAATTCAGTAAGAGGAGTTACTTCGATGACGTCGTCCGAGATAACAAGAACTGAAGGCAGGCTGTCCATTGCGCTCAGTTGGAATTTCAGGGCCGGTTTAGTGTCCAGCAAACGCTCGTCGGTTTCAATATCGATGAAGTAACTTAGGGTCAGATATAGTATTCCCCCTCCTAATACAAAGAGAAAGAGCGAAAACAGCAAATAATAGCGCCCGGTGGCCTGGAGTAGTTTCACGGGCCGGCGAATTTGTATCCCATGCCATAGACGGCCTGAATGTAGTCCTCCGCGCCGGCATGGACCAGCTTTTTGCGCAGGTTCTTGATGTGGGAATAGATGAAATCAAGGCTGTCGAGCATATCGGCCTGGTCCCCCGCCAGGTGTTCGGCGATGCTTTCCTTACTCAGCACCCGGTTGCGGTTGGCCAGGAAGTAGAGCAACAAACGATATTCCGAGCGCGTCAGGGTGAGGGGGCGCTGGTTGACCTGCACCTCCTGCTTGTCCATCAAGACGCTGATCTCATTAAATTCTATGCGTTGCTCTCCGTTAAATTGCTTGCGCCGCAGCAGGGCCTTAATGCGGGCATTGAGTTCGGACAGGTGGAAAGGCTTGGCCAGGTAATCATCGGAACCGATCTCCAGGCCTTTGATCTTATCGTCCAGCGAATGCCGGGCGGAGATGATGATAATGCCCGCCTTGGAATGCTCCTTTTTCAGCGCCTGGATCACGTCCAGCCCGCTGCCGCCGGGCAGGGTGATATCCACCAGAATACAATCGTATTCGTAGGCGCCTGATTTGAGCATGGCCTCATCAAAGGTAGGAGCCACCTCGCACAAGAAGCCGTCTTGCTGCAAATACTGCTCAATGGAACTGGCCAGCGCAGGTTCGTCTTCGATGATCAGGATCTTCATTCCGCTAAATTAACCAATAATTTTGGAGGGAATTGGGATTTATCCTGGCCAGTTTTTTGATTCGCTCCGCCCATAGTTGGGGCTCATTTCCAGGGCTTTCCCAAGTTCATGAAGGGAAACGACAGCAATTTCTAGTGCAAAGCGTGCACGTTTTTAGGGAAGACGTCATCTTCTTCAAGCTTTATTCCTTGAAATTCAGCCACTCAATATCTAACCGGATATTAGTATTTCCAGTTGCAAACACGTGACCGTAGTATGCCACCCTGGTTTTGAACGGCAGAAAAATGAACTTCTGTTCCTCCTTGTGAATTAATATACCCATTTGCCAATGAGTTTGGATTTGACATTCTTGATACAACATCATTTGCAGGATAGGAGTTTCTAAAGTCAATCTCATCCAATGGTATTTTTTCAAGTTCCGGAGACTTAAAATCCCATACATAAAGAGATTGATCTAGTTGAAATTCTTGCTGTTTTTCAGCATCATTCAAAGCTGCTTCTTCCTTAGCACATCCAAAAAAGAAGATAATTGCAAGTAGAGGCAAAAATAATTTATTCATTTTTTTAAACTTTAAGATTAAGAAAGAAATATTGATAACCAGCTTTTGCAGAAAGTCTTCCGAGGATGGTTATCATTTATCTACCGCCCCACTTTTAATCAAATTGGCTTTCACCGTTTCAATGATACCCGAGCGATCATAATAGCTAAAGACCGCAGTGATTTTCTTGTCATCGTTAAAGGCATAGGCCCAATGCATCCTGACGCTGACCGGTTGACCATTGTATACCATCAGGTTGTCAAAATAAGCCAGTACGACCGTGCCCATGATATTGTAATATTTGAGGGGTTTATTGACTTGTAGCGGAACCAGGTTAATGTTGGATATCTCCATTTTTTCAATACCCGAGGTGGCCTGCCATTTTTTCCACCAGGCTACCATTTCCGCTTTGCCGGTGATACTGGTACGGGTCTCGATAGTACCGTCCGGCCAGTAATGCACCGCATCGGCTGCATAATGTTGGTGCATGCCGTCAAAATCAAATTTGGTGGCCGCCTTGAGCGATTCGTTGATCACGTCCGCATATTCCTCAGCGGCAGAGATTACGTCGGGTGTTTCGGTGGGGGCGGTCGGATTGGTTGACGCAGCCGTTTCCCCACAGCTATGCAGTAAAAAGACGACACCCAGTAAAAAGGTAATAAGGATCAATTTGCTGATTCGTGTTTTCATGATTGATTGATTAATTATTGAATGAATAGAAAATGATATCTGGACTATTGCTATTTTGTCCGCCTCTTCTCCTCGTCCAGCCCCGTTTTCCGGTTGCGGGCTTTTTTGACTTTTTGATTGCCGAATAAATACGAGAAATTAACTTTTAGCCGGCGGCTGTCCCAGGTAGAATCCAGGGTTATATTGGCACCGCCGAAGTCAATTTCTCCGGTCCAGCGCTGTGTCTTAAAGACATCGCTGAGGGCCAGGGTCAGGTTTCCATTCCCTTGTAACACCTCTATTTTCAGGCCCAGGTCGGTACTCCATTGGCTTTTGACCCGTGAATTGGCTTGATGAATAGTAGGCGAATTGTAGAACCCGGATAATTCAAAGGATAGTCCTTTTCCTAATTTCACCGTTTGCTGGGTATACAGATTCACGGCCTTTGCCTGGAGATCAATGACTTTGCCTTCCCCAAAATCCCCTTTGTTTTGACGATAGTAGGCAGTCAGGCTGACGAAGCTGCTCCATGAATCTGTGATGGAAGTGGGAGCTGCGACATTAATGCTGTAATTATGTTGCTCCGGTAAATTAATCCAGGTGCGGAAGCCAATTTTACCTTCACCAGCCTGCGCCTGCAAGGCCATCATTTCGGTGGTATGGCTATAGCTCAGGGTCGTATTCAATTTGAATTTGAAAGAGTGCCTGATCTGATAAATGTTGGAATATTCGGGTTGTAAGAAAGGGTTACCCCGATGAAAAGTCAGTTCGTCCAACTGCCAGGTAAAAGGATTGAGGGATTGGTAGGACGGACGGTTAATGCGCCGGCTGTAAGACAATTGTAATTGATGGTTATCACTGGCGGTAATATTCAGACTGGCGGATGGAAACCAGTTGAAATAGGATCTTCGGACACGGTCGTCATTGACCGGCTTTAAGGCTTCTAATTGACCGTCGGACCGGGTCTCCTCCACCCGTAGGCCGAGTTGAAAATTAAGAACTTTGTCCAGCTTCCGGCTGTAATTGAAGTAGGCAGCGTTGACGTGTTCTTTATAGAAGAATTCATTGGTCCTGTTTTCATCAACCACCCGTTCGTCATCCTGAATATTGTAAAACTGGAAGTTGTTTTTGGTATTGACCTGCGAAAGCTTGAGGCCCGCTCCGAACGTCCCTTTACCCAGGGGAGCGTCATAATCCACCTTTAGGGCTTTGATGTCAATATCATTGGGAGCAACGGTTTCATTGATATTCTGGCTAAGGATATTGGTCTCGGTGATATCCGTATAATAGTTGGGTTGAAATTCGGTTCGTTCAAAAGTGAAATTCCCGTAATTGGCATCTATACTCAGAGCAGCCTCTTTATTGATCTGCCAGAGATAATTGAGGTTATAACTGATATTAGCACTTGATCCAATGCCATTTTGTTGAGCTAGAAGCAGACTATCCGGAACATTTTCCCCTTGTGTTCCTAAAATCGTGCGCGCCCGGACATTGGAGTCAAAAGCATTTAAACCTCCTTCTACCAAGACGCCCAGCGTACTTTTTTCGCTAAGATAAAAGTCCGTCCCAAACCGGAAATTTTGGGGTTGACTACTACCGTGGTCACTATTTCGTTGATCCAAAGTGAAATTATGCTGACGGCGATCAATGAGCAGCCTACCGATATAATACCCTTTATTGATGGAGTAACTCCCGTAAGCATTCATCCATTTATTGCGAAAATTAGTGGATAGGCCCGCATGGTAGGCCGGCCTTTTTCCCACCTGATAGCCTGCCGTGAAATTCCCATTGGCGCCCAGGCCTGCGTCTTTTTTCATGCGGATGTTGATAATGCCGGCATTCCCCTCCGCCTCGTACCTGGAACCTGGGTTGGTAATGATCTCGATGGCGTCTATACTGGTGCTCTGCAACGATTCGAGATAGGATGTCAATTGGTTACCACGCAAGGGGGACGGTTTACCGTTGATAAAAATGCGGACACCGGCGCGGCCGAGCATCGTAATATTGTTGTTATTATCGATCAAAACACCCGGGGCTTTGCGCAGTAATTCAAGGCCGTTGTTCCCGATGGCATTGATGCTGTTTTCTACATTGAAGATCATTTTGTCGTTCTTCAACTCCAATAAGGGGCGCCTGGCGGCCACCGTTACCTGTGCCAGATCCGTTCCGCCGGCTTCCGGCATGATCAATGAGGCAAGTTGCTTGTGCTCTTCCGGACGCAGACTGACGTCTTCCTTAAGCGTAGGCAGGCCCACGAAGGAGATCTCCAACCAATAATCGCCCGCCGGCAAACCGGCCATTTGGAAGGTTCCGTTTTCATCGGTGACCTCTGCTTTTACCAGGCTGGAATCCGGGTGAGCGTGCAGGAGCACATTGGCGTAGGCCAGGGATTGGTCCTGCGATTCAAATACATGGCCATTAAGTTGTGCACTTTGAGCGGATAAATTCATCCATAGGAGGATCATGCCCCATAAGAGGAGCAGCCTGGGTTTCGGTTGCATGGCGTTTATGATTAGATTTTAAAAATGTCCTATATGGGATTCAGAAATACGATGTTGTTTTTGCTTTGAAATGTTGTAACTTTCTGATAATACAAAGGTGAGACAAATGAGTAAAAGCAGATAAGACAGATTCGTCAGGAGCTTGGATAGATTCATCAAAGGCCAGGACAAATTCGCCAAAGCTTGGACATAATCGTCAAAGGCTGGTGCTTGCTGCCCAAATCAAGAAAAATGATCTTCAATGTGGGAAAACATACTTAAATCTACTATCTGCGTCCTGGTGCTTTTTATAGCGCTGAGCGGGGAAAATGCGAATGCCCAGGACGTAAAGTATCTTGATGCCGACAACCTCACCAGGTATGATCAACTTGGAGGCCTTTACCTATACTACTTGTACGGAGATAAAGCAGGGAATGTGTGGATATCTTCAAGTGACGGCTTGATTAAGTTTGATGGATATGATTTTGAGTATTTCTTTCATAATCCAAATGACTCCAAGAGCATCGGTTCAAACCATGTGACCTCTTCGATTATTGAAGATCAGGCCGGCGACTTATGGATAGGTTCCGTCAATATGATTTTCAAATACACGCCAGGCACCAATTCCTTCACTTCTTACGATCTTAGGGATATTTACGATGATGAAAACCCTGGAGCAATAGTACCTTTTGACAATCTGGTAGATGACTTTGGGAATATTTTTTTTGCGACCTATAACATTTCCGGGTTTCCGTCCCCGCAGACCTTGTTGTACTTTGATGCCAAGGATCAAAAAATAAAGAAGCTTGCATCCCAAAATGGTTATGAACTAAAAAACGTATTTAAACTCGCGATGGGGCCCGACCATAACGTTTGGGCATTAAACCATGACGGACTTTTCAGGATTGATGAAAATAAGGTATTTCATAAAGTAACCGGCTTACCCAACTACTTTATCAACAATCATGAAAATGGAGGCAAAGAAGTGGTGCCAAATCGTCTTTATACGGATATTAAAAACGACTCGAAAGGTGTCATTTGGCTTACTACTAACCAAGCTGAGCTTTATTCCTTCGATCCTAAAACTCAAAAGCTGGAATTACACCTATTGCCGCCAACTTTTGCCTATGACATTCCCCATCTGATCAGGAATGCATATGCGCTCTATTGGTCTATGTATTTTGACAAAAAGGGCAATTTGTATATCGGTTCGCATAAGGGCGTATTACGCTACAACCCTACCACCAATACGTCCTGGGTTTTTGCAGAAGATAAGGCGCCAAATCAAAGAATATATTCTATACATGAGGATGTTTTTGGCAATATATGGCTGTGCGGTAGAGATGGTATATTCTATAAATATAACCCCAGTAGCCTGTTTAAAACTTTACCCTTAGGCCGGATATCAATTGACGGCCCTACTGACTGGAATCAGTATGATTTCTTTGCGCATAAAGACAGTAGCGTGTTGATGTACTCAAGCCACTCCTCCTATCACGCCATCAATCAATTAGATTTTAGCAAAGGAGAAATGCTGGAATATTCCTTCGATAGCCTTTTTCCTGGATTATCCAATGTTCACATCCTGGGCGCTTTAGAACAAGAGAAATATCTCATTAATTCCGATCAAGGTCTTGCCGTTTTTGAAAATGGGGTGATCCGTTCAAGCCCGAGCTTATTTGATTCCCTACCTGCTGTTACTCAAAGGTGGAAAATGGTAAAAGATAGTCGGCAAAATCTGTGGTGGTGCTCTGACCAGGGGCTTTATTTGCAATGGAAGGACGAGCAACAACTAAGGCATTTCGACCTGACCTCTTTCCCCAATACTAATGCTTCCAGTAATCGCATTAAGACCATATATGAGAGTAAAAATGGCAATATCTGGATAATAACCTATTATGGACTATTTCACTACGATTATGAAAAAGATAAGATAGAAAGGTATTTATACGATAAAGAAAATGGGGAGGTCGTGTTTTCACAGGACATCAATACGCTCTACGAAGATGACGACCGTGTTTTGTGGATCGGTGCCCGGCAAGGGGGACTATCCAAATACAATCTTATAACGAAGGAGTTAAAAACCTACACGCAGGATGATGGCTTGTCTTCCATGCAAATTATCGGCATTCTAGCCGATGAAAACAGCGGGGAATTATGGCTCAGCACCCAGAAAGGAATTGCCAAGTTCAATAGTAAAGAGGAAACGTTTGTCAATTTCTCACAAAAGGATGGTCTTAAGGATATGTCGTTTGGGCAAGGCTCTTGTTTTAAAACGGCTGACGGATACTTTGTATTCGGGGCTTTTGCTAATATCACTTATTTCCGTCCGGAAGATATTTCAGCCTGGTCTATTGCCCCCAAGGTTTACCTGGCCGATTTTAAAATAAGTGATCAATCCATTCGCAATATGCCCGCATTGGCTCCCGGTTTCGTGGAATCCACCGTGCAAGATCTCTCATTAAATTACCGGCAAAACTCTCTTTCCTTCGAATACAAAGCCATTCATTATGATAATCCGGAGGCCAATCAATATGCCTACAAGCTCGAACACTATGACCAGGAATGGCGTACAGTAGGTAACAACCGAAAAGCATTCTATAACAACTTACCAGCTGGTGAATACGCTTTTTTACTGAAAGCGGCGAATAGTTATGGCGTGTGGAGTGAGCCGAAGGTTTTTGCAAGTTTCACCATAAGCCCTCCCTGGTGGGCCACCTGGTGGGCTTACAGCATGTATTTTCTAGCTGGAATGGCATTGATCTATAGCATTTACCGTTTTCAGTTGAAGCGCAACTTACACCAGGCAGAAGCCGGCCGACTGAAAGAACTGGATGCGGTTAAAAATCGCCTGTACACCAATATCACCCACGAGTTTCGCACACCGCTCACGGTTATCAGCGGTATGACCGATCAGATGGAAGAAAATCCAAAAGACTGGTTCAGAGAAGGTTTATCGATGATCAGAAGAAATACCAACAGGTTGTTAGAACTGGTCAACCAGATATTGGATCTCACCAAACTGGAAAGTGGAAAAATGAGCCTACACAACCAACAAGGGGACATCATCACCTATCTGAAATACCTGGTAGAAAGTATCCACTCCTTTGCGGAAAGCAAAAAGATACAAGTCCATTTCCACGAAGAAGGTGGGAGTTTGATCATGGATTTTGATCCGGAAAAAGTACAGCAGATTATGACCAACCTCTTGTCGAATGCCGTCAAGTTCACGCCGGCGGAAGGGCATATTCACGTCCTGGTCCGAGCGGTTGCCGAAAAAGAGAGCCCCGAAAAAGGTTCGCTGCTGCAAATCAAAGTAAAAAATACCGGAGCAGGTATTCCGGAAGATCAGTTGCCCTACGTCTTCGATCGTTTTTATCAGGTGGATGATTCTACTACCCGGGTGGGAGAAGGTTCCGGTATTGGTTTGGCACTGGTCAAAGAATTGGTCAAATTGATGAAGGGCGATATTTCGGTTCGCAGTAAAGTGGGTAAAGAAACGGAATTTACCGTTTTGCTGCCGATCAGTAATGTTGCACCGGAAGGGCAGACGCCGGCACCTACCTTTCAATACGAAGCAGCTGGTTTAGCCGGGGTAAACGATGCCAATATTTCTACATCATCTGAAAAGGAAGCATCTGAAACTATGCTTGCGGTCACGAAACCAATGGTTCTGCTGGTAGAAGATAACCCCGACGTAGTTGCTTATACTGCTTCTTGCCTGCAAGGCCAATACAACATCCAGGTCGGGAAAGATGGGCAGGAAGGCCTAGACATCGCCCTCGAAAACATTCCTGATCTGATTATCACGGATGTCATGATGCCCGTCAAAGATGGATTCGAAGTCTGCCATACCTTGAAAACGGATGATCGTACCAGCCACATCCCGATCATCATGCTTACGGCCAAAGCGGATATGGAAAGCAAAATAACAGGTTTGGAGCAAGGGGCCGATGCCTATTTGGCTAAACCCTTTCATAAAAAAGAGTTATTGGCCCGCATTAAAAATTTGCTCGAATTACGAGAAAACCTGCAAAAGCACTATTTGTCCATAGCAGGGTCGAATGCACCAGAAAATAGTACTGTAGATACGCCACAAGCCCCTGCGAAAGAAAATCAATTTGTCTTAAAGCTCCGGGAAGTGGTGGAAGCACACCTGGAAGATTTTGATTTTACGGTAGAACAGTTTTGCCACGAAGTGGCGATGAGCCATTCCCAATTACTCCGTAAAATAACGGCATTGACCGGGCTGACGCCCAATCAGTTTATCCGCCATATCCGATTGCATAAAGCCAAATTGCTGTTACAGGATCCGGAAACGAGTATACATGAGGTTGCTTATAGTACCGGTTTTAAAGATCCTGCTTATTTCAGCAGAGTCTTTAAAAAGGAGTTTGGGGTGACGCCGCAGGAATGGAAATGATCTCTTCGATTTTGTGAGGATCATAATCCATATTTAGTGGATCGATTTCGCCATTCAGGTTTTCAATTCTTTCAATGAACTTTATCACGCTTTGGCTTTAGAGTTTGAAATTCAACTGGAATAGACGACGTGTATACTTTGCACTAGAAATTGCTGGGATGCCTGATATTAGAGAGCCTTAGGCCATCTTTAAATAAAATATACGAGGCAGCGCAGGTTGCCCCTTCAAAAACTCCCCCTCACCGCCAGTACCAGATTCCTCCCCGCTCCTGCCAGTCCCGACGAATATGGCCGGTATCGCCGGTCCGTAATGTTCTCCAGCCCAGCGGTAATGGAAAAGTAGTCCGTCAGCTGGTACATCGCGCGGAAGTTGAGTGTATACCAGGCCGGAGCATAGGGGTTGCCGCTGTCGTCCACCGCGTAGAGGTAGTCCTTGCTTCGTTCTTCCTGAGGCATATCCTCGTAGGGTACTTCGCCATTGAGGAAGGCGTTGAGTTCCAGCCGGAGGCGGCCGGTGGTGTATTTCAGCCGGGTGACTCCAAACCAGGGTGCGGCGTGCCGTAATGTGCTGGTGGAGCCGTCGTCCAGTTCTTCTTCCCCCTTCTGGTAGTTGAAGCGGGCGGAGAAGCCGAATCCGGCGGGCAGTTTGGCCTCCAGCCCCGCTTGTAGGCCCCAGACAGTAGCCCGGGCGGCGTTCTGTACGGCCTGCACCTGGCTGAGTTCGCCGTCGTAGACAATGCTGTCCTGTCCGTTGAGCATAAAATTACGGCGTACCAGGGCATCGTCCAGGA
>JAGQXQ010000140.1:0-2939 GCA_020436535.1 Phaeodactylibacter sp.
TTGGGCTTTCCACCTTGATGAGTTCAATGAAGTGCGAAAATGATAAGTGGTTCAATAATTTCTCTGGGGGGATACTCCATTCTAAATCTTCAGACAGTGTCTGAAGATTTACAGCCGCACTGTCTATTCCGGGTACATCCTTTGCAAATAATGTGAATTGTGGGTACGACAAGTAGAACTTCCTGAACAAAGTTAAATTGGTATAAGATACTCCCGCCAAACCAAGTTGCTTCAACTCATCAGATAAGGTATACAATAAACGCTCCCCGTGCCGGGCATAATCTTTGCCATTTTGTTCGAACTCTACAATATAAAAACCAAATAGCCAGTTTCGAAGCACCAGGTTCTGATTGATTACAGTTACTGTCCTCCGTTGAAAAATCTGGTGAGTGTCCTCGATAGCCTGCACTAATTTTCTAAAATCCATAGTGTATTATATAGCATTAATCAATATGCAACCTGACCCCATCCTTCCTTTCGAAACATATTTATTCAAATACAAACCCAAGATAAAACATTTTAATTTATTTCTATCAAGTCTTCACGGGATCAAGCCGCCATTTAAATATCAGATGACTCAAACATCTACTAACATTTTCAATAGCTTGAAGAGCCATGTTTGCTCCTCCATGGCACATACGTTCGTTGTTCATGTTGTTCGTAAAGCTTGAAATATAATGGAACTCCCTAATTCGTTGAACTTGGAGAGGAAGCTGAAACAAGAAAAAGGCTAACTGAAGGGAAGAAATAGTAGAAGTGGTTCTGCACTTAAGCTGCTCATTTTTGCACCAAAAATGCACTAAATCCATAAAAAAACGGTGCGAAACGAACCATTACGCACCGTAGAGAACCGAAATTCGTGGTCCCACTTGGGCTCGAACCAAGGACCCCCTGATTATGAGTCAGGTGCTCTAACCAGCTGAGCTATGGGACCGTAAAAACATCAAATATACTTCGCTTTCGAAGCGCTTGCAAAGGTAAGAAATTAACGGGCTAAATGCAACAAGAGTTCCCTGGTGAAATACGCACTTATACTAACTCCAGAGAACCTTTTGCGTAAAGCGCTATTCGAAAGCAATTAAAAGGCCTCCGATCCTGTAATCAAAAAGGACGTTTAGGATTTGGGTTGCGAACTACCTTTCCTAAAAGATTCATACAACGTCACTACCCCAAATAATAGCAGAAACCCATACACCGCATCATCCAAAGGGACGGAAGTAATGCGTAGGCCGAGATACTCTTCCGGATTGTAGATCACTACCGGTTGCTCGGTGTAGCCACCGGTCAGGACTCCGTTTACAAGGAGGAAGGGCAGCAAACTCACCAGAAAGGCCAGGTAGAAGCGGCTGCGATAAGAGCCGTCGAGGAAAAGGAAATGGTATAGGACGAAGAAGCCCGCCAGGAGGAAAGTGGTGCTACTGTAGAGGCGCCCCCAGGAAAGGAAACCAGCCGCCAGGAAAACGACGATCAGAGTCAGGGTCAGCGGCCGTTCTATCCGGGCCAGCAGGTCCGGCTGGATGTAGAAGTTGAGGCATTCGTAGATGAATACGCAGGCGAAGGGCACCGTAAAGAAGAACAACCACTCTTCAACCGGTAAGCTCAAGAAGGTGAAACCAGCGAAATAGCGTTCGTTAAACCCCCATACGCCTGTTACCGTGAAAAAGACGTCCCAGAGGATAAATACGGCGCCTACAATGGCAATGGCGGGCAGCAGGGGCTTCCACTTCTTATAATAATGGACATTTTTGTCGAAGCTGAGGACAAAAATCGGTACGAAGGTGAAAAGGTGAAGGTAGAAATAGGCCCAGGGGGTCTCCAGCCAGGGAAGAAGCTGCACCTTGGGTACCTCCAGCAGAAGGTTGTTGGGGCGTACGCCGTCGGCCAACCACTGTATACCGACGAGAAGCAGGGGAAGTGCAGTAAGTGCAACTTTGAGTAGCTTGCCTGAATCCTGTTGGGTATCCCTCTTCTTTACAGTGGCTGATGTTTTCATATAATAGATTTAGGAACCTATTCAGTCCATCTCTTCGGCCTCCAAACATGCTCTTACTATAAACCTACAATAAATTGAGGCTGTTGCGCAGCGCTGAGCTGAACAGCAGCAACGCTTTCCTCCGGTTCGGAACCCGTATGCGCTCTTCCGTCACGCGGGCGGCAGGGGCATTTTTGATTTTCTGGAACAAGTTGATGTAGTAAATGTAGGCCAGGTATACGCCAAAACGGGCGCCCTTGGGCAGCTGAACGATGCCCTTATAGGCGTCGTCGAAGTCCTTTTTGATATCGGCTTCTATTTCGATCTTATCTTCATTGGTGAAGCGCGTGAAATCGACCCCGGGGAAATACACCCGGCCCCGCTCGTCGAAATCGCTCTTCATATCGCGCAGGAAGTTGATCTTCTGGAAGGCAGAACCCAGGCTGCAGGCCGGCGCTTTCAGGCGTTGGTACATGGCGTCGTCGCCCTCGCAGAATACGCGCAGGCACATCAGGCCAACGACTTCCGCTGAACCGTAAATATACTGTTTATACAAACTGTCGTGGTAGCGGTCGTGATGGAGGTCCATCTCCATGCTATCCATAAAAGCATCGATCAGTTCTCTTTCTATGCCATACCGGCGCACCGCCTCCTGGAAAGTATGGAGCACTGGATTGAGGCTGATCCCCTCCTCAATGGCGCGGTACGTATCTTCACGGAACCGTTGTAATAGCTTTGCCTTGGGAAAGTTGTGGAAGGTGTCCACGATTTCGTCCGCAAAGCGGACAAAGCCATAGACTGCATAGATGGGGGGGCGGAAACGCTGGTCAAAGACCCGGATTCCCATGGAAAAGGAGGTGCTGTAGCGCTGGGTGATGTGCTGGCTGCACTCTCCGCAGACCTGGTTATACAATTCCATCATAGCTTTATCGGTTTGTCTTTGATTAAGGTATTTATCCTGCTCCTG
>JAGQXQ010000140.1:3143-11793 GCA_020436535.1 Phaeodactylibacter sp.
TTGCCCTTGTAAGCGTGGTAATCCTTTTCGAAATCCTCGTGTGCGAATGACCGCTTGTATACAATATGATTGCGAATGTCCTGCTCCGTCAGGCTTTCCAATCGGTCCATGACAATATCAAAGTATTTTTCGCGCTGCTCTTGGTTGTCTTCCAGGCCTGGGGCTAATGGAATCAGGACGAAGAGATTCTCACAACCTTCAGGCGCTACACTAGAGTCGGTAACGGAAGGGGCGCAGACGTAGAACAGTGGTTCCGCCGGCCACTTTGGATTGTCATAAATCTCTACGGCATGCCGCTTGAAATCAGCGTCGAAGAAGAGATTGTGATGATGCAGGTTCTTCAGCTTTTTGTCAATGCCGAGGTAGAAAAGCAGGGAAGAAGGCGCCATGGTGCGTTTATCCCAGTAACGTTCGGTATAGGTGCGGTGTTCGGGTTGCAGCAGGTGTTGCTCGACATGATGGTAGTCTGCGCCGCCCACTACGATATCCGCAGCGTATTCTGCATCCTGAGTGATCACCTTGGAGGCATGCCCATTGGGTACATAGATCTGCTTCACTTCCTGGTTGAGGTGTATCTTTACGCCCAGCTCCTCCGCCAGGCTGACCATCCCTTCGATGATCTTATGCATCCCTCCCATGGGGTACCAGGTGCCCAGCGCCATATCGGCGTAATTCATCAGGCTATACATGGCCGGGGTGTTTTCCGGGGTAGCGCCAAGAAAAAGAACGGGGAACTCCAGCAACTGGATCAACTTTTCATTTTTGAAAAGCTTCCGCACATAGGAAGACATCGAGGTGAACATCTGCAGGCGGAAGAGGCTGGCGACGACCCGCAGGTCGGCAAACTCCATAATCGAGTGGCCGGGCTTGTGGACAAACTCCTTCATCCCCACCTCATATTTATACTGTGCTTCGTTCAGGAACTTTCGCAGATGTTGGCTGCTGCCCGGCTCATAGCGTTCGAACATAGCCTCGAGCTCGGCCATACTGGCGGGCACCTCCATCACATCATTCTTACCGAAAAAAATACTATAGGAAGGGTCGAGCCGCTTCAGCTCGTAATAATCGGAAGGTTTTTTACCGAACTGCGCGAAGTACTGTTCGAATACATCCGGCATCCAATACCAGCTGGGGCCCATGTCAAAGAGGAAGCCCTCCGTCTCAAACTTTCGGGCGCGCCCCCCGGGGATATCATTCTTCTCCAATATGGTTACATCGTACCCCTTCTGCGCCAGGTTAGAGGCGGCGGAGAGGCCCGAGAAGCCGGAACCGATGACGACAATTTTCTTTGCCAAACTTGCTGTTGATTTAAATTTTTAAAACACATGGAATCAACATCAAGTCTGGCAATTTGTTTAACTTTTTTTGCGGATAGTAGGCCAATGCTTCAACAAAAAAAGATATTGGTTATTTCCAGGCCATAAATCCACCTTCCAGGTCGTACACTTCTTTAAAGCCCAGCGCCTTTAATTGCTCAGCAGATTGAGCGCTTCGGCTACCGGAACGGCAGTACAGCATCACCGGCTTTTCTTTTTGGAGCTTCTGCTCCAGTTGTTGAGCAAAGTCGTCATCGTAGAAATTGATATTCACCGCCCCGTCTATGTGTCCCTGGCTATATTCTTCCGGCGTGCGCACATCGATGAGCTGTCGATTTGCACCGAGCTCACTCATCTTGGTTTTGTAGGCTTCCAGCGGCAAGACTTTGTTGACCGCTACAACATCGGCCTTGGCTGCAATGGCTTCGCTGGAAGCATTACCGGTACCCGCCTGCTGACAGGAGGCCAGGAATGCGGAGGATAAGAAAAGAAGAAAAAGCAACTGTTTCATTGTTCGATTTTTATGGGCAAAGATAAGGGTATTTGGCCGAAGCGTTCTGTGAAGTAAGTTACGGTAAACTATGACTGCCAATAACTGTTTCCCAATCGTACCGTTTCCTTTTTTGACAAATCGCACCTGGTTCCCGGAAGGCCCTGGCACGATTTGTCAACAAACAATATTATCTTTGCACCCGTGAATAATAACCTTGAACAGCTCCTGCAGCTGTACCGCGAGGAGGAGCGCACCCAGCGCATTGTGCAGGCCCTTCAGGCCGAAACGCCCGCCCGGCTGAAACTCACCGGCATGGTTGGCGCCCAGGAGTCCTTTGTCCTGGCCGGAACCTACCTGGCCGCTCCGCAGAGCCACCTGCTCATCGCCAACGATAAAGAAGAGGCCGCTTACATCCAAAATAACCTCGCCAACCTGCTCGACAAGAAATCCGTCCGTTTTTTTCCCGATTCCTTCAAGCGGCCGATGCACTTCGAAGAACTCAATAACACCAACGCCCTGCAGCGCACCGAGACGATCAACAAGATCGTCAACTCGCCGGCTTCCGGGGAGATCATCGTCACTTACCCGGAGGCAATGTTTGAAAAGGTAGTGGCTCCCGAAGTGCTCAACGAACAGCGGATCGACATTTCCAAAGGGGAAGAGCTCGACGTGGATTTCCTGATCGAAGTGTTGGTGGAATACGGCTTTGCCCGCGAGGATTTCGTTTATGAACCCGGGCAGTTTTCCATCCGGGGTGGCATTATTGATATTTTTTCCTTTGGCAATGAGTATCCCTACCGCATCGAATTATTCGACGAGGAGGTGGAAAGCATCCGGACCTTCAACCCCAACACGCAGCTTTCTGTACAAAATATCGCAAGGGTATCCATTATTCCCAATATCAACACCAAATTCTCTCAGGACCAGAAAGTGTCCATGCTGCGCATCCTGCCGGAGAAAACCGCCATCTGGGTCAAGGATTTCCAGGTCCTGCTCGACAAGCTGACCCAGTGTTTTGAAAAAGCGGATGAATTCGCCAAAGCCCTTCGCCTGGTGCAGGAGGAAGACCTGAAAGAGATCTTCCGCGACCGGGCGTTTATCCGCCCCAATGACATCATTGAAGATGTAGAGCAATTCTCTATCCTCTGCCTGACAGACAGCATACAGCCTATCGAGCTTAAAGAGCAGGTCGCCTATGCCACCCGCCCTCAGCCCAGTTTTAACAAGAACTTCGCCCTGCTGATCCGAAACCTTAATGAAAATACGGGCAGTGGACTTGAAAACTACCTCTTCGCCGAGAACCCCAAACAGATCGAGCGCTTCTATTCTATTTTTGAAGACCTGAACGCCGATGTGCATTTCCACCCCATCGCCAAGTCGATCCATGAAGGCTTTATCGACCTCGGCCTGAAAGTAGCCTGCTATACCGACCATCAGATCTTCCAGCGCTTCCACCGCTACAAACTCAAGCAGGGCTTCACCAAAGACCAGGCTCTCAACCTGCGCATGTTGCGCGAACTGACACCGGGCGACTACGTCACCCATATCGACCACGGCGTCGGGCGCTACTCCGGCCTGGAAAAGATCGACATCAACGGACATGTGCAGGAGTCCGTCCGGCTCATTTATAAGAATAACGACCTCCTTTACGTCAGCATCAACTCCCTGCACAAGATCACCAAATACGTCGGCAAGGAAGGCACGGCGCCCAAAGTGGACAAGCTGGGCTCCGAAGCCTGGAAGAACCTCAAGCGGCGCACCAAGAAAAAGGTCAAAGACATCGCCACAGAGCTGATCAAGTTGTATGCCAAGCGCAAAGCCTCTGAAGGCTTTGCCTTTCCACCCGACGGTTACTTGCAAAACGAACTGGAAGCTTCCTTTATTTACGAAGATACACCCGACCAGCTCAAAGCTACCAATGACGTCAAAGAGGATATGACGAAGTCCAGCCCAATGGACCGGCTCATCTGCGGAGATGTGGGTTTTGGCAAAACAGAAGTCGCCGTTCGCGCCGCCTTTAAGGCTATTGTGGGGGGCAAGCAGGTGGCGGTACTCGTCCCCACCACCATCCTGGCGTTGCAACATTATCGCACCTTCAAAGAACGGCTGGAAGAATTTGGGGCCAGTGTCGACTATATCAATCGCTTTCGGACCACAGCCCAACGCAACGAGATATTCAGTAAATTAAAAGCAGGGGAGCTGGACCTCGTCATCGGCACCCATGGCCTGCTGAATAAAAAGGCAGGCTTCAAAGACCTGGGACTGCTCATCATCGATGAGGAGCAAAAATTCGGGGTAGCGGCCAAAGAAAAGCTGCGCAACATCAAGGTCAATGTCGATACCCTCACGCTGACTGCCACGCCCATTCCGCGTACCCTGCAGTTCTCCCTGATGGCCGCCCGCGACCTGTCGATCATTCGTACCCCGCCGCCCAACCGGCAACCCATTCATACGGAGGTCCGCATTTTTAACGAGGAGATCGTCAAGGAGGCCATTTATTACGAGGTGAACCGGGGAGGGCAGGTGTTTTTTGTTCACAACCGGGTGAAGACCCTGCCGGATATCGCCGCTATGGTGCGCCGCATGTGCCCGGATGTGGAGATCGCCACCGCTCATGGGCAGATGGAAGCCGACTCTCTGGAAAAGACGCTGGTCCATTTCATCGACGGCCGTTATGATGTTTTGGTTTGTACGAACATCATCGAGACCGGACTGGACATTCCCAACGCCAACACCATCATCATCAATAATGCCCATCAGTTTGGCATGAGCGACCTCCACCAGTTGCGGGGCCGGGTGGGCCGTTCCAACCAAAAGGCCTTCTGTTACCTCTTCAGCCCGCCCATGTCCTCCCTGACCGCCGAAGCGCGCAAGCGCCTGAAGACGCTGGAAGAGTTCTCCGACCTGGGCAGCGGTTTCCATATCGCCATGCGCGATATGGACATCCGGGGCGCCGGCAACCTGCTGGGGGCTGAGCAGAGCGGTTTCATTTCCGATATTGGCTACGAAACCTACCAGAAAATCCTGGAGGAAGCCATTCACGAATTGAAGGAAACTGAATTTAAAGAACTCTTTAAGGAGGAATTGGCGAAAAACCCGCAGTATGTACGGGATGTGCAGATCGATACCGATGTGGAAATGCTCATTCCCGATGAATACGTCAGCAGCATATCGGAGCGGCTTAGCCTGTACACTGAACTGGACAGCCTGGAAACAGAGGAGGAACTGGAAGCTTTCGAGGCCAAGCTGCGCGACCGCTTCGGCCGCATCCCGCCACAGGTGGCCGAACTATTTGAGGGCCTTCGCCTGCGATGGGTCTGCAAAGAGCTCGGCTTCGAGCGCCTCATCCTCAAAAACGACAAGCTGCGCTGCTACTTTGTCGACAATCCTCAGTCGCCCTTCTACGAGAGCCGGCTCTTTCAGAACATACTCGACTTTGTCAATAAAGAGGGGCGCCACCGTGGCTTGAGTTTCAAGCAATCCAATAAGTATTTTATCCTGGTGAAAGACCATGTGAGGAGCCTGAGAGAGGCACATGAAACGTTGGATAAGATCAGAGAAAAGGTAGAAGCGGTGGTAACTACTGAATAGCGAAGGCCGCTTCCTTATCGGTTACCGCCAACCCGGCATTTCACAGAACAGGAAATCCTCCCCTCACCTGGCGTGGGTGTTCAGGTCATGGATGGCCTGCAAAATATCTTGCCGGCTGATCTGCCCTACTAATTTGTCATCGTCGTCAACTATTAGCAATCTTTTATACGCGGATTCCAAAAATACGTCGGCCACATCGTAAATATCAGAATGAACAGAAATCGTCTTCATGACATTGGACATGAAGTGGGCGGCAGTGTTCTTAGCCACAGGCTGATTGTGGTAAGTGCTGCCGAATAAGACCTTCAGGCAATCTTTATCGTCGATCAGGCCCACCAACTCCTTTTTATCGTTTAGAACCGGGGCGCCGGTGATTTTATGCTGTAGAAGGGTCTCCACGACTTCCATGATCTCCGTATCCGGTTTGAAGGTGATCAGGTCTCTTTCCGTTACCATATAGTCGGTAACCGGAGCGCCCTGAAACTCCCGTTTTTGGGAATCGCTTTCGACTGTTTTATTCTGGTAATTTTTCATAGGCTTTATTGATTTTGAGCTGCAATAAAATATAGGGCTTTCATAAAATGCAAATATAAGATAACCATTTTTTGTTGCTAATCCTATAGCCGGGCCGTGGATTTCGTACAATTCCTCTTTTCCTCCTTAGATTCTTTAGTGCTGCTGTTAACAAACATATTGGCATTTTAATATCGATTTAGAATGAGAATAATCTTTCTGATCCGCATTATACCATTCCACAGTTTTGTGCGGATGTCGCTATGAGCCACCCGCAACTTCACCGCAAACTGAACAAACTCTTAACAAAAGAAAAAACTACAGAGCCTGGAAGCACTAACCCGGTACGCCTATTTCCGGGAATAAAAAAGCAGAGGCGGCTACCTGCCGCCCCTTTGAATTGATTTATTTAAAACAGTGCTAATGGCCCTGCTACAGAGTCGCGGCCCTACTTTTACTGCCGGCCGGCTGGCATTGCCGCTTCACTGCTTCAGCGCATTGCCCTTTGGCGCTGGCGGCTTTGGCCTTACTGCAACCGGGGGCTCCCACACAACAACGGATGGGGCAGGGCTCACAATCTTGAGGATTGCAGTTCAAGGCATTGGCAGCACCTTCTCCTTTCACCGCTTTCACGGCCACGCCGGCGCTTTGTTTCGAACAACTGGGCCTGGCCACACATGCTGGAGACTCACTTGCCATGCCGGCAAATTGAAGGAATGTCAATGCACTGCTATTGTCAGCAGTTTTTTGGCAGGAGGCCTGGCCAAAACTGCCGGTGGTAGCGAAAAACAGGAAAAAGGCCAACAAATAGAAACAACGGGAACAATAGGTCATAATAACAGGATTTTGCATGCACTCAGAACCGCTGAGCTACCGGATGATATGGTTAGAGGTGCTGCGGTATTTCGGTGTTATGGTGTTGCGGAGCGCCTTCGCTTAGGGCCGAAAAACCACAATACCATGAAACCGGAACACCGGAACTCCCCAGTTATTACAAAGGTATTTGAAGTCCCCGCGCAAAGCTGTAGGCCGGTTGTTAGGCACTTGTTAAGGAGCTGTTAAATACGGGCAGGGCCACATTGCTTTTCCTTACTTTGTAACCACAAAGCTTCCCGACATCCGTCGGGGCAGGCTATTTTCAAAAGCTTATAGCTTTCCATTATGAAGATCGACAAAATCACCCTTATCATTGGTGCGTCCTGCCTGGCATTGATCGCCCTGGTGCTTTTCCAGGCGCGGTGGATGCAACATTCCCGGGCATTGCTCGAGGAACAGTTTAACAATAAGGTGGCCATGGCTCTTTGTTCTGCGGTGGAAAGCCTCAAAGAAGACCCCTCCGGACAAGAAGCAAAGCGTTCCTGTGCCCTGGTGGGAAACCAGACAACGAATTGCTGCCAGGAGCTGGAGGCCCTCGCCGGCTCTCAGAGCATGCAAAAAGCTCTGGACAACGCCTTCGACTTTTACAAGCTGCCGCTCAATTATCAGGCAGGTATACAGCCCCGGAGCAGCCGGTTGGAAGAGATCCCTCCCAACAGTTGCAGCCTGCAGCCACTCCTGGAATCCAATCAGCACCTGCTCAGCGTTGATTTCCCGGAGAAGGAAGAATATGTCCTGGAGAAAATGAGCTTCATGCTCGGCTCTTCCGTTCTGATCCTGATCTTCATCAGCCTGGTTTTCCTGCTGGCCAACTACACCCTGGTTCGCCAGAAGCAGGCCAAACAAAGGAACACGGAATTCTTCAACCACATGGCACATGAATTCCGCACTCCTTTGACCAACATCGCGCTGGCTTCCCGGTTGCTCAATAAGGAACAGCCTGCCCTGGGAGAGAGCCGCTTCTTCCAGGTTATTCAAAGGGAAAATCAGCAGATGATGCAGCAGGTGGAACGCGTGTTGCACCTGGCTGAGCTCGAAGATGGAGCCTCTGCGCTTAGGCTGGAGGAGGCCGACCTTGAAAAACTGCTTCAGCAATCCATTAAAGACATGGGAGTTCGTATTCAGGCCAGCAACGCCCGGATATTGTTAACCTCAGAAATTTCCAGCCCGCTTATTCTGGGAGACACCTTCCACCTCGCCAATGCCTTTCGCAACCTGATCGATAATGCATTGAAATACTCCCGGGGCACGCCGGAGATCCGCATCGCCATCTCCAAAAGCCAGGAAAATATCCTGGTCAACTTTCAGGACAATGGCGTTGGTATCAGCCCGGAGGGAAAATCCTTTATTTTTAAAAAATTCCGGCGCCTCTCCTACGGTAACCCCGGAATGGAAAAGGGGTTCGGCCTGGGGCTTTCCTACGTCAAGCGGATCGTCGAAATGCACAAAGGTATGGTCCGGGTCATTAGTGAGATAGGCAAGGGGAGCCAGTTTGAACTGGCTTTACCAGCCTTGAAAAAGTAGAAAAGACGAAATACCGCCAACCCTATGAAAGAGGACAAAAACATTCTGGTCGTTGAAGATGACCTCAGCCTGGGTTTTCTGTTGATGGAATATCTGGAGTCGGAAGGCTACACAGTGAAGTGGTGCCGCGATGGGGATTCAGGCCTGCTTGCATTCAAAAAACAATCCTTCGGCCTCTGCATTCTGGACGTCATGATGCCCCATACCGATGGCTTCAGCCTGGCCTACCTCCTGAAAAAGGAAAAAGCTGAAACCCCTTTTCTCTTCCTCACTGCCCGCACCTTGAAAAAGGATCGACTCAGAGGTTACGCCATCGGCGCCGAAGACTACATCACCA
>JAGQXQ010000612.1 GCA_020436535.1 Phaeodactylibacter sp.
CTGGCAGCAGGCCGTGGCGGCCATCTTTAACTCTAATCACGAAGTATTATGAAACGAGAAGCAATTTTTATGTGCCTGTTTTTGGCTTGCCTCAGTCAAGCATTAGCGCAGGAAGTCACCGTAACGGGTGTAGTGACCGATGCCAGTGATGGAGCATCGCTGCCCGGGGTGAACATCATTATTGAAGGTACCAGTAAAGGAACCGTCACCGATCTTGATGGAGTTTATTCCATTGAATTGGAAAAAGGGAGTGCTCTGATCTTCTCCTTTACCGGATATGAGGCACAATCTATTCCCGTTACGGGACAAACCACCATCGACGTAGCATTGGCGACGGATGTCCAGGCCCTTCAGGAAATCGTGGTAGTCGGATACGGAACCAAGCGGAAAAGCGACCTGATCAGCTCTATTGCCTCCGTCAAAGCGGAAGATATGCTCAAAATACCTTCCAGTGATATTGGTGAAATGCTCCGGGGCAGAGCGGCCGGCGTTTTGGTTACATTGGGCGACGCCGGGCCCGGAAGTTCTTCCAATATCCTCATCCGGGGCAAAAACTCTATCAATGGCGATAACGCACCAATTGTAATTGCCGATGGGGTTCCGGTTGGAAGCATTAACGACATTAATCCGCTCGATATCGCATCGGTGGAAATCCTGAAGGATGCCGCAGCCCAGGCTATCTACGGCGCCCGGGCCTCCAATGGCGTCATTTTGATCACCACCAAAAGAGGCAGGGAAGGAAAGATCGACATTAACTACAGCAGTTTTTATGGTTCACAAACCGTACAAAGGCATTTCGATACTTATAATGGCGTAGAGTTCGCCAACATGAAGCGGGAAGCGTTCCGTTCTGACAACAACAACCAATTCCTGGCGGACGAAGATGTCTTTACCTCCACAGAACTGGAAGTACTCAACAGTGGTGAATTCGTCGACTGGGAAAATGAGGTGCTCCAACTGGCGCCCATTCAGAACCATAACATCAATATTTCTGCGGGCACGGAAAAAACCAGCTTGTACGCCAGTGTCAACTACCTCAACCAGCAAGGGGTCGTGCCCGGTACCGATTATCAAAAAGCCACCATTCGGCTCAATGCCGATCAGAAGATCAACAGCTGGTTAAAATTTGGCGTCAACACTTCTTGGCAAATATCGGAAAACAATGATCCCGGCACCGGAGGAACCCTGCAGCGGACGGTAACCACCTCCCCATTGGGTAAAATTTATAATGACGATGGCTCCTACCGGCTCAATCCAACCGGCGTACAGGAAAGCTTCAACCCTTTACTGGATCTTGCAACCACCACAAACCTGAAAACGGACCGCAATGACATCATGAATGTATTCGTGGATGTCAGCCCGATCAAAGGATTCAACTATCGGATCAACGCCAGCCGCCGGTCGTGGAACCGGAAATCACAGGGCTATTCCACCAAAGAATCCCTGGCCGGTATAACGGCCGGGGGCCTCGGGCAGGGATACATCCAGTTTGAAGACAATTTGGAATGGCAATTGGAGAACATCCTGACCTACAATCAATCGTTCGCCTTGCACAATCTCGGTTTTACGGCTTTACAGAGTATTACGGAGTCGAAATACAGCCGCCTGCAAAATGATGTTACCAACCTGCCCAATGATTTGCTGGAGATTTATGGGTTGGAAGCCGCTCAGATCAACCAACCGTACATCAGTGCCAACCGCAGGGGGTTGGTCTCTTTCGCGGGGCGAGTCGAATACGATTACGACAGCCGCTACTATGTCAACTTGTCGGCAAGGGCTGATGCCTCAACCGTTTTTGGCGCCAATAATAAATGGGGTTATTTCCCCGCTATCGGCCTGGGCTGGAATGTGTACCAGGAAAGTTTCTTCGAAAACGTCAGAGTGATCGATTATTTAAAGCTGCGGGGGAGTTACGGCAGTGTGGGCAACCAGGCGATATCGCCTTACCAGAGCCAAAGTACGGCTGATCAATTGGATTATGTATTTAATGGACAGAAAGGAACCGGTTACTCGCCCGGCAGTTTCCTGCCCAACCCCAACCTGAGATGGGAGACGTCAACCACCTTAAACCTGGCCGTGGATTTTGGCATCTGGAACAGCCGCCTCTTTGGCACCGTTGAATTCTACGATACCAGAACAAAGGACCTCTTGATTGACCAGGCACTGAATGCCGGGTTGGGATACACCAGGATAAAGACCAATCTCGGCGAAGTGCAAAACCGAGGGGTCGAACTCACTTTAAATGGGGTGCTGGTGCATAAAAAGGATATTCGGGTGAACGCCGGCATGACCTTTGCCAAGAATGATAACAAGATACTGAGTCTCTATGGTTTGGATGAAGACGAAGACGGCATTGAAGATGATGACGTTGCCAACCAGTGGTTTATTGGTTACCCTATCGATGTCTATTACCAGTATCAACCCGTCGGCATTTATCAGGCCGGCGAAGACATCGTTCATAGCCATCAACCTCTGGCGGAGCCCGGCGACGTGAAGTTGTTCGACCGCTTTCCGGATGACGGAGAATTGAATGCCGACGACCGGGTGATCACAGAAAGCCCCGCCGACTGGTTTGGATCCTTCTTCTTTGATGCGAATATCAAAGGCTTTGATATATCTGCCAATGTTACAACGGTCCAGGGTGTTATCCGAAACAACCCTTATCTCTATAACTATGTTGACGGCGGATCGCTGCGGGGCATTCTCAACGGTGTAAAACAGGACTACTGGACTCCGGAAAACCCAACCGGCAATTGGCCAAGGCCCCAGGAATCTAATGACCGCCTGTTCATCTGGACGTTGGGCCTCCAGGATGCTTCCTATTTCCGGCTGCAAAACGTAACGCTGGGGTACAGCTTCAATGAAGCCGCGTTGGCTAAAATGGGGCTGGGCAAACTAAGGATCTATGTGACCAGCCAAAACCCTTTAACCATTACGGACTATCAGTCGTACAGCCCGGAAAAAAATCCAAATGATTATCCCGAGGCCACCTCTGTCGTAGGAGGCATTCAACTCAAATTTTGATTCCATCCGTTTCCGATTGCTAAAACAATTAACTAAAAGTATTATGAAACATAATCAGTACCTGAAAATAGTATTGATCGGGCTATTGGCCATCACCTCCTCCTGCGAGAGTTTTCTCGAGGAAGAAGTCATCGACGAGATTTCCGTTGACTATATCTACTCCACTCCGGGAGGTTTGGAGGTAGGCGTCAATGCATTGTACAATTTGCAGCGCAGAAATAACTACCCCGAATACGAAGGCGACCCCTTAAGGGCTAACGTCTTCTTCCTGGCGGGTACAGACCTGGGGCTCACCCGTACGTGGCACCGGCCCTATGGGGCGGGGCATACGGCTGCTTCGTTTGCGGGCGCACGCATAAAATGGGAGCTGTCCTACCAGATCATTGACCGGGCCAATGCCCTGATTATCAGCGCACGGGGCATAGACATGGATGAAAAGGAGAAAAATGAGCTGGTGGCTCAGGCCCGGCTGATCCGGGGGGAACTTTACCTGGACCTCATTAGAATGTTCGACAATATTCTATTGGACACCACCGCGACAACACCCGAGAATGCCTTCGATCCTATTACCTACACCGTGGCCGACCCCAAAGCTGTTTATGCCTTGATTAACAGCGACCTGGATTTTGCTATTGAAAACCTTGAGTGGGTTGTTCCGTATGGCAGATACGGCCAGGGGGCCGCCCGGCACATCAGAGGAAAGGCCGCTATGTGGCAGGAAGACTGGGCGGAGGCTGCCCGGCAGTTTGATGCCATCGTCGAAGATGGCACCCACTACCTGCTTTCCGATATCCGGCAGGTGTTCGGCCAAAACCTGAATCACGCCGAAGCGCTATTTAATTACGTAAAGGATCTTGACCTTGGCGGCAACGACAATCTGGCCGGCGGCGGCGGCACCTGGTTTTCGAGTGTCTTTAATAACCGGGCCTACGAATTGTCCAGCGGAGAAGTACTCCGGTCGGTTGAATATGGAGGGCAGGCTTTGGGCTGGTCTTTTCCCAATGATTATTTGCAGTCCTTGTACGATCCGGAAAACGATAAGCGGTATACGACCTACTACTACCCGCTCATCAAATACGTCAACAATCCCGATAAGCCCAACTTTGGCGAACCGCTTCCCGAATCCTCTTATGACGACAATTTCAGAAGGCACCATTGGAGCCTGAAGAAGTTCCATGACGAGGAAAAACCAATAGATACTAATGACAGCTTCAAGGATTTAATTTATTACCGGTTTGCCGAAACCCTGCTCCTGGGAGCAGAAGCCCATTGGCATCTGTCCGGAAACGATGCCGATCCTAAAGCGCTGGAGTACATCAATATGGTCCGGGAACGAGCAGGCGTACCTCCGTTTACCACCTTTACGCTGGATACTTACCTGGAAGAGTCGGCCCGGGAGCTTGCCTTTGAGAAAAACCGGTGGTTCCTGCTGAAAAGATTGGGCTTGCTGGTCGAGAGGCAAAGCGAGCACTACCGGTATGGGTCGAACTCCACCAACGTTATGCCTGAACCTATGGCGCCACATATGGTCCGCCTTCCCATCCCTCAGACTCAGATTGACCTGATGGGGACGTTTCCTCAAAATCCGGGGTATTAAGTAGGTGGGCAGAATTGATTGACGCATAGCATTTTTGCTTCTCCCTTAAAATCGAAGTAGGCTGTCCTCCCCAGGGGAGCCTGTCCCGGCGAAATGCCTGGAAGGTTAGGAGGGGGGCTTAGAGACGAAAACCCTTGAAAATCCCCCCCTCTAACTCCCCCCAGGGGGAGACAATATTCTCCGATTGAATAGTTTGGAGAAAAAGTTATACGTAATCTAAATGTGTCCGGCTATCTAACCATTCTTCAAAATAAATTGATTAATATCATGAGACTATTCATAAAAACATCGATCCTGTTCAGTCTTACCCTCCTGCTTTTCTCCTGCGAGGAAGACGTTGCCAATGTAGAATTATTTGAACCGGGTACGCTCGACGCTACCTCCACGAACACCAGTATCGTGGCGGGTGAAACGGTTACCTTCACGGATAATTCAACGAAAGTATACGAAAGGACCTGGACCTTCACTGGCGGTACGCCAGAAACTTCAAGCGATCCGGAAGTCACCGTCACTTATGAACGCGGAGGTACTTTCACGGCACAACTACAGGTGAAATACGTAGACAATCAGATTGAAAGAAAGGATTTTGTGGTTGAGGTAGAAGGGGTTGTCCTGGCCAACTTTGGCATCTATACCGAGGATGGGGCTATAACGCCTGGAAGCGGCATCACCCTCCAGGAAAACAATGCCTACATTATAGAAACCATTGCTACCGATCCTTACGAAGGGGGCGAAGCACTTCGTTTTCAATTTGATGCACAAGATACCTGGGGGGTAATGGGCTCCATCAAACCCGAAGGGGGCTCCGTAGATATTACTGAATTTGCGGATGGCTATTACAATGTGGCCCTTAAGACAAATTGTGCGAAAACCATGCTGATCCGGCTTCAGGGCGGCGGTGCCAATGGAATAGTAACGCTGGATCCAGCCGGAGAACCCTATGGATTTAAAAGAGATGGCTCCTGGCACCTGCTTTCCATCCCAATCGCGGACTTCCTTGAGAACAATCCCGAATTGGATCTCTCTAATATTAGTGATTTACTAGTGCTCAGAAGCGGTGAATCAAGCGTAGCCAGCACCGAGGATTGGGACTTCTATTTGGACAATTTCTACCTGTCCAAATAGCTGCCATGAACGAATGGCCACATACAGGGACAAGGACTAAATTTCATACATTAGTACAAATTTGATGGATAATACAGCGGTCCGGTTATCCGGGCTTCCTTTCGGATTCTGGTTATCGGATCGTTGTATTTCTTTTGTGTATCCAACAATATTGCCTGGGCGAATTGGGATTACAAAG
>JAGQXQ010000613.1 GCA_020436535.1 Phaeodactylibacter sp.
CGGCCTATTCTGATATTATTGTCAGAAGGATTTTTTTTTTCAACCTTCGATCAAAAAATATTCCCATCCACTCATTCAAATACCCTATTGACAAAAAAGGCCCGCTATTTTTCAAAAAAGGGTAACACTTTTGTAAGAGCACTTATTAATAGTAAACACCAAAACCATGAGAAAATTACCCTTATCGATAGCGTTGTCCTCCCTGGCTGTTGAAGCCAGTCAACAATCTCTTCTTCCCGACGAGTTGCTGCGGCTAGCCCAACGAAGCCTGAGCAGCAAGGAAAGCCTGTTGGGGCAGTTCCTCAACTGCAGGCGCACAGAAACCCGCACCCTCAGCCAGGATATGACCCTGGCCTCCTATGAGCTCCGTTATGAAAATCAGACCCTTCAGTTCCGGTTTGCCTACTTCCAGCCCCGTGGTTCCTGGGAATTGCAGGGGTTCCGGTGGGCGGCGTGAAAGAGGGAGAATTGTTCTATAGTTATACGCGGCTTTACCAGGCAGTAGTTTTATTGTTAAATTGCCATATTGCTGGCATTCTGCAAGCCCCCTGGAATCACAAACAAAATAACTATAAAACCATTCAACCTCTCCCCAGTCACAGTGAGCGGCCATGATGCTGCGCAATTGGGTTTTACCGTTGGTATAGAGGATGGTTGTTTCAGCATTCATAGTTCAAATTTACCATAAACATCCAGTCGCAAGCAAAGACATACTTTGGAAACCAATTTTCTGCCCATTGTGTTGTCTTTCCCGTATATTCGCAGCCTTTAGGAAACTAATGTATAGTGTCTTAGTGCATCAGTTTGTCAATTCACTACACCAAAACACCGATACACTGTAACACCGATACACTATAACACCAAACACTCCGTCATCCATGAGCAAAAGATACCTCATTACCTCCGCCCTGCCGTATGCCAACGGGGCCCTGCACCTTGGCCACCTGGCCGGTGCTTACCTGCCCGCCGACATCTACGTACGCTACCTCCGCCTATTGGGTAAGGACGTCGTCTGGGTGTGCGGATCCGATGAACATGGGGCGGCCATTACAATCCGTGCCAAGAAAGAGGGCATTCCGCCTCAGGAGATCATCGATAAATACCATTCGCTGAACAAAGGGACTTTTGCCCGGCTGGGTATCTCATTTGATTATTACCACCGCACCAGCGCGCCCCTGCACCACGAAACCTCCCAGGAATTCTTCCTGAAGCTCTACGAAAAAGGAGGAGAATTCGAAGAGCGGGAGATCGAGCAGTACTACGATGAGGAATACAACCAGTTTCTGGCCGACCGCTATATCGTGGGTACCTGCCCTAAATGCGGGTATGAGGAGGCTTACGGTGACCAGTGTGAAAATTGCGGATCCGACCTATCCCCTCTTGAACTGATCCAACCACGCTCCACCCTCAGCGGCAAAGCTCCGCAACTGAAAAAAACCAAACATTGGTATTTCAAGCTCGATAATCACGAAGGCTGGCTACGCAAATGGATCGAT
This sequence comes from Phaeodactylibacter sp., assembly GCA_020436535.1. Lineage (GTDB taxonomy): Bacteria > Bacteroidota > Bacteroidia > Chitinophagales > Saprospiraceae > JACJXW01. The sequence goes on from JAGQXQ010000613.1 coordinate 1,497, forward strand.
ACAGGCAAATTGGATGGCGAACAACACCACGACCCCAAAACCTGGAAGCGCCACGTGGTAGGACAGTGTCTCTCCTGGCTGGATACCGGGCTACAGCCCCGCGCCATCACCCGCGATCTCGACTGGGGCATCCCGGTGCCCCTGGAAGAGGCAAAAGGCAAGGTCCTTTATGTATGGTTTGACGCGCCCATCGGCTATATCTCTTCCACCCGGCAATGGGCTAAAGAAAACGGCAAGGACTGGGAGCTGTACTGGAAAGATAAAGACACCACCCTCATTCACTTCATCGGCAAGGATAATATTGTTTTTCACTGCATCGTATTCCCGGCCATGCTGAAGGCCTACGGCGAGTTCAACCTGCCGGTCAATGTACCCGCTAACCAGTTCCTTAACTTCGAGGGGCAGAAATTCTCCAAATCGCGCGGCTGGGGCATCGAGCAGCACGAATACCTCGAAGAGTTTAAAGACTTCCCCAATAAGGAAGACGCGCTTCGCTACGCCCTGATCCGCAATATGCCGGAAAATAAGGACGCCGACTTTAAATGGGACGAATTTACCGACTTCCACGACAAAGAGCTGGCGGACAACCTGGGCAACTTCGTCAACCGCGTTATCGTGCTCACCAACAAATACTTTGAAGGCGCCGTGCCGTCAACCACCCAAAACATCAAAGCCGGCCTGGCGCCCGCCCGGGAGATCATCCACAAGATTACCGGCGAGCTGGACGCCTTCAGCTTCCGCTCGGCAGTGCTGGCGCTGATGGAACTTTCCTCCTGGGGAAACACCTATCTGCAGGATGTGTCCCCCTGGAAGATCTATAAAGAAGACCCGGACAGCCAGGCCGTCAAAGACTGTATGTTCACCAGTTTGCAGGTGGTGGCCTTGCTGAGCATTCTGGCCGATCCGTTTATCCCCTTTACGGCGCCTAAAATTCGCCGGCTTCTGAACCTGCCCGCCCTTCAGAATGGCGACTTGAAGGAAGCGCTTAATAAGCTGGAAACCGGGAAACCGATTATTCCCACCGGGCATAAGATTGGCGAACCGGAGCTGCTCTTCGCCAAGATCGTCGATCGCAAAGACGATAGCCGCTTACAAATTGTCAACCGCCAAAAGGAAAAGCTTCAGAAAGTGCTCGAGGCAGAAAAAGGGGAAGAGCGGGAGGCCATCAAACCCACGATTCAATACGAAGACTTTGCGAAGCTGGATTTTCGAACCGGGACCATCACCGCCGCCGAAGCCGTGCCCAAGGCCGATAAGCTGCTCAAGCTAACCGTTGACCTGGGCAGCGAACAACGCACCGTTGTTTCCGGGATCGCTCAATTTTTCAAACCCGAAGAACTGCCCGGGCAACCGGTAGTAGTAGTCGCCAACCTGGCGCCTCGCAAGCTCCGCGGCATCGAGTCCCAGGGAATGATCCTGATGGCGGAAAACGACAAAGGGGAGCTGGCTTTCGTCAATCCTGCAAAGGGATGGGGCAATGGCTGGGTGGTCCGGTGAAATAGGTGGCTACCAGCTATTGGTTGTCCTATTATTGGCCAAACCGATACCATCGAAGTAACCAACAACTCAACGTCCGTCGGGCCGGCACTATTCCACTTTCAATACCTCCGCCGGTTTTTGGCGAGCGGCCCATAAAGCCTCTTTTACCACACTCAGCATTACGAGTGCCAGGCAAGCTACAATGGCCAGGATGAAAATACCCGGGCCAGGCTCCAGCCGGTAAGCAAACTGCTGTAACCATCGGTTGGACAGCCACCAGGCGAGGGGTACAGCTAACATGCCCGCTATCAAAGCCAGCCATAAGAATTGCCCCACCAGTAAGCTCAACAGTTGAGATAAGGAAGCGCCCAATACCTTTCGTATGCCGACTTCCCGCATCCGGTAGCCTACAATAGCGCGCACCAGGCTGTACAATCCGGTTGTCGCCAACACGATGGAAACCAGGGTGAAATAAAGAAAAAACCGGGAGAAGCGGCGGTCGGCTTCATAGAGGCGCCCCACCTGTTCGTCGATAAAGGTGAGCTGAAAGGGCATATCCGGGGCTATGGCGGCCCAGTCGCGCTCCAGAGAAGCTATAGATTCGGCCACATCTCCTGGCCGAAGGCGGACGATGATATTGGACATGATCGTGCGGGGCGCAAATAGCACCAGTGGTTTCATAGGTTCGTGGAGAGAGTTGAAGTGGAAGTCTTTAACCACGCCAACCACCTGGCCCTCCATAATATCGCTCACCTGCAAGCGCTGGCCGAGGGGTTCCTGCCAGCCAAAGGTTCGGACAGCAGTTTCATTCAGGATGATGCCCGTAGCTGTATCCTGAGGGAAGTCGCGGCTGAAGCCTCTGCCTTCCACTATATCGACGCCCAGGGCGTCAAAGTAATCGAAGTAGATACCGAAGATATGCATAGCCCGGGCTTCTTCCGCTTGTTCGTTTGGCTGGAGGATAGGGACCGAGCCGTAATCATTGTTGAATACATCACCAGCAGTAATTGCCTCCACCCGAGGATTGGCGGCCAGTACCTGCCGGGCCCGTTCAAACCGTTGCATAAAGTCGGGGGTGTACAGTTGAAGGGCCACCACTTGTTGCCGGTCGTAACCCAGATCGCGCGTACGGATATATTCCATTTGCTGGAAAATAGCCATTGCGCCGATAATCAGGCTGGCCGTAATCACAAACTGAGCACCAACCAGTAACATCCGCAGGGAGCTGCCGGTGCTGGAATGTTGAAACCGCCCTTTGAGGGTAGCGGCGGCTTCATAACGGGACATGACCAGCGCCGGATAAAACCCGGCGCCCAAAGCCACGGCCCCAGATAATGACAGGAAAGCCGGGCCCAGCCAGCGAAGATCAGACAGATGCATGCCGACAGGGCGCCCTAAAAGGGATGCAATGGGCGACTGCAGAGCCAGGAGCAAAACCAGGCTCATGAGAAAGGACAGAGCAGTGAGCACAAATGCCTCGCCAAGAAATTGCCGGCGAACCTGCCCGGAAGTAGCGCCCAATACTTTTCGCAGGCCCACCTCTTTTGCCCGGCGCAGGGAACGCGCAGTGGCCAGGTTAAGAAAGTTGAAGCCCGCCACCAGGAGGATCAGTATGGCTATTGCCGAAAGGCCGTAAGTATAAGATAGGTTGCCGTGCCGGTTCTCCTGGGTGTTCATCAGATGGCCGGAATGGAAGTAAATATCCTGAAGTGGTTGCAGGCGTAGGCGAACCCGCTCCGCTCGTTCTTCGCCATAATGATCGGCCACAAAGTCATTAAGCTTAGATTCCAGGCCAGCCAGGCCCGCATTTTGTTTCAGCAATAAATAGGTATGAAAAGATATCCAACCCCAGCTCTCCAGGGTCACCGGATAACCAGGCGGCACCTGAAATGTCTCAAAAGAAACCAGGAAGTCAAAATCCAGATGGCTGCGTTCCGGCTCACTCGCTAGTACGCCCGTCACTCGCAGTTGGCGGCCCTGTCCGAATTCCAGTATTTTGCCCATTGGATCTTCATCGCCGAAGTATTTTTGGGCCATGGCTGGAGTAAGCACCACCGTATTGGGGTACGCCAGGGCGGCCTGAGGGTCTCCCTCTGCCAGGT
>JAGQXQ010000614.1 GCA_020436535.1 Phaeodactylibacter sp.
AATGATTACCTCCAAACAAGCTCTCACCTCCTCATCGTGGAAGACAACTCCGATGTGAGGGCTTACTTGAAAACCTTGCTCGAACGGAAATACAAGATTCAAGCTGCCTCCGATGGAGAAGCCGGCATCGAGAAGGCCCTGGCTACCGTCCCGGACCTGATCATCAGCGACGTCATGATGCCGAAGCGGGACGGCTTTGAACTTTGCCGCGTATTGAAGAGTGACCGGCGGACGAGCCACATCCCCATTATTCTTTTGACAGCCCGGGCTGATGTGGAGTCGAGGCTGGCAGGCCTCAGCCAGGGCGCTGACGCCTATCTGGCCAAGCCGTTCGACCAGCGGGAACTGGACATTCAGTTGCAGAAAGCCCTGGAGTTGCGCAAGGCTTTGCAGGAAAAATACAGCAAATGGGTTTACACCTTGCCTACCGGAGAGCAACCGCCGGGGCTGGATGCCCAATTCATGGAGCAGGCCCGCCAGGTCATCGAAAGCAACCTGGACAACCCGGATTTCGGCATCACCACATTGTACCAGGCGCTGGGCGTCAGCCGGACCCAATGTTTCCGAAAGTTCAAGGCCCTGACCGGAACCACCCCCGCTGAAGTTATTCGCCAGTACCGGCTGGAGTTCGCCCGGAATTTACTCGCCAACCAGGAGCTGAACATTAGCCAGGCCGCCTATCAGTCCGGTTTTAAGGATCCCGCCTATTTCGCCCGCGCCTTCCAGAAGGCGTATGGCGTTTCCCCCAGCGAGTTCCGCAACAAAACAGCAAATTAGAAAACAAGGAACTTTTCCTCTTTTTTGTACGAATATCCAGGGATTTGGTACGCAAGTACAGGCATTAATCGTGTGAGTTGGGCATCTTATCCACAATATTACTTAACCCAACATCCGCGATATGAAAAACAAAAGATTACGCTCCCGTTTCTTTCTGACGGCCAGCATTTTCCTGGCCTTCTATGTACAGCAGTACGCGCAATTCGTAGATTTTTCCCTTTGGCAAGACGCCGGAATAGAGATGAACCTCGGCGCTCCCGGCGGCATAACCGTAGAAGATTATGACGGGGATGGCCTAACAGACCTGCTCATCCTCAACGGTTCGCTCAGCAACAATTACGCCAATATCTTATACCGAAACACCGGCAATGGGTTTGAGCAGGCAGGCGGCGCCGTTTTACCAACCCATTCCGGGAAATACAATGCCGGCGCTTTTGCCGACTTCAACGGCGATGGAGAAAAGGATTTCTATTTAGGAGCATGGAACTACAACATTTCCTTAAATACCGAAAACCAGCTCTTTGCCGGCAATAGCATGGGAATGTTTACAAACACAGCCGCTGGGCCTCCGGTAACCGACCAGAACAGCACCAATGGTTGTAGTTGGGCCGATGTGAACGGCGACGGCTGGCTGGATATTTTTGTGTCTAATTGTAGTACTTCCTTTAGTTCAGCGCCGAATGCGCTGTATTTCAACCAGGGCGACGGCGCCTTCTACAAGGATGAAGAGAACATCGTTGTTACCGGGGCGGCTGTTTCTGGGCCGCCCCGGTATTGCATTCTCATGCCTACGAAGAGCCGTCCATTTACACCTTTACACTCTTTCACTTTTACACAGCCCACCCTACCCATCACTCCTACTCTCCGCCGTCACCTTACCCAGTTTTTCCTTCCTATACTGAGAAGGGGACAGGCCCGTCTGCGCCTTGAAAGCTTTGTTGAAGGAAGTCTTATTATTAAAACCCGCCTCATAGGCAATGGAGATCACGTAGCGTTCCTTATACCGGGGATTGGCCAGTAATCGCTTGGCCTCTTCCACCCGATACTCATTGATAAAATCGGAAAAACTTTTGCCTAACTGCTCATTGACCACCTGGGAGAGATGGTGGATAGAAATTTCCAACTGATCGGCCAGGCCCGACAGGCGCAGCTCATTGTCCAGATACGGTTTTTCCTGTTCGACATACTCCTGGACGCGCTCCAACAGGGAGCGGGAAGCTGAAGGGGTGAGAGAGGAGTTCTGGTACTTCGGCGCCAGGAAGGCCTGTGGCCAGAGTTCCCCGGCGAAGATCTCTGGCTGGCGATAGCCCAGATAGCCAACGACATAGATAAAAACCGTCATGGACAGAGATATCCCATAATCCCATTCGATGCTGAAAAAGGGAGTGCGAATGAGAACGTAGTAGGTAACATTGCCCAGTAAGAAGCCTGTGTACAACCAGAGCAGAGTTCGCGACCATTTGCGACGGATCATTGCCATGTCATCCTCTTCTCCGGCAGCTCGCCAGAAGCCATTGCGGCGCAGGTACCAAAAGCAAAGCACTGCATAGGCGGAAAGGTGCAGCATAAAAAGGTAATCCTGAACACTGAAGAGCGGGACAAAAGGCCAATGGATCTGCTGAGCCACCTCCCGGTTGCCGGCCCGAAAGGCAGATTTCAGCCCCGGGTTCGTAAAATAATAGGGCAGGCGGTTGATCAGGATCAATAAGGCCGGCAGAAAATGCAGCAGATCTACTCGCCGGAACTCGTCCTCTGGGTTCAGCGATTTAAAATACAGAAAAAGCAGGGGGCCGAAAACGAAGATAAGCGGGATGTAGAAGCTATCCGCCCAGGAGAAAAGGAGGAGGTACTTCGTCCAATGCAACACATATTCTGAAAGCGTGAGGGCGAAAGAGAACAGGAAAGCGCCAAGGAAGCGGTTAGCCAGGTGGTTGCCCCGCTTGTTAAAAAAAAGGATAGCCGCCAGGAAATAGCCCTGAGCAGCCGCCAGGATGAAGAAACTGGTCCAGGTATCAAGGGAGGGGTTTACGGTTTCCATAGCTTTTCTTTACTACGAATTTAAAAAAAATACCGGGGCTGTCTTTGCGTTCAAAGACAGGCCGGTGACAATATTCGTAAAAGAAAAAAACTGCCGGGCCAGAGCAGTGGAAAGTTGGTGGTGTCAGCCCGACAGTCTAATACCAATATTTGATTCAATATAGAGAGAGCACGATAAAGAGCGTCTTCTGATTTAGGTGCTTCTCGGGGTTAAGCAGGTGGACAAATTAAACTTAGTACTCTGTAAAATAAAT
>JAGQXQ010000615.1:0-4699 GCA_020436535.1 Phaeodactylibacter sp.
GCCCTTAAGGTTGTTAGGTTAAGCAAAAAACCGGTAGCTTAAGCTTATATCCCATTTTTTAGCTTTTGGCGGTTAGCGGTTAGCAAATGCCTGCCCTTAAGGTTGTTATGCTTAGCAAAAAACCGGTAGCTGAAGCTTATATCCCATTTTTATGAGCATCGGGCGCCAATGGCCAACAGCTAAGCGTCAATGCTGAATAGTTACATTATCCCATCAAGTCAAACGCCTCGTTTTAGCTTACCAAGTTCCCCTCCTCATCCCACTCCGCTACATCATTACGGGCCGGGTTGTCACACTTCGCCAACCACTCCTCGTCGTAGCTCAGGCCGTGTTCAGCCAGCACGTCCGCCGGAACACCATCCCAGATGTTGGAAATATTGCCCTTGTACCCCAAGCTTTCAATGCCCATTTTCGTGGTGTAATAACCGGTGAGCACCAGGCTTCTCAGCAAGGCGAAAAATACAACGCCCGGCTGCAATTCAGGAGCCTCCTCATTGAGGTGGGCGATTTCGTCGAGCAGTTGCTTTTGCGGTGCAGGGGTGCAGGCGATGAATTCCGCGCCGAACTTTCGGTTAGCGCGGTGGTTCAGCCACATCATCCCTCCCCGCAGGGGCACCTGGTGTTCGGGGATATCCTTGGCAATGAACTCGATGAACTCCGGGACAGCGGCGTCGGTGGCGGAGCCAAAGTTCTCGTCTGCAGGCAGAATAATATCGCACAAGACAGCCAGAGTCGCGACCTCCGCTTCGGTGAAGAAGGTTTCGCTCATTAGCTCCGCATCCCTTTCTCTTTCCTCCGGGGTGCGGCCGTAGCCATCCGAATCTGAGTTTTCTGTAGTTGCCTGCGTTTCCCCTGACTGGCCTTCCGGCCGGCAGCCTGTCAGCAGGACGCCGCCCGCCAGGGAGCCCAGGAGTAGTGATTTTATGGTGTCTCTGCGGTCCATTATCCCAGATTTTGTTTTTTCAGTTGATCGATGATGAAATCCGATGTCCTCCAGGCCAGGGCCAGAATGGTCCAGGTGGGGTTTTTATCCGCCTGAGAGACGAAGGGGCCGCCGTCTACGACGAAGACATTTTTAGCGTCGTGCAATTGTTCGTATTCGTTGACCACTGACCGTTTAGGGTCTTTGCCCATCCGGGTGGTGCCTACTTCGTGGATGATCATGCCGGGGGCCAGCAGGCCGTAGTCCTCCCCTTTACCCGGAGTAGGCCCGATGCGTTGCCCGTCCATCTGGTGGAATATCTCGTTGAAGGTCTCCTGCATGTGTTTGGCCTGGCGGCGCTCCTGATCCGACCACTTATAGTTAAAGCGCAACACCGGGATACCGAACTCGTCAACCGTATCCGGATCTATCTCGCAATAATTTTCTTCGCGAGGAATACTTTCTCCTCTTCCGGACAGGCTGACCACGGCTCCGTAATAGCGGCGCACCTCGTCTCTCAGGCCGGCCCCATAGCTGCTGTTGATATCTCCAAAAAACCGGTTCATTTCCGTGATGTCAAAGCCAAAGCCATAAGCAGGCATGCCCAGCCCGCCTCCGATCTCGATGTGGTAGCCCCGGGCGAAGTCGAGCTTTTTGTTATCCAGCCACCAAGGAGAATACACGTGAAAACCGCCCACGCCATCCTCGTTGTAGGTTTTGCGGTTCATCAGGGCGGGTACGAAGGCCTTACCCGAGGCGCCGGTGGAGTCGTGCAGGTATTTACCCACCAGGCCGCTGCTGTTGCCCAGCCCGTTGGGATGCCGGCTGCTTCTGGAGTTCAGTAGAATACGGGCGGAACCGCAGGCCGACGCCGCCAGAACAATGACCTTACCATTGACCTGATACTCCTTCCGGTCGTCTTTATTGATGTAGGAAACGCCAACGGCTTTGCCCGCCTCATTGGCCACCACCTCTCGCGCCATTGCATTGACGAACAGGTCGATCTTACCTCCTGATTTTTGGGCGGGAAAGATCAGGCAGGTGCCTGCTGAAAAATCAGCGTGCACCGTGCACCCCCGGTTACACTGCCGGCAGTAAAAGCAAACGCCGCGGCTGTTATTGATGCGTTTGGTTAAAATGGACAAACGGGAGGGAATAACCGTCACATTGGCCTTGCGGGCGGCTTTGATGTAATACAGCTCGTGGAGCCTCGGCTTGGGCGGCGGCAGGAAGAAGCCGTCCGGCTCGTTGGGCAGGCCCTCCTTGCTGCCGAAGATGCCCACCAGTTGGTCGACCTTATCGTAATACGGTTTTACATCCTCGTAACCGATGGGCCAGTCGTCGCCCAGGCCATCAATGCTTTTTCGTTTAAAATCCTTAGGCCCGAACCGCAGGGAAATGCGCCCCCAGTGATTGGTGCGCCCGCCCAGCATCCGGGAGCGGAACCATTCGAACTGAGTGCCCGGTGCCCGGGTGTAGGGCTCGCCCTCGATCTCCCAGCCGCCGTAGGCTGCATCGAAATCACCGAAGGCGCGGGTCGAGCCGGCGCCCCGGCGGGGCGACTCCCAGGGCCAGCGCAGTTGGGTACGTTGCATCGGGTCGGCGGGGTCGAAATAAGGGCCGGCTTCCAGGACGGCCACGTGCAGGCCCGCCTCGGAAAGAATCTTGGCAGCCATACCGCCCCCGGCGCCGGAACCGACGATGACGGCGTCGTAAACTTTCGGGGAATTCTTTATCTGCATAGGATGGTTTTTCGCTTGAATACAGGTGTAAGGTAAAAAAAACTGAGAAAAAGGAATAGGATGCGTTTTGGCTCCTCTGTCTGCTCCATCGTTCTGAAGATCGTTTTGCCCGCTCCACGCTGTGAGCTTTTTTCCCACCCAGGAAGTTTAAAAAAATGGCCTTGGGCGAGGTTTTTTGGACGTTGTTTAGTTGAACGAGTATTTTGGACTCTTTTGGCAGGGTAAATGTTTCTCTTGGGCTAGAGTGGGCGTGGCTCATTTATACGGCCCAATTATTGCACCGTGTGCACCCAACCCAAAGCAACAGAAATCCGAAGATTTCAGAGATCCCTTCCCCCTTGAATCTACGCTACTTTCCATTATATTTACATTGTGGCCAGTACACCTTACATGACAGCTTGGGGAAACCTCTGTCAATAACTGGCTGGAAACAAGCAAGGCGCCTTAAAACCATTTCACCATGGCCCAGGAAAAACCAACAAAAATATTCATCAGTTACCGGCGGGAAGATACCAGGCTGGAAGCGGATAATATTTTCCTGCGCTTGCAGAAAGCCTTTGGTGCCGAAGCTGTATTCAAAGACGATGGAGTGATCAACCCAGGTGACCAGTGGGAGGATAAGATCCTCAATCACCTTGAAAATGCGGTGGTTGTCCTGGCGCTCATTGGGAACAATTTCCTTTGCAAAAGGGATGGGCGGCTGCGGCTGGAGGAGGAAGGCGACTGGGTGCGCCGGGAGTTGGAATACGGCCTCCAAAGTGAAGGCATTACAGTGATCCCCCTACTCGTTGATAGGGAGCAGTTGCCGGCGGCGGAAGCGTTGGAGAATGCACCTGTCATTCAGAAGCTGCTTATGGAGAGGCAGGCTTATGGGACGATCAGGGCTGAATCCATGGAGCGGGATTTGTATAAACTTATTCATAAAGACCTGCCTGCGCTGGGTGTCCTTCCACTAAAGCCTGCTGATACAAACCTCCGGGCAGTCAACAGGAAAGTGGTTAAGGAAACGGCAGCTCTGAACTTCTGGCAGCGTTTGTTTTTCTCCTTTTTGAGCAAGGCCAAAAAACAAGGACTAGCCTTCGAAGCCCTCCAGCTATTCGACAACAATGAGATCAGCCATTTTTGCGATACGCTAAGCGGGTATTTGACCCTGTACTATAAAGACAGCAATGGCCGGCTGCTGGATTTTTCCAGGTCCTTTTATTCTATCCTGAACCAAAAGCGAGGCAGCGGCCGCTTCTACCTGCTGCTGGGTGAAACAGGCAGTGGAAAATCTACGGCTTTAGCCCACTTATTCACCCTCTTTACGGTTGGAAGGAGCAACTACAAGGCCGTTTTTGCCCAGTTTCACAAAGACCTTCGCCCTATCTACGATCTCGAAGATAAAGAGAATACCATCCTGCTGCTCGACGGCATCGACGAAGCCGGAGAGGCCCTTCGGAACCCCAAAGGTTTTTTCTCTACAGTTGAGAATGCTGCCAAGGACTTTGCCAAAGTCGTCATCAGTTGCCGCACCCAGTTTTTTGAAAATCAGGCTGCTGAGCGCAAGGAAACAGATACCGAACCTCGAAACTTTTATAACAAGGCTTATCTTGAGTTCCTGAGCCCCGATACGGTCAAAGCATATGTGAGCAAGGCATTTCCCATAACCAGGGAGAATAAAAAATACCGCCTTGCCCTATCAATAGCCGACCATTCCGGAGGCCATTTTACCCGGCCGCTGTTGTTGCCCTACATCAACGAGATGGTTGAACATTCCGGCCGATTCTTGTTCTTTGACGGGAACCGCAGCGGTAGGGAGGTGGCCATTACTTCCTATGAGATCTACGATGTGGTTATTCACAACTGGATAGCCCGGGAAAAGAGCCGGATAAAAAGGGAGCAAGCCAAGAAAAACGCTTCTGGTGAAGGCTATGGGCAGGCGCTCTGGGAAACATCGCTGAGTATCGCTCAATTCCTGTATGGAAAGGAGCAGAAAGAAGGCGCTCAATATATTTTGTTTGTAGACCTCAAATGGCTGCCTCAGCGGTTGAAC
>JAGQXQ010000615.1:4772-9751 GCA_020436535.1 Phaeodactylibacter sp.
TACCGCTTTGCCCACCGCACTTTCAAAGAGTTCTTTTACGCTGTGCTGCTCTACGAGGGCCGTATCTCCGAAAAGGAATTCTCCTTTGAGCGTTATATCTATGCCGCGCGGTTTTACCGGGAGATGTGTGAGGTAAAATATTTTCAAAGACAACCCAAAGAACGCCGCCACCGGCATAAGCCTGGCATGATAGGGGCCGCTCCTCATTCTTCTCATTTGGGCGCCGCTGTATATACTTTTGCCTACCTGGAGGAAGGCCTGAGCCCGGACCAGGAGGTTTTCCAGATATTCCGGCAGTTCACCGAAAATGCTTATAGGCAAAGGCATCTGGATGTGTTGGTGGACTGCGCCGAATACCTGGTGAAAGGGGAAGCTGATGGCATACCTGAAGAAGAAATGGCTGGTATTTGTGAAGTTTACGGGCTGGAGGCGGCGGACATACTACAGTACTTTTTCTTCTGCTACGATCAACCCACCAGCACCTTTCACTTCCTGCACCGCTCATTTGCGGAGTTTTTATGCCTGGATGAAATGATCATGGAGGCGGAAGAGGCCGCTGAGGCCATCGCCCATTTCCCTTTTGAGAAGCTGCGGTTCGGGGGTTTGTTCGCCAATGAAATAAAATGGCTCCATTTGAAACAGCATGGTAAGGATGTGCTGATCCAGATGGATAATCATTCTGCCTCGCTGGAGGAATGGAAAAGATTGAGAAATCAGAAGAAAGCCGGAAGTACCGAATACACCTATGTAGACTATCTGAATGAAAGATCAGCTATTGAATACTCCACATTCCTCGCCCGTTTGTCGCGGACGGGAACAATAAAGCTCCGGTGCCATGATGCTCTGCTGTTGTCTAGCCTACCTTACACGGAGCGGATCAAACACCTGGATATTTCCCACAATGGCCTTAGCGGGCCTATCGATTTACAGGCTTTCAGCCGGCTTGAGTCGGTAGTGATCTCCGGCAACCCCGGGCTGGAGCTGAAGCCTTCCCTTCTGCCCACTTCCTTACAGCACATTATTCATGTGGAACCGCAGGGGCAGGCCAGAGGCCTGGCTGAAATTAAAGAACGGTTCCCCGATATCGCTATTTCGCCTAATGGCAACAGCGCCTTTACTTTGTTGTCTCAACCTTTTCAGGAGCCGGCCATGGTAAAAGTAGAAGGAGGGAGGTATTGGAGAGGCAGCAATGAAAACCCTGAGGCAGATGATTATCCACGGCACTTGGTTGAACTGCAGGGTTACTGCATAGGCAAATATCCTGTTACCATCCGGGAATTTGCCTGTTTTGTACAGGAGACAGGTTATGTTACAACTGCTGAACAGGAGGGTTGGTCCCGGGCGAGTATCTGGCAGAAAAACACATTGACTAACTTTTTGAAAGTGGGCGGCAATTGGATGCAGGATGTATACGGCAAACCTTTATCTGATGATATGGCCAGCCACCCCGTTGTGTTTGTCAGCTGGCATGACGCACAGGCTTATTGCCGCTGGCTGAGTGAAAAAACCGGAAAGAGATACCGGCTTCCCACAGAGGCAGAGTGGGAGTACGCCGCAATAGGTGGCCATGCAGCAGTTTCGAGGGATGAGAACGGAAACATACAACGCCAGTATACCTATGCAGGAAGTGATAACCTGGAGGAAGTTGGGTGGCATTTTGAAAAGTTTAAGGGAAGGCCCAATAATGGTTATTCCACTCAGCAGGTTGGGCTTTTGGAGCCTAACGAACTGGGATTATATGATATGAGCGGAAACGTTTGGGAATGGTGCTCAGATAGGTATAGTGAAGATTACTACCAGCATTTTGAAAATGAACCGGCAGTAAATCCGCAGGGGCTAGAGGCTGAATCTGACGGCCGTGTGTTGCGGGGCGGCTCCTGGAACAACAATCAAGATAACTCCCGGGTGTCGATCCGGAACAGGAACAATCCGAACAATAGGAACAACAACAACGGTTTTCGTTTAGCCCAGTACTCTACCGAAAGGCGCCATCAGGTATCAGGTACCACGATGCCAGAGTCTGCACCGTTACGGCGGTGTGGAGCGTGCAGAGCGGTATAGTCCAGCACCGCCTCCCGTGTGTTCCGCCCTTGCTGCGGAGCGCCAAACACAAAAACCGTCCGGGCAGGGCTGGTAGCCCTTAACGCGAAGGTCCTGCCCGGCGTTTTTTCAGGAGAGCGATTTGATCCAGCCGCCATTCATTTTTCCAATTTCCTGGATCTTTTCCATGATAGCCCCATACTTGGTTGAGTTGTAATACCCCAGTTCGTAGCAAAGGCGGATGTAATAGCGCAGTTTTTCAAGTTTGATGTTCACTTCCTGAAGCTTGTCTCTTTTATTACCCCTGCTGCTGTAATAGGCTTCGATAAAAAGCTCTAAGACATCGGAAACCAGGTTTTGTATCCGGTCCGCCAGGAGTGATTTCTGAGCATGAGGGAAATGGCTGAGCACCCCGGTCATCATCTTCAAAAACTCATAAGTTTGCACTAATATGGTATTTTCCTGTTCCATGCAATGAAGCGTTTTGGTAATTTATACAATAAGATCTGCACTTTCGAGAACCTGCTGCTGGCATTCTATAAAGCCCGCAGGGGAAAACGCAGTAATGACAATGTAGCAGCCTTTGAAGCCAATATGGAGTGGGAACTGCTCCGGCTTCTGGAAGAGTTGAAGGTTGAAAATTATTGCCCGGGAGCGTACCGCACCTTTCAGATCCATGACCCCAAGGAGCGCATGATCAGCGCCGCCCCCTTCCGGGACCGGGTAGTGCACCACGCCCTATGCAACATCATTGAGCCGATCTTCGAACCAACTTTGATCTTCGACACCTATGCCAATAGGACAGGGAAAGGCACCCATGCCGGCATCCGCCGCTGCCAGGAATTTACCCGCAGATATCCGTATGTGCTTAAAACTGATATCAAGAAGTATTTTCCAAGTATCGATCATGGAATACTAAAAAACATCATTGCCCGAAAGATCAAATGTCGGCCCACGCTGCGGCTTATCAACCTGATCATCGACAACTCCAACCTACAGGAGCCTGTACAGGACTATTTCCCCGGCGATGACTTGTTCTCTCTCCAGGATCGACGAAAAGGGCTGCCCATGGGCAACCTTACCAGCCAGTTTTTCGCCAACCTGTACTTGTCTCCCTTCGACCATTTCGTAAAAGAAGCGTTGGGTATCAAAGGGTATATCCGTTATGTCGACGACATGGTGCTTTTCCACCATAAGAAACAAGCCTTGCACGAAGCAGAGCAGGCCATCCGGCATTTTCTTGCCACCAAACTTCGGCTACGTCTCCATGAAAAGAAGACCAACATTTTTCCTTCCAAAGTGGGCATCACCTTCCTTGGACAGCGGGTTTTCACCTCCCACCGCCGGTTGAAACGCGAAAATGTACAGCGCTTCAAAAAAAGGCTGGATGAAAGGCTGAACGCCTACTTGTGCGGTGAAATATCTCCGGAAACTTTCGAAATGCAACTCAACAGCTGGCTTGGCCACGCTCGCCAGACCGATACCTTCCGGTTTCGCCGCAAGGTTTTCTGGTATTTGCGAAGCCGGGGGCTGAATCTGTTTACCAAGGATAACGCCTGGAAATTACTGGAGCAACAACGCCCGAAGAAGCAAAATCCACCGAATCAGAGGCTGATATCCAAATTCAAATGGTGATTTTTTAAAAATCGAATGCCTTCGGCATTAAAAGAATTTCACAGGGTAAAAGAGTAAAAGGACTAAAGAGTTACAAGTCCTGGGCTAAACGAAAACCGTTGTTGAGGTTCCTAACGTTCGGATCGTTCCTGATCCGGATCGACACCCGGGAGTTATCTTGAAGCTTGAGCCAGGAGCCGCCCCGCAACACACGGCCGACTCCCTTAACCGCTCCGGTGAAATCTTTTGGCAGTTTCTCCGGGTAATCTCCATACCAATCCCAGCACCATTCATCTACATTTCCACTCATATCATACAACCCCAACTCGTTAGGATACTTTTTTTTTCCAACCGGATGCGTCTTACCATTGGCGTTTTCAGTGTACCATCCCACCTCGTCCAACTCATCACTGCCGGCGTATTGAAAGCCCTGGCTTTTCAATCCACCCCGGGCAGCGAACTCCCATTCCGCTTCGGTGGGTAGGCGGTAGCCCTCAGCGTCATTTATCCGTTCTACCAGCCATTTGATATCATCTTCTTTGTTGGTGTTATTCGGGTCTTTTATGGATTTATCAATGCGGTAAGCTTTTTCCAATCCCTGGGCCTCACTCAGCCAATTGCAGTACTCCACAGCATCGTACCAGGTTACACGCACAACCGGATGATCACCATTTACCCCCCAGCTTGGCGCCTTATCCACCACTTCATTCTCCCGGCCGCTGGCAAAGAGGAACAGGCCGTATTCCCACCAGGTGGTGGGCACATTTGCCAGGCGGAAGCTGCTGGTTTCGGCCAGCCGTTCTTCCTTCTTTTCTCCGATCTTCATTTTCCCGCCTGGAATTTCCACCATCACTGAACCGGCAGGAGCATAGTACCTTTTGAGCAGGCTGTCGTATCGGTTGGGATTGATCCTTCTCAGCCATTGACGGGTTTTGGCCTTATCCAGCGGGAACGGCAGGTTAGCCCCTTCCGTTTTCAGGGAATCCGAAAGCAGGTTGCTTTCCACCCATTTCTGTATCAAGGAACCGGCGTAAGCTCCTTTATTATAATGAGTTTCCGTCCCAAAAAACACCAACTCATGGAAAAATGGCTGCAGATCTTTTCGGCGAATACCGAGCTGCAGCAGTTCCTCCAGTGTAGCGTTGGCCTCGCCATACTGTAGCTGATAGATCTGCTGTACCAGCTTCTTCTTCAGTTCATTGAAATACCCCTCCGTCGTCTCCTTCAATTTAACCGTCGTCTCCTTCCATTTAGCCTTGGTCAGCACCTGGTAGCGCTCGCGGATCACTTTGGCCAACACATCATGTGAAAGGCGGGTAGCCTTC
>JAGQXQ010000616.1 GCA_020436535.1 Phaeodactylibacter sp.
GCTGATTCGGCCGGCCTGCACATTGGGGTGCATGCCATCGGCAACCGCGCCAACGATTGGCTGCTCAACGTCTACGCCGAGGCGATCGGCCGGAATGGCCAGCGGGACCGCCGTTTTCGCATTGAGCACGCCCAGCACCTCACCCGCGATGCTATCGGCCGCTTTGCCGGGCTGGGTGTCATTCCTTCTATGCAACCCTACCATGCCATCGACGACGGCCGCTGGGCAGAAAAGCGCATTGGCCCGGAACGCATTAAAACGACCTATCCTTTTCGCTCTTTGCTGGACGCCGGTGCGGCCCTCACCTTTGGTTCAGATTGGACGGTGGCCCCGCTCAACCCGCTGGAGGGCATCTACGCGGCCGTCACCCGCCGTACTCTGGATGGCGCCAACCCGGACGGCTGGGTGCCGCAGGAAAAGATCACCGTGGAAGAAGCATTGCGCTGCTACACAGCCGCCAATGCTTATGCTGGTTATCAGGAGGACAGGCTGGGGGCCTTGAAACCGAGTTACCTGGCGGACTTTGTGATCCTGTCGGAGAATATTTTTGAGATAGTGCCGGAAAGCATCAAGGAGGTGGAGGTAATGCGGACAGTGGTGAATGGGGAGGCGGTTTATGTTAAGTAGTGTGGCCGGGACGGAGCGTTCGGAATTCGCTGTTCACAAGTCACTGAAAATAAAGGGGCAATTTTAAACAGAAGGTATCCGTCTATGGTTGGACAGAAATTGCCTAGGCGGTGTACGCAGCTCCCATTGACTGTCCAAGCTCTAAGCAAACACTTTAACATTTATCAACTGTACCTTTTTACTCTTTCTGCATTAAGGAAGTGAATCCCACAAATTTTCTCACCTTTAAAATTCACTTCAGGTATGAAATGGCATACACTGAGCCTGGCTTTAATTGCCTGTATCGCTCAAACCAGTTTGGCCCAATCAATAAGAAACGCCACCGGGATTGTAGTAGACGCACAGCGCAACCTTCCGTTATCCGGTGCGCACGTCCTCGTAAAGCAGGGCAATGAAGGCGTCGTGACAAATAGCAATGGCTTGTTTACTTTAAAGCTATACCCAGGAGAAGATACGCTGATCGTGCGTTATCCTGGTTTTACTACTCAACGTGTGCCTGTACAGCCGGATACGATGCGCATTGAGCTGATATTCGAGATGGGATTGGATACAGTCGCCGTAGTAACCCCCGAAACTTATGAAGAAACTTACCAGATTATCCGTAGCGAACGTTCACTAGGCCGAACATCCGATGTTAAAAGGCAGCCACAACCTGAGCATTGGAATACGGAAGACTACAGCCCCATTATGGAAAACGGGGAGCGCGATGCCTTAATTAGCCCACTTTCCACCTTTTCAATTGATGTGGACCGGGCTTCTTACAGCAACGTCCGGCGATTCCTGATGAACGGGCAACTGCCTCAGGCAGATGCTGTGCGGGTCGAAGAGATGATCAACTATTTCCAATACGATTATCCCATGCCAGGGCGAGAAGATCCTCCCTTCAGCGTGTACACGGAATTGGCGGAATGCCCCTGGAATAAAGAACGCAAACTCCTGCACATCGGCCTGCAGGGCAAAAGTCTTGAGGCTGAAGAGTTGCCGTCAAGTAATCTCGTCTTTTTGATGGATGTTTCTGGTTCTATGAGGGATGAAAACAAGCTGCCGCTGGCCAGGCAGGCCATGCGGTTGCTGGTGGAACAGTTGCGCCCTGAGGACCGGGCCGCCATTGTGGTATACGCCGGCGCCGCCGGGCTGGTGCTGCCCCCGACGCCGGGCTCGGACAAGCAGGCCATCTTAAACGCCATCGATAAGATGGAAGCCGGGGGCTCCACAGCGGGTGGCGCCGGTATTGAACTGGCCTATCAGGTAGCGAAGGAGGCTTTCATTTCAGGAGGGAACAACCGCATTATCCTGACTACCGATGGAGATTTCAATGTGGGTGTTTCCAGTGACGGAGCCCTTACCCAATTGGTAGCGGAACAGCGGAAATCCGGTATTTTCCTCACCGTACTGGGCTTCGGCATGGGCAACTACAAGGACAACAAGCTGGAACTGCTCGCCGATAAGGGCAACGGCAACTATGCTTACATCGACAACCTGAAGGAAGCAAAGAAAGTATTCGTAGAAGAACTGCCCGGCACCTTGTTTACCATCGCCAAAGACGTGAAGATTCAACTGGAGTTCAACCCCGGCGTGGTGCGCACCTACCGCCTGGTGGGCTACGAAAACCGCCTGCTCAACAGTGAAGACTTTGCCGATGACGTTAAGGACGCCGGCGAACTCGGCGCTGGCCATACCGTCACGGCATTGTACGAGCTGGAGCTGGCGCCGGCACAGGTGGCTCAGGCCTCGCTGCGCTATCAGGAACCAGGGTTGACCAAGGTGGCACGCAAAGGGCAGGAACTGGGTTTTCTTCAGTTGCGCTATAAGCTGCCGGCGGAAGAGCAAAGCCAACTGCTTTCCGTAGTGATAGAAAACCGCGTGGCCCGTTTTTCAAAAGCTTCCGATGACTTTCAGTTTGCCGCCGCCGTAGCAGCCTTTGGGATACAACTGCGCAATTCTCCTTTCAACAAGAATCTGGGCTTCCCGGAAATCCGCCGCCTGGCGGAAGAGGCAATCGGCAGCACCCCGGATGGGTACAGGAAGGAATTTCTGGAGCTGGTTGGCCGGGCAGAAAGGCTTGTTGGAGAGTAAGTTGAGATAAACAACTCGCGCGCCAATGGTAAATTGTCGCCCGAGGCCGAGAGAATCCTCGAAACCGGCTGGTTAGAGTATGTTTGGAGGCCAAACT
>JAGQXQ010000141.1:0-1315 GCA_020436535.1 Phaeodactylibacter sp.
TGAAGGCCGAAAAGGTGCCCATAAATGCAGACAAAAAGCCGGCTAACAGCAACCCTTTGAAACCGACGGGCACGAATTTGTTGATGGCCAGCGGCATGATCTTTTCGAAGTCCATCTGGTCGCCTTCCAGCCCCAGTTCGGGAGTGAGATAGGCCAGGGCCAGCACCGTAAAGCTGGCGACCATCAGATAGCGGGGCATGTACATGACCCAGATGGTGGTAAAACTCAACTTGGCCGCCTCCGAAGGTGTGCGGGCGGAAAGCAGGCGCTGCATATCGTAGCTGGGCACCGGCCCGGCAATGGAAGCAAAAATGCCTTTGAAGATCATCATCATGAAAAGGATGCCGAAAAAGCCAAATCCGTCTTGTTCTATTTTACCATTCACGGCCGGCAGGGCTGTTTTCGTCCAGTCCAGATCGAGTTCCCAGCCAAAGAACAAGTCTTTCCAGCCTGCCGGGATCACGGCATTGATCTGTTCCGGCGTGACCGTGGTGTAGGCGATATAACCAATGACAAAACAGGAAATGGTCATGATGAAAAACTGCAGCACTTCGGTGGCCACCACGCTGTACATGCCGCCCTTGACCGTGTAAAGCGTAGTCAGAAAACAGACCAGGAGGGCGTAAGATTGCTCGGAAGTAATGTACCAGCCGGCGATATCCATACTCAGGTCGAAGGGCAAAATAGCGGTGCAGTACTTGCCAATGCCTTCAAAGAAGTAGGCAATAAACCCAATCACGCTGATCACCGCAAAGGTGACCACAATAATGTGCGAAAGCTTGGCGCCACGTCCATCGCCAAAGCGAAAGGTGATCCACTCTGCCCCCGTCATTACATTGGAGCGGCGCAGCCAGATGGCAAGGTATACGAAGATGAACACCTGATTCCAGAGGGGCCAGAGCCAGGGTATCCAGGCGCTCTTCAGGCCGTAAACAAACAGGATGCTAACCGTCCACATGGTACCCGAAATGTCGAACATGCCGGAGGCGTTGCTCAGCCCCAGGTAGTACCACTTGAGCTTATTCCCTCCCAGGAAATAGGATTGCAGGTTGTTGGAGGCTTTTCTGGCAATGTAAAATCCCAGAAAAAGGATGCCGGCCACATAGGCCAGGATGATCGCAATATCCAAGAAACTTAATGACATGAGTTAGTGGTTTTGGAAAGCTCCGGCCTCCCGTTCTCCAGTCAATGATATTGGCGCCTCAAATGGCTTTGATAAATGATCGATCAAAACGGCGGCCTGGGCCCGGCTCATTGGCGCCGATGCAACATAGGGAATGTCAGGAAACAGAGCCGCCCAGGCTGTTTGTATCTC
>JAGQXQ010000141.1:1371-2114 GCA_020436535.1 Phaeodactylibacter sp.
GGTTACCAACTCCGCCGGGCCGCTCCAGGCAGCCATTTCCGGGTAGAAATCGCGCAGGCCAGGTAGGAAATCCACCGTTTGGGCAATGCTGTCAGGATAGAACCAGGTTTGGTTGGCCCATTGATACGACACACCAAACCCGCGTAAGATGCCGGTAGCCCCGATGCGCTGAATGGCGGCAAAATAGGGGTGATCCGGTGCCACATCGATATAGGGCATCAGGTAAGCCCCGGCGTCGAGCAGGGCCTGCTGCACGGCCCTTACCGATACCTCAGCGGGCGGCTTATCCTCTTGAATACACCAGGCGGCCAGCGCGCCTGCCGCCTGCCCAATGCCTAAAACGACAGGTTGCAGCCGGGTCGCACCGTTTACGATATTGCTGACGCTAATGCTCTTTTCAGCTACGATCAGCCCTTCGATTTGGGGCGGGATCATAGCGCCCATTGGTATATTGTAGGAAGGGATCTTGATATTGATGAAGTCGATGGCGGGGGCCTCCGGGTTTTTCTTATGGTGGTGGTCGATGGGGTAATCTCCGACGGCTATACCGGTCCGGTAAAGCGGGTATTCCTGCTCAAAAGGCGCGCTCATATAGGGCGAAGTCAGGCGGACGATGCCCTTCAGGCGGCGCGCCTCCCGGTGGTAAGGGATCATCGGCAGGCCGTCGGGCGTAGGGTACTCCCCTTCTGCCAGCCCCAGGTTTTCAAAACCCGCTTCTGTTTGAATATAATACAGGAAACGCA
>JAGQXQ010000141.1:2121-12965 GCA_020436535.1 Phaeodactylibacter sp.
AGGCTGTGCAGCTTTGCTTCTCGCAGCGCTTCTTCCCGTTCCTGGGGCGTTTTTTCAACAATATTGAGGTAGATATCGTTGCCGCAATTGGGCCAGTTGATCATGTATTTGTCATTGGGCAGGCGGCCATACAGTAACATTTTTTCGCAGCTCATGCCCTCCTCCCCTTCCGCCAGGCCTGGAATACAGGCGCAGCGGAATACTTCCGGGTCGTAGCCCTCAGGACGAGGGATGGTTTTGTCCTGTCCCTCGCCAAAGTCCTTCAGTGTGAGTACGTAGGTGAGATCCTGAACAATGTCATTATCGGCAGCCGGCGCCTCGGGCTCGGTGGCGCCGTCGTTCATACCTAAGTCATAAGGCGCTTTCAGGGCAGCCATCACATCGCCCAGTTCGGTGGCGTCGACCAGAATGGTAGCGTTCACCTCCTGCCTGCCGTTTTTGTTGTCGATCACTACCTTCCATCCACCCGCTACCCGCTCTACCGTCTGCCAGCGGGTTTCAAAAAAAATCTCCAGATTATCCAGCCGGGCCATTTCTTTAAGAATTGAATCGCCCACCGATGGCTCAAAGAGGCAATTACTGACCCAGCCCGTTTCCACCGCCGCCGCCCCTCCGTAGTGATCGTAGAGCCGCTGCCGGAATTCGCCCCACAAGCCGGACGGCAGGCGGTGGTTGCCGTCGATAGCCGATACGCCGGCGGCAGTGAGCATGCCCCCCAGCCAGGGCCCTTCTTCTACGATGGCCACCGTTACCCCCTCGCGAGCCGCCTGAATGCCCGCCATGGCGCCACTGGCGCCGCCGCCAATAACCAATACGTCAACCTGGATCGCCGGCTGAAGTTGACAGGAACTGCTAAAAGTCAAGACAGAGAGCAAGACAAGAAATTGAGGCAGCAGTAATGATGACCGGTCCATTAATTATTGGTATTTTACCGAAGGTAAACAATCAGTCGAATTAATGGCAGCACCTTATTAATTTTTTTTAAAAAGATTGATTTTTTTAAACTTTTGATTTAAATGCCTTTTGTGAAGCTGCCGCATTCCGTTATTTGTTCCTAAATTTAGCAGCCTGCGATGGAATTTTCGATGAGACCACAATAAACATGAATCCTACTTTTTTTGAAGAGATTACCAGTACACACCCCGGTGGGGTGGCGTATAAGAACCTCAACCTCAAAAAACGGCTCTTAGCCCATTTTGCAGACCAGGGCAATGCTACTATAGGAGAGTTAAGTAAAGCCCTCCGGCTGAGTGTGCCCAAAGTGACCAGCCTGCTCAACGCTCTGATCGAGGACGGCCTGGTGCGGGATAATGGCAAGGATGATTCTACCGGCGGGCGCCCTCCGAGCTTGTACGGCCTGACACCGGACTCCGCTTATTTTCTGGGCATTGACGTCAAACGGCATCACATCAACCTGGGGCTTACGGATTTTCAGAAAAACATCGTAAAGGTCAGGGAAAATTACCCTTATAAACTGGATAATACGGAGGAGAGCCTACAAGAACTCTGTCAGCTGATTCGCAACTTCATCGCCGGACTGAATATTCCCAAAGAAAAGATCCTGGGCATTGGCATCAACCTCTCGGGGCGAATCAATTACAAGACAGGCTACAGCTATAGTTTCTTTCACTTTCAGGAAGACCCGCTCAGCAAGATCATCGAATCGGAGGTTGGCATCCAGGTTTTTCTGGAAAACGACTCCCGGGCAATGACCTACGGAGAGTACTGCGCAGGAGCCGTGCAGCAGGAAAAAGATGTGCTGTTCCTCAACCTCGACTACGGCATCGGCTTGGGCATCGTCATCGACGGGCACTTGTACTATGGCAAGTCCGGCTACAGCGGCGAGTTTGGGCATATCCCCATCTTTGACAACGACATCATCTGCCACTGCGGCAAAAAGGGCTGCCTTGAAACGGAAGCTTCCGGCTGGGCACTGGTGCAAAAGTTCAAGGAAAAGATAAAGGAAGGCTACACCACTCTGCTGGCCAAAGCCGAGCACACCCCGGAAGACATCATGCTGGAAGACATCATTGAGGCTGCCCACAACGATGATGTGCTCGCCATCGAACTGATCGCCGAAACGGGTGAAAAGCTGGGCCGTGGTATTGCGGCGTTGATCAATATTTTCAACCCTGAACTGGTGGTGCTAGGTGGCAGCCTTTCCAGCACGGAAGATTACATTCGCCTGCCTATCAAAAGCACTATCAACAAATACTCCCTTAGCCTGATGAATAACGACACCCAGGTGAAGATTTCTGCTTTAGGCAACCGAGCGGGTTTACTAGGGGCTTGCTTGTTGGTGCGGAACAGGTTGTTAGCGATTCATTAGGAGGCACATCCCCCTATTAATAGGGCACAGGTAATTTTACCCGGACGAGCGATAGCGAAGACGCCCTCCCTTCACCCCGCCGCACTAAACAACCCCGCAAACCCCATAAACGCCATTGACAAAATACCGGCGATAATAAGGTTCAGCGCAGTACCCTCGATCAGCTTGGGGATGTCCAACACCTTGGTCTCTTCCCGTATACCAGCCAGCAGCACCAGGGCCAGGGTGACGCCACCGCCGGCTCCCAAAGCGTAAAACAGGCCTTCTACCAGTCCGTAACCTTTATTAGTGGCGAAAAGGGCCAGGCCCAGGATGGCGCAGTTGGTCGTAATCAGGGGCAGAAAAATGCCCAAAGCGCGGAACAGGTCCGGACTGAGCTTCTTCACCGCCATTTCTACAAACTGCACCGTACTGGCGATGACAATGATGAAACTGATCAGCCGCAGATAGGGCGCGTAGGGCAGTACAAAAGTATTCAAGCCCCAGGCGCAGACCGCCGTAATGAGCATGACAAAAATGTTCGCCAACCCCAGACGGAAGGCCGTTTCCAACCGGCCCGATACCCCCAGGAAGGGGCACAGCCCCAGGAAATAAGCCAGGGTAAAGTTGTTGATCAGCAAAGCCGAAATGAATATCCAGAGTAGGTCTTGCATGGTTAAATCATTGTTTCATGGTTGTCTGGCTGAATAGTTGAGGGCAAAGCAAGTAATGTGGTTCCATCATTATATTTATAATAATTACTTTTATGATCGT
This sequence comes from Phaeodactylibacter sp., assembly GCA_020436535.1. GTDB lineage: Bacteria > Bacteroidota > Bacteroidia > Chitinophagales > Saprospiraceae > JACJXW01. The sequence goes on from JAGQXQ010000141.1 coordinate 5,204, forward strand.
TATTTTTATGATAATTATTTTTATGATAATTATAAAAATAACGACTTCATTGTGGTATTTAACAAGTTCCTTCCCACGTGGCTTCCGGTAGCCTTTTCCTGTCTCACAAAAACTCCCTCGCTTCTTCATACTGCGTAACAGGCCTATCCCCCTCTATCTTCTCTTTGCGTTTCTTCTGCAGCCAATTAAAAAACAACAACAGAAAACCCAGCGTAAAAAAGCCACCCGGCGGCATGATCATGACGACCCAGGGCTCGAAGCCGGCGCCAAAGAGCGATATATTGAACAGGCTACCGCTGCCCAAAATTTCCCGGACAACGCCAATGCAGAGAAGGGCGAAGGTGAAACCAAGGCTCATCCCCAGTGCGTCCGCCAGAGCCAGTTTGATGTTATGCTTGGAAGCAAATGCCTCCTGCCTGCCCAGGATCAGACAGTTCACTACGATCAGCGCGATAAAAGCGCCCAGCTCTTTGTGTACCTGCGGAACGATGGCGGCCAGCATAAAATCCACCACCGTAACAAAGGTCGCGATGATGATAATGAAAGTGGTGATCCGCACTTGTTTGGGAATGACGTTGCGCAGGCTCGATACCAGCAGGCTGGAAAAGAACAGCACAAAGGTCGTCGCCAGGCCCATGGCCAGGCTGTTGATGGCCGTATTGGTCACCGCCAGGGTTGGGCACATGCCCAGCACCGCCACAAAAACAGGGTTTTCCTTCCAGATGCCTTTTAGGAACTCCTCGGCGGTGCGGCTTTTTTCTATGCTTGTCGGTTGGTTCATTTTCTCAGTTGTTCAGTTTTGCGATTTTGTGGCTCTACTCCTTTTTCTCATACGCCTCGATCAGGGGGCGCCACTCGGCCATGCTTTTGTCCAATAAACGCCCGACGGCTTTAGAGGAAATGGTGGCGCCGGTGATCGCTTCGATCTCGTTGTCCTTTTTCTTTTCTCCTTTTTTGACCACCGTTATGGCCGGCTCGACGGCCAGGGACTCAAAATTAGCGTGAAAGCCCTGATCCTTCATGATCTTATCGCCCAGGCCCGGCGTTTCCTTACTTTCCAGAACTTCAAAGCCGATGATCACTTTTTCCCGGGGGTTGTAACCAAAGAGGGCTACGACCAGATCCTGATACCCTGGCTCTTCACCGGGAATGGCAAAGCCGATGAGCTGGCCTTTCTCATTGTACCCGGCGTAAATGCGACGGGGTTCTTCGCCCCCTTTTGGTTCCTCCGCCCCTTCTTCCAGCACCACCAGCTGGCCACCGCGCAGCTCCAGTGTTTTAAAGCCAGTGCATTCGGGAAGCACCTTGAAGATAGCCTGCTGCAGCGCTCTGGCCCGGTTGGCGGCAATAATGGGTTGGGTGTACAAAAAGGCGCCCACCAGCACCAGCCCGGAAAAGAAACCGGCCAGGCCCAGCGTGGCCACCAGACGGAACGAGCTTGGTTCGGGCTCGGGGGAGGGTATGATCTGCTTGGTTTCTTCTTGCATATAAATTTTGTTTTTACCCTTTTAAAGCAATCTATGTCCGGGGCCGGCGCAGGTAAATATTCGCCCGCCTGAAATGCGCAGCATCATCCCTTTCCGCATCGCGGAATTGGGAAAATATCAATAGTTAATATCCGTAAACCCTCGTCCTGGCAAACCGGTTGATCAGCGGCGTAGCCGCGTTCATCAGCAGGATGGCGTACATGACGCCCTCCGGCAGCCCTCCCCAGATGCGGATCAGGACGACCAGCAGCCCAATGCCGATGCCGAAGATCCAGATACCTTTGGGGGTCAACGGCGAACTGACCGGATCGGTAGCCATGTAAACCGTGCCGAGCAAAAGCCCGCCGGCCAGCACCATAAATCCCGGCGAAGGGTAACGATCGGGAGCCAGCAGGTAGACAATACCGGAAAAGAGCGCCACCGTAGCCAGAATGGCTACCGGTATTCGCCAGTTGATGATCCGGCGGAAGGCCAGATACAGCCCGGCCAGGAGCAGCAGCAATGCACAGGTCTCTCCGAGGGAACCACTGATGTTGCCCAGCAGCAGGTCCGCCAGTTCGGTGGGCTCATGGCTGAACTTCATCTCCGAAAGAGGAGTTGCGGTGCTCAATGCATCTACCGGCTCGCCCTGGTAAAAGGGCATCGCCAGGTTGGTGCCCCGGACGCCCCAATAACGGCCGTCGGGCGGCTCCCAGGTGGTGATAGCCGTAGGAAAGGCCGCCTGCAGAAAAGCCCGCCCCACCAATGCCGGATTGAATACATTCTGCCCCAAACCGCCCCAGATGACTTTCCCCATCCCGATAGCCACGACACCCCCGACAAAAGCCATCCATAATGGAAAGCCGGGCGGTAAAGTCAGGGCCAGCAGCAAACCGGTTACCAGGGCGCTGCCGTCTCGCAATGGGCTGCCCAACGGGCCTCTTTTCCCCAGGTAATATTCGGTCACCAGACAGCCGGCAATGCAGGAAAGGCTAATCAGCAACGCACTGAGGCCAAAATAATAAACGGCCGCCAGCAGAATGGGGATCAGCGTATAGGCCAATTCCCACATGATCTTCGGCGTGGTTACCTGGTCATGAAGAAAGGGAGAAGTTGAGATCGTTATTTTAGGTTTGTTGACCATATTTTCTTTTCTGCATTTTTTTCAGCTACGCACCAGATCGGACTGGAACGCCTGGTATTCACTTCGGTTTTCGTTCTCTGATCATAGACTTGCCTACTTTGATACTCTGCACTAGAGGTATTGCCGAAGGGCAAACGTAAGAGCATGCCCCACATTCAAAACAGTCGAGGGCGTTGTTGTCTTCCATATCTTCCCACAATCCTTTCCGGGCCAGCAGGCCCAGGCGAGCCGGGTTGAGGAAGAGCGGGCAGGCCTCCAGGCAGCGGCCACAACGGATACAGCTAAAGGTGTCGATATCCTGCACTTCCCGCTCTGTCAGCACCAGAATACCAGAAGTACCCTTCACCACCGGGGTATCCAGGCTTTTTTGGACGATCCCCATCATGGGGCCGCCCAGCAGGATGCGGGCCGCCTCCCCGGTGATGCCGCCGCAAAACTCCACCAGGCTGCGCATGGGGGTGCCCAGAGGGACCAACACATTGGCGGGGCGGCGGACAGCCGGGCCGGTCACCGTTATCACTCGTTCGATCAGGGGTTGCGACTGCCGAAAGTACTGGGACAGGGCCACGATGCTGCCCACGTTCGAAACCAAAACGCCTACATCGATCGGCAACTTGCCCGCCGGGACTTCTTTGCCCAGGATGGCGCTGATCATCATCTTTTCCGCCCCCTGTGGATATTTTACCTGCAGGGGAATGATCTCCACCGGAAAGCCGGCTTTTGCGGCGGCGGCCCGCAGTGTGATCACCGCGTCCGGCTTGTTGGCTTCAATAGCGATGTAAACCTTTTCCGCTTGAATGAAATGCTGCAGGATGCGGGTTCCGTCGATCAACTCTTCAGCGTATTCCACCATCACCCGATGGTCACAGGTCAGAAAGGGTTCACACTCGCAGCCATTGAGCATCAGATAGCGGCAGAGTTGGTTCTCGGACAGGTTGAACTTTACATGGGCAGGAAAAGCCGCGCCCCCCAACCCGACGATGCCGGCCCGCTGAATGGCTTCAATGAATTCGGCCTTGGCCAGTTCTTCCGGCTGACGCTGGGCAGGCTGGTCCAGTTGCTGGGTTGAAAAAGGGTCCGTCCTGATCTTAATGGCAGGCAGCATCTGCCCGTTGGGATGGCCATACAGGCCGACATCCGTCACCGTTCCATCCACCGGAGCGTGCAGGGCCACCGACACATAAGCTCCCGCCTCTGCGATCAGGCCGCCCCGGCGGACATACTGGCCCTTGTGGACCAACGGCTTCGAAGGGGCGCCAATGTGCTGCAACAACGGCAGCGTATACTCTTCTACAAAGGGCATCCGCTCGATTCGCTGGTGGTTCGACAATTCTTTGTACTCCTCCGGATGCACGCCGTGCCGGAAGGTCAATAATTTATCTTTTAAGGCGTTCTGGTTACTTCCGGTCATTTGTTAGCGGTTAAAAAACCAACTTCCCCGTTTCAGAACCTTCAGAGGTAGCTCAGGGAAGCTATTTTTTAAGAATTACTTCATCTCCTCTTCAAGTGATTGCAATGATTGTCCCTGGCGGGAAAGCGCCAGCAACTTTTCTCTCAGTTTGATCCGAACCTCCTCCATGAGCACCTTTTCCTGCTCCTGAAGCTTCGCCTCATAAGAAGTTTTAAGTTCAGCTATCTCCTTTTCATATTTTTGGGTTAACTCGTTTTCCAGTTCTTCCCTTACCTTTTGTGGGAAGGGGCTGCGCAGGCCCGCGAGCTCGCGCAGGCTGCTCCACTGGCGTAGCGCCTGCCGGGTAGCCGATACCACTTCAGGCGCCGTGATGTATAGTTGCAAAGAACCTTGCTCATCTACAAAAGAGATGGTTGGAGTTTTGCCCTTTCGCCCTTTTTCATCCAGCGACAAGTACTCGGCGACCGATACCGGGCTTCCGTCTTCCGGTTTAAAGGCTTGGAAATATGGCTGCCAGGCTTTCAGGGTAAAAAGCCAATCGGCATAGGTCAGGACATAAGGCTGTTCTTTCTCCGTTTTCCCTTCTTTGTAGAGAAGGGCCATACTCATCCAATCCGCTTCTGGTTCAGGGTTCTCCTCCAGGTTGGTCGCAGCCGACAAATAGAGGCCCTTTCCTTCCGTATCAAAAAGAAGGCTGGGGAAAGCTCTGGTTTGCAACGCCAGTTGGCTGAGCTTTGGCCAGAAAACTTCTTCACTAGTATGCTGCTCAGGCCGGGGCGCCAGCAAATGGAAAAGCGCCGGCTCGGATCGGTTCAGCCCGTCGCGGAGTTGTTCGAAAATAGCGGGATTTTCGGCCAGGTTGCCTTTTAGCAGGAAGGTGTGCTGTAATGTTGCCGCCGAGGCCCAGGCCATTTGAGCGGCAGAGAGCCAGGCAGCAGCAGCCCCTCCGGCCGGCACGGCAGCATCATCCAGAATGACGGCTTTTACCGGAAGTCCAGAGGACATAAGTCCTCCGAGTGCACGGTGGCTTTGTCCCGAAAACAGATGGGTATCTCCCAGCAGCAGGACCGGCGGCAGCAGCTCCTTTTCTGCCTCGCTAAGATCGGCCCAATCCAGGGTTCCAATCTCCTGGTCGTGCAATTCGGGGCGGTATTTATTTTTGGATTCCAGAGTGGATCGCCGGAGTAGCCGGACGGTATCCAGCACATGGCGGGCCTGTCCATTCAGAATGCCCAACAGGCGCTCTGGCGCAGAACCGTCCCAATGCCAAAGCACAGGTGAGGTAAAGGCATTGAAAGGATAATCATCAGCCCAGGGCATAGCCTCATTGTCGGAAAGCACCAAGCCATAGCGAGCCCTCCCTCCGCCGGCCGGCCCTTCCCGAACAGCCCAGAGCAACGCTTTCAGGTCGTTCAACAGATCGACCTTGCGGCGCAGCGCAGTGGCGTCCACGATTTGGGCTTGCGGCTCGGCATCGAGCTGCCGGATCACGTCCTCCAAAGGAAGTTTTCCCTCCTCAAATGAAGCCAACGCCGTATCGGAAAATTGAAAATCCCGCTTGGGCAGGGCGTTGCTCAGATGCTGGTGTATATTTTTGGCAAGCTCTTCCACTTGTTGCTCCAGTTCTTTTGCCTGAACTTCAACTTTCGGCTGCATCACTGATTCCAGGACGGCAGTCAGCCAGTGTACAAGCGACTTGGCCGGAGCCCCGGCCTCCGATGTGGCGCCCCCCGACAAGGACAAATAGAAATGGCGACTTAGCAGGGTAGCGGTAAAGGAGTTGTAAGCAGGCTCGCGGATCAACTGATTAATGGTTTCGCTGGGGGTATCCGGCAATTGTTCCCACAAGCTCATCGTATCTTCCAGTTGCCGGACAACGGCCGGTTCGGGCGATGTCATCTGCAGGGCATCGTCCTGACAAACCGCGGCACACAGCCCGCAACCAGTGCAGGCGTTCGGATCGATGGCAATGGAAAAAAGCTGAGCGGAGCCTTTCTCCTGGCGTTTCTTCTGATGGAAGAAAGGCTCAGTTACCGCTATGGGGAAATCGCCTATGATCGAATTCAAAATAGCCATTCCTTCCTGTGCCCGCTCGAGTTTCTCCGCGTCCATTTGAGATGGTGCGGCCATCAGCTGAAAAGCTGCCGGCAGGAAATCTTTTACTTGTTTAATTTCCTTATCCCCTTTTCTGATCAGATCCTCCGCCACCTTTACCAGCTTCCGTTCGATGCCCATCAGTTGCGGAATAGGCGTCCCCTGTCCGGTAGCGATCTTCATACCCGCCCGGATCAGAGACTGCACACTGATAGCTATCCCCGGAAGGGCGGAATGAGGACAGTAAGCGATGCAGTCCCCGCAACCGGTGCAATTTTGAGGTTGAAAAACCGGCAATTGAGCTGCCGCCGGGCTGACAAAATTGGCCGTAGCTGCCGGCACAAGCGGCAACGCCTGAAAAGGATCGGCCACCAACTCGGCTTTGATGCCCTGCTGGTAAAAACAAGCAGTATTGTGGTAAAACCTGGACAGTCGCGAATACGGCGGGCCCTGGTCCTGGTATCGCCGAATGGCAAACGGAAGGGTGCGAAGCTTGGCGCCTGTATTATACGCCTCTTCGCCCGATATCGTCAGAGATTCCCGGCTGATATCCGGATATTCCCGGCTTATGGATTGCAACATGACCTCATGCTGTGGAAAGCCGGTGGCGGAGCGGGTGAAATCGAGCTCTATAAAAAAGCGTTCCCGTTGAGCGCCGCCGCGTTGCATATTATTGATCGCAGCGCTGGCCGCCGGCCGGGAGAGTGGCCCGGCATAAGCCCCGGAATACAGGGCGGGGGCCTTTTTACCCAATCGCTGAGCAGCAGCGCTCACTTCATTGAAAAAAGTAGAATCCCCCATGTTCGGGCTGCCGGCTTCTTCAAGCACCGTAACGCCCTTCTTACCGGCCATCCATTGGGCCAGTTCTTTCTGTGGAAAGGGCCGTAGCACGGATAGGCTGAGGACTCCTACTTTGGACTTTTCCTGTGCAGCAGTTTCCAACGCCACTTCGAAACCGGCGCCCGGCACGAGGAGGAGATACTCCGCTCGTTCCGCGTCTGCCGTCTTGATGGCGGAATAGGGCCGGCCTATTAACTTGCCGTATTGTTCCATCACCTGCTGGATGATGGCCGGCAGGTGATGATAGAAATAGCGTTCCCGCGCCGCCCCTTCCAGATTGAGCCCCAATTGTTCCTTGCGGACGCCATTGATGGCGGGGGTATCCATACTATACCACTGTGGGATGCGGCGGCGGCTTTTACCGAAAATCAGGCGCTGAGCCGGTGTCGGGCAGGTGATCTGCCCATCGGGCTCTCCCAGGAATTGGCGCAGGATATCGGCCCCCGGCACGTTGGCTTCCTGCAGCGTGTAAGCATTATCAATCCCACAAATACCCGGAAGCAACGCCAACTCAGCTACCTTATGGCCAATAATCGTCATATCAACCAGTTCCTGAAGGTTGGCTGGCAACAACTGAAAACAACCGGTTTGTTCGATATTGTTAAGGCCGGAGTGGCCCGAAACGCGTCCTTTTCCATCTTTGGAATAGGTGGTATAGTGAACCAACGCAGCCAGATTTTGCCGGGCCAGCGCCGCCAGCTGGTTGTAATTGGCGCCGAGTTGGGCGCCGGACAAGAAGGCAGCAGTACGCAGGCCGCTGCTGGCCATTCCTGCCAGAAAAGACAGGTCGGTACCGGTGCGGAAGGA
>JAGQXQ010000617.1 GCA_020436535.1 Phaeodactylibacter sp.
GCTTTCTGCCGCCGCACCCGGCGCCGACGGCCATTGCCGAGATGTTTAATGCAGACATTGGCCTTACCTTGTTGTACGGGCTGCTGCTGGCCATCCCGGCGGCAGTGCTGGTGGTGCCTATCTTTTCAAAGCGTTCCCGAAGGCTCCACCCTCAGCCATTGAAAGAATTCTACAATGCCGAGCTCATACCGGAAGATCAACTGCCGTCGTTTACCACCAGTTTGCTGGCTGCCCTGCTCCCGGTCCTCCTCATTGGCGTTTCCGCAGTACTCCGGTTGGTTTTTGAAGAACAGAGCCTGGTGCGCCGGGTCGGGGATGTGGCCGGTAACCCCGTGCTGGCCATGCTGATTTCCGTATTGGTGGCCATTTACCTGCTGGGCATCCGCCGGGGCCGAAAGATGAGCGACATCAGCGATTCTCTGTCCAAAGCGGTAACCAGTATTACCATGGTGCTCCTGATCATCGGCGGCGCCGGCGCCTTGAAGGAGGTGCTGGTGGAAAGCGGGGTGAGCGATTACATCGGCGAATTGATGAAGAACTCCGGTTTGTCGCCCTTGCTGCTGGCCTGGCTGATTGCCGCCACCATCCGGGTGAGCGTAGGGTCGGCCACCGTCTCTGGTTTGACGGCTGCCGGGATCGTCCTGCCCCTGGTTGGCCAAAGTGGGGTCTCACCAGAACTGATGGTACTGGCCATCGGCGCCGGCAGTATTTTCTTCTCCCATGTCAACGACGGCGGCTTTTGGCTGTTCAAGGAATACTTCAACCTGTCGGTGAAGGATACGATCACTACCTGGTCGCTCATGGAAACGACGGTTTCGGTGGTGGGATTGGTGGGGGTGTTGTTGCTGAGCATTTTGTTTTGAAGAGCTTGCCATCCTGATCATTGTAGCCTCCGAAGGTTACCAGGCAATGCAAGTGCAAATGGTACTTTTCAACAGAGCGCCAAAGCTATGGCCGTCGCTGCGCTCCGCCTCGCTTTGGCGCTTTAAGTGTTGTGGCCCGTAGCTGCTCTTCTTATTCTTGACCATCTATTATTCTCTCAATTTCCAACTTTAAATGAGGGATCTTTGTTTCAATTACATCCCAAACAATATTATAATTCACTCCCATGTAATTATGAATCAAACGATCTCTCATTCCTGCCATTTGTTTCCAATTTAGTCGAGGAAATTTTTCACGGAAGGGTTTTTCAATATTCTTTGTAGCTTCCCCTATTATCTCTAGACTTCTTACAATGGCTCGTTTCTTGGTCTCATCTTCTAGTAATTCAGCCTTTGTTAGCCCATTTTGTTTTAACTCTTCTAAATATTCACATTCCACCAAAATGTGGCGTAGGTAATCAATCATCGATTTCGACATACTCTACTTCTTTTAGTATTTTAGGGCCTATTATTGGGCTTAATCCATTTGAAGTTACAATATCAATTTCACTATCCTCAAACATTTCTTCCAATAAGTCACACAGATTCATGTAATTATCAAAGGTTTCAGAACCAGGGTTAAAATCGATTAATATATCAATATCACTATTTTCTTTTTGTTCATTTCTCGAATAAGAACCAAAAACACCTATCTTGGATACTCCAAATCCCCTGATCTGGATACCTTTTTGTCTAATTAAATCCTTGACTTGTTCTTTACTTTTCATCTAATCTCCGAGATTTTTCCATATCAAATTACTCAATCTTCATAAATTTGCCAAAACCATTTTTCATTTTTTGATTATCAGTTTATTATCATCAGATGCTGGGTCATTGTCCGCAATATTTGCATAAACCTCCCCCCCCTTGCGTTTCCAGGCTCCTATATGCCTCCAAAATACCCATTTCCCCCATCAGTAACAACCTCGAAACCCTTTTTGAAAGGATATTAGTCTGCCGTTCTCTCTTGCCGACGGCCTTCCATTAACCGATTTTATCGGTTACAAACACTTGAGGTACGAAATGAAGGCCCCTTCCCCAACTTTAGCCCCACTCACTCTACCATCTCTATCTTATCTTTTTTATCTTTCAGGCGCACTGCTTGGCCATTGATGGCCAGGAAAACATATAGTTATGATAGAAATCAAAATCAATGAGCTCGGCCTGGAACTCCCTCCTC
>JAGQXQ010000020.1 GCA_020436535.1 Phaeodactylibacter sp.
TGGTTATCGGCATTTCTGGTGTAAGTATCTCCGTCCCGCAAATCCCAGTTATGGAATTCGGCCCAGCGTACGGCATAGTCGTAGTATTCCGGTTGCGGGTCGATCTCGTACAAGGCCATCAGCCCTTCATAATAAACGCCCCGGGTCCAGATGTTGCTGGCCCGCTCTTTGTTGGTGACGATGGGTTTTCCCACGTCCGGCCATTTTTTCATAAAATAGGCGTTGGCCAGGCGCATCTGTTCCACGACGGCCTGTTTATCTGGTATAGGCTGAGCGTTGCCCGGTATGGCACAAACAACAAAAAGGAGGGACAAACAAGCCGTCAGGCAAATGAGTTGAGTTGATCTATTCATGATATTTATTTTCTAATGTTTTGCTAACCTATTGGATTACAATTGGCAATTCGCTAAATTTAGAGGGTGTTAATACAACTTATCTACTCATCCAATTGAACCTCCATGAAAAAAAATTACACGCTATTGGCCATTGCCGCTCTTGCGCTTAGCCTTTTCTCCTGCCAAAAAGAGCAGGTCTCAATCGGCCCATCTACTTCCGAAGTTCATCTTACTCCTCAGGAAAAGCAGGATAAACTTTCTCCTGCGCTCATCTTGTTCCAGTATTCCTATGTAAACCTGGAAACTGGCAAGGAAGCCGGCTGGATCATCGACCGTTCGGGAAACGTCAGGACCTATGAATATACCAGGGCCGCTGATGCCATTCCTGTTTCCGAAAACGAGAAGTGGCAGGAAGCAGATCTTGCCAACCTCTATGCTTTGACCATAGAAACTGTTGCCACCATTGAGATCGAAGAGCTGCTGTCCCGCGCTCATCAGGGATTGGCCTTAAGCAAAAAATTCCTGAATGAGGTAGAGATCAATGACGACAATACCTGGGTTTCCAGTTTCTATGCTTTTACCCAAACCCAGAGAACATCCAGTTCTAATACCTCAGCTCATAATGGGTGCTACGGGACGCCGAATTATGCCGCCAACAATACCACTAATACCCAGATCAACCGGTTAATCATCAGCTTATCCGGGCACATCAACCGCTACGAAACTTCAACTTATGCCACCGACCTTCATCAGTGGCTTTTAGCGCTGAATGAGGGGCTGTAGTTGATTGATTGGGTTGATTGGTTAGCCGTGCTCCTGGCATGGAAGATATACTTAATCAACCCAATCAACTATATCCACCACTAAGGCATCCGCTCCAGCCCCTCCCACCTCACCTTCCATCGTCCATTGTCCGGGAAGCCCGGGTTTGCCGTTTGCGGCCCGTTGTCCCAGCCGGCGGCCATCATGGCCACAGCCGTCAGGAGGCCACCATTGCCCGGCAGGTAAAGACGCAGCCGTTTATCCTGGTAATTATGGCCGTTAACCAGATAGGTGTTTTTCTGTACCTCCAGCAGCAAGGCGTCAATGGCGGCCTCCTGATACCCCAGGCGGGCGGCACACATGGCCAGCATAGGATAATCCCAACCCCAGGTGCTCGGCCAGTCCCATTTACTCATGATTTCCCTGAACGTGGTCCCCATAATGGCGGTATCCACCCTCGAACTATTCGGTAGTACTCCGAATATTCCGGTTACGATCGGGTGGTCTCGCCGGTTATCATCATCGGTGTAAGCATCCAACGCGCCGGCAGCGGGCAGATACAACCCCTTCGCTTCCGGCAGAGGTGCCAGTTTGTCAATGACCTCTCCCCATTTTTCATTCGGAGGCAGGCCCAGCCGCCGCCGCCACTCCTGAGCAGTGGAAAGGCCGAAATGCCAGTAGGCCAGCTCAAAGGGTGGGTCATCCGTTTCTGCCGCCGGGAAAATTTCCTGGGCGGGGATGAGCGGGTGGCATAAATGGTAATAGCCATCCGCAGCGTTATACTGAGCGAAGGAAGCCATGAAATCAGCCGTCGCAAAAACGATATCCTTAAGCTGTTCCAGCGTTTCTGTATTCGGCCGTTGCCGGTAAAACAACTCGGCAAAGTATATCGGATGCGGCTGCTGCCAGGCCAGGAATTCGCCCACGCTGGAAGGGCTGGAGCGGCCACCCGGGCCCGTCATTTTCGGCCAGCGTACCCCTTCGAACCCCTGTCGTTGAGCAGTACGCCGGGCCTCGTCCATGACCTGCCCATACCAGCCCATACTTTTTTCCAGCAGGCCGATACGGTTCCAGAGGGCAAAGTGTACGCCGTGCCACCAGTGCATTTCCAGGTGAAACTTACCATACCAGCTGTTGAAGGTGAGCCCCGTCTCTTGGGGCGGATAACTGCCGGCGCATTGAATTTTTGTCAGATACTGGGACAAGACTACTCTTCTCTCCAATTCAGCGGCCCGGGGGTCAGTGCACGCTGAAAAATCAATGGCGCCGCCGGTTGACCAGAAGGATTCCCAATGTTCCCGGCTGTTTTGGCGGGTAGCCTCGAAATCCGGCAAAGCGCCTTCCTGCATTTCCGGTGTGAATAATAGGGTGCATTCGAAGCGGTCCGTCTTCTTGCCCGGCGCCAGATAGAATTGATGAGCCTTGGCGGCAGAGAACACCCCATCATCCTTCCATTGGATGCCGACGGCATAATTTGTTGAATCCAATGTGCGTTGCACCCAAGCCTGCCTGCCTGTTTGTCCAATGATCCGGCTATCGTGTTTCTCCGAATGCTCCCAGTCATATCCCGGACATACATGACATTCTTTGCCGTAAGGGAACCGGAACTTGACCTTCAGCCGGCCCTCGGCGATCAAAGGCGATTGAACCCGGAAAGAGATTCCATCCTGCTCCTGATGGCCGTACAATTCCACTTCCACCGGCACGCCTTCCACTTCATAGCGGCTGGTGACAGTGCCCGTCCATAAATCCAGTTCCTGGTGGATGTTTTGAATGTCTTCGATGGTTGCCTCCTCACCATTTTCAAGGAGCAATTCCAGCCCGATCAACCCCAGATGGAGGCGATGCGGGTTGGCCCTCAGCCAATGAGTAGCCGCTCCTTTGCGGCCGTCCCTGTGCTGAACGGCAACCGGTATCTTTTTATCGTTACAGGTTTCAAATTCCTCGAGCACATCCGCTGTCACATAATTGCCCTCATTAGGAGCGCTGTGCCAGCCCCACTGCGATTGTGTACCCAGAGATATTCCGTTTTCATAATAATCCGGAAAGCTCTGCAGGCCGCTTACATCCACAGTAAACGCGAATTCACCGTTGCCCACCGAAAGGGCGCCCAGGGAATCCGGCTGGGTGAGGATCACCTTATGCCGGGAGACCAGAGCCTGGCGGTCGATGGCAGCAGGGCCTTGCTGGCTTCCGCCACAGCCGAAAAGGCTAAACGAGAATGTAGCAATTAGGAGGTATTTTATCATTATAAGGTCCTTTGTGTTTATACAGTGTGCCTTTCATGGCTATTTTTGATGTGGTGATGTGGTGATGTGGTGGCTTCACCTCTCACCCTCTCACCCCCTCACCCCCTCTCTCCCTCTCTCCTTACCGCACCAGGGTCACCCCCATCAGGCCAATAACCACCTCGTTCGCCAGTATTTTCAGCTTGAGGCTTTTCAGCTTCTTGTCCGGGTCCAGGGGCAAATCGAGGATAGTGCCAGCGCCGCCATCCACAACTCTGTCTGAGAAGCCTTTAATGGATATATAATCGTCAAACTCCCGGGTAATCAGCCCTGTTTTCAAATGCACTCTGGGCGGGAAAGGCTGATCCCAGCTAAAGGCATATCCATCGCGGTAATAATCCTGCTCGATGGGCCACCAGGTATCCGGGTTGCGCAGGGGCAGGGCCGACTTTGTGCCATCCTCATATTCCACTTCCACCACGCCATTATCCACTCGGCTTTGCATAGGGTTGGTCGAACCTGCCATCAGCAGGTAGGCGTGGCGGGCCTTTCCGGAAAGCGGGATGGCCACCTCGTCGGGGAAATTATCCCAAAGAGAAGTAAAGATGACGTTGTTCTCCTCTCCCGGCCCGGGAGTAGCAAAGGGAATTCCCTGCGGTGTTTCAAATACACCCTCTGAGCCGGCCAGCGCTCTCAG
>JAGQXQ010000618.1 GCA_020436535.1 Phaeodactylibacter sp.
GCTGCAATCGCAATAGCCGCAACAATAAAACAATATATAGAAAAATAAGCCAACTTGCTATTTTTCACAAGTTTTATCATCCATAAACAAGCAAAGGTACCGGTGAAAAAAGCAGTGGTAAAACCAATGGCCAGGGGTGCAAACCCAATGGTAGAATGAGCGACCTGCCCATCCAGAAGGTCCTTGGCCATTTTTCCCAGGATAAGCGGCACCACCATGAGAAAAGAAAAGCGGGCGGACCGCTCCCGGTCGATGCCCAGCATCACGGAGGTCGAAATCGTGGCGCCCGACCTCGATATCCCTGGCAGAATAGCAATAGCCTGCGCAATACCAATAATCAGGGCATTACTAAAACTCACCGTTTTATTGGTCAGGCGGGCCCGATCGGCCAGAATAAGCAACAGGCCGGTGATGATCAGCATCATACCGACCAGCAGCACCTGGCGGTCAAAGAGCTGTTCCAGATAACTTTCCAGCAGTAGCCCTACGGCTACCGCCGGCGCCATAGACAAGATGATCTTCAGCGAAAATTGGGTCTCCTCATTCCATTGAAACTGAAATATTCCCCGGAATATTCCGATAATATCCCGGCGGAAGACCACGATGGTGCTCAGGGCAGTAGCCGCATGCAACGTTACGGTCATCAGCATACTTTCTTCTGCCAGGGAGGTATCCCCCAGGAAGAACTTCGCCAATTCCAGGTGCCCGCTACTACTCACCGGCAGGAACTCCGTAAATCCCTGAACAATGCCCAGGATAGCCGCCCGTAATAGATCATTCATCTACGCCCGCTTGAAAATAGCAACGATTTCGACGACCAGTCCTGCCAGGATCACCATGGGAGCAATTAAGGTCCGGCGGGTACTGTAGATGATACTGTCATCCCAAACATCGGGACTGGGCATTGCTCCACCAGCCATCAGAAACAGGCCTATGGCAATAAGCAAGGCGCCGGCGCCCATCAGCAGATAGTTTTGCCGGCCGAATTCCAGTTCTTCCTTTCGGGAAGATTCCGGCAATGTAGTACGCCGGCGGGAAGTTGTCGGGCTTACCTTTTTTTTCTCGGTGGTCACCACGACCTTTTTCTTGGGTGGTTTACTTTTACTCATTTTATGGATTGTATTAATACAAATCGTCTAATCTCATCTTCAGGTACTTTCGCACCACATAATAGGTACTCAGGGTATTGATGGCCATGCCCAACGCCATTAGTAGTGCAAAGAGTATGCCGATACCGGCCCAGTCAACCAGGCTCCGCAAGCCGGGAATGTCATTTTGTATCCACAGGAAAAGCAACAATAACCCTGCCGAAGCCAGCAGGCCGCTGAACACTCCATGCCAGGCACCACGGCGAATGTAGGGATGGCTGATGAATTCCCAGGAGGCGCCTACCAACTCCATATTTTTGATAAGGAAGCGGTTGGCATATAAGGCCAGGCGTACGGTATTGTGAATCAGGGCGACGGATATAAAAATAAAAAATATCAGTACTACGATAGCGATGAGGCTAACCGACCGGATATTCTCGGCAATCTCATTGACCAACCCTTCCTGATAATACACATCAATAACCCCCGCCTGCTCTATAAGGTTCTGGCGGATCGCCTTCAGGCTATCCGAATCCAGATAAGCGGCCCTCACATTAAAAGTGATGACGTCATAAAGGGGGTTGGGAAGGTCCAGCTTAAGGAAATCATCGCCAAAATCTTCCCGCATTATTTCCGCCGCCTGCTCTTTACTTGTAAATTCTACCGACCCGGCTATAGCAAAAGCGCTTTGTTCCATCCACTGTCTTATGCTTTCAATTTCCGCTTTCTGTACATCGGGCTGCAATTCCACGATCAGGTTCACCCGTTCCTTAAGACTGCGCACCAACTGTCGGGCATTGAAAATAGCCATAGCGAAGAAACCAAGGGCAAAAAGCACCAATGCTACACTAATGATAGAATAGAGGTAGTTCGGCCTCGTCCGTCCTATATTGTTTCCGCTGGCCATAATTTTTTAATTGCTGCGCAAAATTATAAAATATACGCTAATACTGTACCGTAATACCACTTGCATTCAATTTATTGCTTTTGAATGCGTTATTAATGCTATGCTAAAACTACACTAAAGAAATTATGAAACGGCTGACTTTTTGGATCATCTTAGCAGGAACCCCTGCCTTGTTATACGGGCAGGTCTACTTAAATAACGCTTCTTTTGAAGGCAACCCACAGGATGCAACCGTGCCGGCAGGCTGGTTTCCCTGCGAGCTCGGCACCACCCCCGATATTATGCCCGGCCCCTGGGGCGTCTATCAGGATGCGTCGGAAGGCGATACTTATCTCGGGCTGATCACACGCGAAGACGGCACCTGGGAAAGCATCGGCCAACGGCTGCCCCAGACCCTCCAACCCAGAGAGTGCTATACTTTTACGCTGGAACTGGCCCACGCCAATACTTACGCAGGATACAATAAGCCGCTGGGTATCCGCATCTGGGGAGGCGCAACAAAATGCGCAAAAAGCCAACTTCTTTATAAAACCGGCTTAATCAAGAATATAGAATGGGAAGAACATGAAGTGCAGTTCGTTCCTAAACAAAACATCCGCTATATCCTGATCGAAGCTTATTATAAGGATGGCAGCTTCTCTTACCAGGGCAATGTTCTGATCGACGATATTTCGCCGATTAAAAAATGTGTGAGGGCATCACTTAATTAAGTGGGAAGGCCGAAGTCGGAAGTGGGAAGGGCTTGTATTTGAACCGCGAACCGCCGCCTTCCCACTTCCGCATTCCGACTTCCCACTTCCCTTTCCTCACTGCTCCCTTGCCGCCCGTTTTTCCATATCCTGCATTACCTGCTCCGTCTTGTTCACCAGCTCTTTCCAGTCCTCTTCGATCTCGCGGCGCTGGGCGCTGTCGGTAACGACGCGTTGGCCTTCATTGCCGTAAGACTCTACACCCGGGCTGCCCAACTTGGTTTCCAGTGAATTCTTTTTTTGCTGTAGGTCGGCGATCTGATCGAGCAGTTCGCGGTTGTTTTCCAGTTGTTCGGCTTTTCCTTTGAGGTTATCGATGAGGCCGCCGATCTTGTCTACGGCATCATCGTATTTGCCGTCGTTGAATTTTTGTTTTTCAGATTTTAACAAGCCGACCGCTGACTTGGTCAGGTCTTTTATATCGGAAAAGACCTCTTTGGATTGCGCCTTTTCCTCCGGCGTTCCAAAAAAGTAGTTGTACACCAGAATACCTGCTACCAGGAAAATGGCCAGTTTAATGAGGCTTCTCAGCATGTTGTTTTCTGTTTTTTTTTCAAAATTACAAAAAAGTCAGGTAGGGGCCAGCCATTGTCCCGGCTTTTGGTGGGCCCCCGGAATTGTCCAAAGAAGGAAAACTATTCAATTCTAACACATTTTGCCTATTTTCGCCCCTTCA
>JAGQXQ010000142.1 GCA_020436535.1 Phaeodactylibacter sp.
CTTTCGGAAACGATACCGGTGGGCAAGTGGGTAATCCGCACGGCGGACTCCGTTTTGTTAACGTGCTGGCCGCCGGCGCCGCTGGAACGATAAGTGTCGATCTTGAGGTCGGCCTTGTTGATATCGACATCCTCCATTTCCAGCTTGGGCATGACCACGACAGTAGCCGCCGAAGTATGTACGCGCCCTTGTGATTCTGTTTTCGGAATGCGCTGCACGCGATGCGCGCCGGATTCGAACTTGAGCTTACCGTAAACGTCCTCGCCGGAAATTTCCAGCACGAGTTTATTGTACCCGCCGACAGTACCCTCGTTGACAGAGACCGCCTCTACCTTCCAGCCCTGTCCTTCAAAATAACGGGAGTACATGCGGTAAAGGTCACCCGCAAAGAGGCTGGCCTCATCGCCGCCGGTGCCAGAACGAATCTCGAAGATAACGTCCTTGGAATCTTCCGGGTCTTTGGGGATGAGCAGTACTTTGATCTGCTCTTCCATCTCTTCCTGCCGGGGCTCGAGTTCCTCCAATTCCATCTCGGCCATTTCACGCATGTCGGGACTCTCGTCTTTCAGCATTTCCCGGGCGGTTTGGATATTCCCCAGTAGTTGTTTGTATTCCTCGTAAGCCCTGACCAGTGGCTGCAGGTCTTTGTATTCCTTGCTGATCTTGGTGTACCGGCTCATATCGGCGATGAGTTCGGGGTCGGCCATCTGTTCTTCCAGGTAGATGTACCGTTCTTTTATAGCTTGAAGCTTATCTAGAAGCATGTCGATGTTGAATTTTCGAAATAAAAAAAAGACAATGAGGCCGAACGGCCAGTTGCGGAAGGCAGGCAAAAGGCGCTACATAAATTGTTGCGGTATGAGTTGTTGCGTGGCCATCATGTTTTTCGAATGCAAAATTAACATTATCTGAATAATGCGAGAACAACGGAAGAGAAATATTGGTTCATTGCCACACGAATGTAGGGTTAATGGCTATTGTTATATTGATGTAGGGTTATATTGTTATATTGTCTGCGCGTCTGGCCCGGCGGCAATTGAGCCATTTAACAAGATAAAATACAGTGACCACCCCAATGTCCCTCATCCTACACATAGAAACTGCTACTGATATCTGTTCCATCGGGCTGAGCCGGGGCAGCCAGCTACTGAGCATTCACAATGCAGCAGCCGGTTATCAGCACGCGGCGCAGATCACGCTGCTCATTCAGCGCTGCCTGGAGGAATCGGGAGCCAGCCTGGCCGAGCTCGACGCTGTTGCCCTGAGCAGTGGGCCGGGCTCCTACACTTCTCTTCGAGTAGGAGGAGCAACGGCGAAAGGCATTTGTTACAGCCTGGACAAGCCCCTGATCGTGGTCGACACCCTGCAGTCACTGGCCCTGGCGAGCCTGAAACAAGAACGGGAAGAGGCGCTGTACTATCCGATGATCGACGCCCGCCGGATGGAAGTATACACGGCCGGCTTTGATGCCGCAAACGAACAGATAGAAGCTCCCAAAGCCATTATTGTCGATGAGCTTACCTTTAGCGAACAATGGCGGGCGGGCCACCGGATCGTGTTATCGGGCAATGGCGCCGAAAAATGCCGCTCGGTTTTATCCGGCAAGGATATCGTCTACAGCCCGGTGGCCTGTTCGGCGGCTCATCTGCTACCTCTCGCCCTGATTGCCTACGAAAAGGAGCAATTTGAGGATGTGGCCTATTACAGCCCATTTTATCTTAAACCGCCCAACATTACAAAACCCCGGCCGCGACTGAAGTAATTTGGTTAATAAGTTGCTTTTGTGCCGATTATGGTTATTACACATTTCTTTTATGTGAATATTTTTTTATTTTTGCTAGTATCTTTAAGCTTACAGCTTATAATTTCCTGTAATCCCTTGAATTTTGGCACAGTCTTTGCCCTTTGGGGTATGAGGAAATTTTTTAATGTGTAAAACAGAATAGACATGAGAAAACAGAAAAATGAAACTGTCATCCTGAAAAAGGGGGATGGTGATATTAAATTAGATTATGCTGAGCTCCGGAAAGCTGTGCTGGTGCTCAGAGCGGTCAACCACAAGCTTCGGCAACGTGTCATCGACCTGCTGGAAGAAAATGACAGCATGACGGTAACGGATATTTATATCAAGCTGCGCCTGGAACAATCTGTAGCTTCGCAGCATCTGGCGATCCTTCGCAGGGCCGGAGTTGTAGATACGGAGCGGCAGGGTAAATTCATCAACTATTCTCTCAACCGAGACCGCCTGGCTCAAATATCCCGCCTGGTGGATGAGCTTGCAATCTGATGCGGCCCGCTTCAACGATTAAATTACGGAGATCGAAAAATGCTATGGGCACGTCAGGCGCCATGGCATTTTTCACTTATAGCCTTGGAAAAGATAAATAAAAAACGCATATTTGCAAAGTATTAATACAAGCAAGCGCTTGAACAAACATATTTTTTAAAACAACTTCTATGAGAAAAACTAAGGTAAGCATCAACAATGAGAAGCTACATGCTTCCTCAGAGGTACTTCGGGCTATTGCTCATCCTCTCCGTATGAAGATTCTGGAATTCATTGACCAGAATGAAGAGATCAATGTTAATAAGATCTATAATACGCTAGGCCTGGAGCAATCCATCACTTCACAGCATCTGCGCATCTTACGTACGGCAGGTTTGGTGAACACTCAACGTGATGGCAAGTATATTCATTACAGTATTGATTACGAAAAGATCGGAGAATCTGTAGTCGCTATTCAAAACTTTCTGCACGAACCCAGGAGGTAAGCATACAGTACGATCAAAAGTGAAACGGGGATAATAGCTACTGGCTATTATCCCCGTTCTCTATTCCGGGATCGGCAGGCCCGCTAATCTCCTTCAACCGAAGGCCGCTGGCTTTCTTCTCCGGCCTCTTCCAAAGGCTCGATATCTGTCGTACCTGTCTGTGTGTCTTCGTCCCCCTCTGTACGGCCGGTTACAAAGGCCGGAGCATCCCCCTCCCGGGCATCTTTGTCTGAAGGGACTGCATGCTCTGTGGCGCCATCCTCTTCCCCGGTGGGCGCACTGAAAAAGCTACGTTGAAAAAGCAAAATATTTATCACCCCTAATGTAATGGAGAGGTCGGCAATATTAAAGACAGGTTTAAAGAACATGAAATGGCTACCGCCCCAATACGGCACCCATTCAGGGAGATACGTATCAATGATGGGGAAGTACAACATATCTACTACCTTGCCATGCAGGAAGCCGGCGTAGCCGCCATCCTGTGGAAAAAGCTCGGCCAGGCCACCGTGGTAAGGGGATTCTGAGAAGATCAGGCCGTAAAACGCACTGTCCAGAATATTGCCCAGAGCGCCGGCGAGGATGAGTGCAAAACTCACCAGCAGGCCAACTGATACGTTGGAACGTATCAGCAGGCGCAGGTAATAGACAAGAAACCCTACTGCAATGATACGAAACAAACTCAGTGCCAGCTTTCCGTAAATCCCCCCGAGGGAAATGCCAAAAGCCATGCCGTTGTTCTCCACAAAATGAATGATAGCCCAGTCCATTCCAAAGATCTTGATCTCATCTCCGTAATTCATCTGCGTTTTCACCCATATCTTCAGGCATTGGTCAATGATAAGGACCAAAAAGATAACGGCCGTTACTAATACTGATTTCTTCAAACCTCAGGTTCTTTTTAAGCCAGATAAAAATAGTGATTGCACCGGTTCGGGGGAGCAATCACTATACTATTGGAATAGAAAAGGGTAATATTTTCAATTGCTGCGCGACCGGTTCTGCTTGGCCTCAATACTAAGGGTAGCATGCGGAACCGCCTTCAGGCGCTCTTTAGCGATCAGCTTACCCGTAACGCGACAAACCCCATAAGCTTTGTTCTTAATGCGAATGAGGGCATTTTCCAGATGTTGGATGTGCCTGCGCTGGCGGCCCGCCATATTGGTCAGCCTTTCACTCTCCACAGTACCGATGCCGTCATCCAGGCCTTTGACCTTAGCATCGGGGTTATCCGCCAATTCAGATAACTGTTCCAGATAAAATTGTAGCTGTTCCTTCGCCCGTTCCAATTTCTTTTCAATGAGCACTCTGAATTCATACAACTCTTCGTCACTGTATCGGGTCTTTTCAGCTTTCTGGTTCATAAGTTTTTTTTTAGCAAGTTGGGAAATGTGATCCTAAAATTGCATTGGCTTTATTTTGCGAATATGGAATTGTCAACAAATTGTGAGCGCAAAAATAGCAATAATAACGGTCAGATGGAAGTTTTGTTATAATATTTGCCTATGCGGCCTGTCTACAAAACTAAACTAACGACAAAGTAGTTCGCCTAAAGGCAAGCCACTTTCCGTCAAGTATGTTTTACCGATATCAATAATACGCTTAAACTCCCGGCTTAGTTGAGGGTGCTATGGGTGAGAACTATTATCCTTTTACCGCCTTGCTGCCCGTAAGGCAATCGATAGCTGATTTCAGGCTGATGAATATCGCTTCCCTGCCTTCCTGGGTGACCAGGGGCACGCCTTCCTCCTCGTCCTCCTCCTCTTCCGCTAACGCATCTTCGGCAAAGGCCAGCAGGTCTTCCTGGGGATAATTATCAAACAAGACATTCAACCGCTCGTGAAAGCCTTTGCCTTTAGCCCGCTGCAACTGTTCCCAGTTATAATCCTCAGCCTCGCTTAGCTGTTGTTCGGTTATGGTGGGAATGCTTTCGCCACTCAGGCCAGCGGCCTTCCAAATGACGAGCATCAGGTAGAATAAATACTCTTTTTCATTTTGAGTAAACACCTGGAAGTTTTCCGTAAAGAAGTAGGAAAGCAATACGGGCTGCTCTTGCTCTATTTCTCCCACCGTTTGTTCATAGCTTTCTTCCGATACATCGAGCAATTCTGCCGCCTGCTCGATAAGGCGCTCACTGATAAACTTCATAAAGCGTTAATTGGCTGTTGTAATAATCCTCATTTCCACGCGCTGGTTCCGGCGTTGTGCTTCCTGGCTGTTGTTCTCTGCAGCAGGGAAGGTTTTGCCATATCCTTTAGGAATGACCCGGCCCTCATCTATACCATGGCCGATGAGGTAGTTGGTAATGGCAATGGCCCGTTGAGTAGTCAAGCTGAGCGCATTGGCATGGCTGAGTTGCGCTCCGGCATGTACGCCGATCTCAACAACGAGCTGTTCATTTTGGTTCAGGAATTCCAGCACCCGGCCGAGCTCTGTATAGGCAACAGCTTTAAGTGTAGGTTTATTCGGTTCAAAAACGACGGTATTGAGCGGAATCAGCGTGCCGGGTTCCGGGCGAACCAGGAGCAAGTCCTGCTGAATTTCCCGGTAGGCAGCCCGAGCCACCGGGGCAGGTTTCAATGGAGCAACCGCATCGGGGCTGGCAGGTGTTGATACGGCCTTTCGCTTTTCCTGTTCGATCTGCAACTGCATCTTTTCATTCAACTCCGCCTGCATCTCCGCCTGCGTTTCCTTTTTTGCCCAATAAGTGATATCGTTGGCCAGCGCTGCCCGGATGTCATCTTTTAGCTCCTGCCGCAGTTCCTCCCGCACTTTAGGCGCCAGAGCTGTCTGAATGTCTTCCTTCAGTTGACGTTCCCATTCTGTTACGGTTGGCGGGCTCTTGGCCACCCAGTTCTCTGTATTGCCCGCCGGATTGCCGAAACTCTGGCGTATATCGCGGCGCAGCTCCTCCTCTTTTAATTCCAGTTGCCGGCGTTCCCGTTCACTTAAGGAAGGCGCTACTTCGCTCTTCACCGATTCCAGCATACTGGCGCTGAGTTCCTGCCCCACTTTAGGGGCCAGGCCTGCTTTCAGGTTTTGCCGCACTTCTTTCTGTATATTTTCAAAACTCATGGCTTCATCATCCCAAAGAT
This sequence comes from Phaeodactylibacter sp., assembly GCA_020436535.1. Classification (GTDB taxonomy): domain Bacteria; phylum Bacteroidota; class Bacteroidia; order Chitinophagales; family Saprospiraceae; genus JACJXW01. Next base: position 5,865 of record JAGQXQ010000142.1, read on the forward strand.
AGGCATTACCGCCGACCTCCTCTCCCGCCTCTTTTTGTTGTTTCTTCTCGTACTGTACAAAGCGGTTGTACCGTTCTTTCATATCGTTAACTTCCTGGCCATTGCTTATGGTTGCTCCATAGGCATCCGGAACGATGGTATCCTGAACCATGGCCTGATGCTGTTGATAGCGATGTCTGAGCACATCCAACTCCGGATCGGAAGGAGGCGTCCAATCCGGGTCTTCCCGGTGGCCGGTTACCAGCTTTTGCAGCAGAGATTTTCGCTCTTCATTGACGCGGATCAGTTCATCGTCGAGTGCCCGTAAATGGAGTTGCAGGCTAATGATCTCTTCATTGCGTTGCACATAGGCGGGGTCGCGCCCGAGAGAAGCCATCAAGAGGCCGTTATCCTGGTCGAGTTCTTCTATCGCATCTCCGGAAAGTTCCAGAGGTTCACTTACGGGAAAGTACCCATTCATTTCTGCGCTCAGTTCAAAATCCTCGCCGAGCGGCAGTATGAGTTGATACGTACCTGCATAATCAGGCATACCGGCCTCAGCGAGGGGCGCATCGTCCATCAGAGGATTGAGCTGGGCTTTAGCCTGGTTCAACACTTCACCAGATCCCGCATCCCTTATGGCGCCGGTGAGCAAAACAACAGCCTGAGGAAGCAGGCTATCGGGCAGTTCCGTTTCGTAAATATCCAAAGAGCCCTCATCATTTGAGCGCAGCAGGTAGACAGGATGGCCCGAAGCGGGCATACTCAGGAAAAGGTCATCATGGCTGGTATTGACGGTTGGGCCGAGGTTCCGCGGAAGGGTCCAGTTGTCCCAGCCGTTATCAAGGCGACGGATGTAGTAGAGGTCTTGCCCCCCTTGCCCCCCTGCCCTATCAGATGAAAAGTAAAGGGTTTCCCCATCGGCAGCCAACCAAAGGCCCATCTCTTCAGCCGAAGAGTTGACGGGAGGGCCGAGGGCGTGCGGGTATGAATAGCGGTTCTCCCCTTTCGCAAAACAGATGTAGATATCCCTGCCCCCCATACTTCCCGGCCCGGCAAAAGAGAGCAGTAAGACAGCGCCATCCGGGCTGAATGCAAAATGTGCCTCTTTATCTTTCAGGCTGAAGCTGTCTATCGAGATCGGCATTGGCGGTTGCCAGGCCCTACCCCGGCGATCGCTGTAGAAAAGAGTATACGTATCAGGCCGGTAGAGGTAAAGCCGTCGCCCGGAAGCATGAATGCCCACAGCCCGCTCGTCTCGACGACTATTCACCGGCCCGCCGACGTTGACGGCCCGGGGCCACTGCCCGTCCGCTAAGCGGTAGGTTATCCAAATGTCGGCAGCGTCGGCATCCCCCATATTTTGAGGGTGGCCAAGGCGGTTAAAATACAAGGCTTTGCCTTCCGGAGAAGCGACCGGCGCCCATTCATCATAACCGGAGTTAACCTCTGTTGGAAGGAGACGGGGAAGCGCTTCCTGAGCAGCCAGCGCCAGAGATATGGTCAAAAAAACAAGTCCGAATACCAGTTTTCTCATAATTACCTGTTGCTGTTTTTAGGTTTTGACGAACAACCGGGCGGAAAGTCATTTTATAATTCAATTATTAAACAATCTAAGCTGTGGAATAGATTGGCCCCAACCCTTTAGGCGATTTCAGTTCTCGGGAATTAACCGAAAATGAAGAGGCGCCACCCGCCCTTCAACTATTGCGGAAAGAGGAAGGAGCACCTTTCCGTCCCACTCGCCGAAGACCGTCAGGGGGGTCCCGCCGCTTACCGCCAGGAGGTTCCAGCGGGCAAGCCCTTCTGAAGAGAGGAGNNATCTTTTCCCCCGTACTATCCACCAGCCACAGTTGCCCCTCCTCCTGCGCAGGCAGCACTTCGGCAAGCAGGCAGGGGAAGGACTGCAACCAGGGATTGGCCGCCAGAGCCTGGGCATAGGCCTGAGCAAAATCTTCAATAGTAGCGTAACCGGACTTCCCCTTAAACGGGACGTTCGAGGGTTGATATTTGCGAAATAAAGCGCGAAGGGGGTAGGCGCCGGGATAGAAAACCAATTCCCCCTGAACACTGCTCCCCACTATCCATTGTGTATCGTACCCTTGCCTGCCCCAGGAAAAATCGAGGAGTAAAGCCAGGCGGCTACTTTTTTCCCCAAGCAACCAGGTGCGCCGGTAGCGCAGGTTCTCATCATCGCTTTCCCCCTCGGCCTGGCCGATGGCCAACCAGATATCAGGTATTCCAGCCTCGTTTAAGACCTCTTCTTTTTTGCGGTTGACCCCCATCTGGTTAAGGACCTCTTCCTGCATGGTTTCCGGCAAGCTGGCCAGTTGTTTAAAGCCCTGAGCCAGCAGATAGAGCTCCGCCATTTCTTCCAGCAGGTATTCAAAGCCGTTTTCTCTACCGCTCAGGTTTTTGAAGTTGCGAATACGGCGGGCAACGCTCCCCAGTTTGGCGTCCACCATACGAGCGGCAAAACTGTCCCAGAAGTTCGATGGTTGTTCGTCGATAGCCGACAGGCCATGGCGGACCAGGTCGAGCAGCCACTCCTCCATCTCCCGTACGCCTTGTTCCATGAATTCAAGACGCTGCCCAAACCGGCGGGAGCGCTCGGCTTCCTTTATGGCTTTTTCTTCGGCAGTGAGGGAAGCGCCAGGAGGTTCTTTCAGGAGTTGCTGCGCCCAGGCCGGAGGAACTTCGGCAAGGCCGATCTTATCGTGCCGCTTGACAAAGCACATTAACAGCGCAAGGATGTGGTGGCAGGGGTGGTAGCGGCTGTTGCAATCACAACGAAAAGATTCATCCCCCAAACTGATCACGGTGCGATAGTTGCGTTCTCCGCTGCTCTTGCATTCTCCCCAGAGCAGGCCACCATTACTATTGATGCTGGCCCAGCGGCGAGGAGCAGACAGGCTCCTGGCTTTTTCCAAAACGAGGCTGTTGGGCGCCAGGGAGGTGATCTTTTGGTGAGTCCAGCTCATGGATATATTGGACTATGACAATTGAGGAGTACATCGCAATTCAAACGACATATATCAAACATCACAAACCCTAACCCTCTTCTTCCTCTTCTGTTTCGAGGATGCCCAAGGCGACCATTGCTTTTTCTGAGGCGGTCTGTTCAGCACTTTTCTTGTTGAAATCGTCGGCGGTAGCCACTTTTTTGCCATTAACCATGACGGCCACTTTGAAGCGGTCGCGTTTTTCGAATTTATAACGGGCCAGGAGCTTATAGCTAACGGTATGTCCATTTTTCTGGCACCATTCCAGCAACTGGCTTTTGTAGTTATCGTCGTACAGTTCCAGTTCGTGTACGTCGACGTAATTGCGCAGCACTTTATTGACCACGAAATTCTTGGTCCCGACGTATCCTTTTTCGATATAAACAGCGCCGACCAGCGCCTCAACGGCGTTGCCGAGCATAGAGCGGCTGAGGCGGGTCTGGTTATATTCTGAGAGCAGCATATCCAATCCCATCTTATCGCCAATCTTATTGAGCGATTTTCGCTTGACGATCTTGGAGCGCATCTTAGTCAGAAAGCCCTCATTGCTGTTGGGATATTTTTTGAACAGGTACTCCGCCACGATAGTCCCCAGGACAGCGTCGCCGAGATATTCCAGGCGTTCGTTGTTCTGGATCGCGTACGCTTTTTCCGAGGAGGTCGATTTGTGGGAAAAAGCGAGTCTGAAGATCCCCATATTGGAAGGAGTAAAACCGATAAGCTGGCGAAGGCGCCTGGCAAACTCCTTGTCTTTCGAGAAGTAATAATTGTAAATCCTAAATAAAAGCCGCAGCAAAGCAAATGAATTATGCTAACATTAACAATACCGGCGGCGCTACCGGGCGAGTGCGTACCCATTGATCGACGAGTAAGCTCCTCCACAGGCTGGCGGCGCCAGTCTTCCAGAATGATAGAAAACAGCTGCTCTTTTAAGGTAAGGAGGTAATGCCCCAGGGAGTACCCCTATCATTAAGGAGAAGGCATTGCCGCTTTACCACTGAGGAGCCGGGGGAAATATAATAATAAAAAACCCCCAACCGGAAAGTAACAGAACGCGGATATACTCAACCGCTGTGATTGCTCTCCGTTGTTTATTTTTCAAATTTCTTAAAGATCACAGATGAATTGTGCCCGCCAAAACCAAAGGTATTACTGAGGATCGCCCTTACTTTTCTTTCCTGTGCTTCATTGAAAGTGAGGTTGAGCCTGCTGTCCAGCTCAGGGTCATCAGTGAAGTGGTTGATGGTGGGTGGCACAAAACCATGCACAATGCTCAGAATGCCGGCGATGGCCTCGATCGCCCCCGCGGCCCCCAGCAAGTGTCCGGTCATGGATTTGGTAGAGCTAATATTCAGTTGGTAGGCATGATCGCCAAATACCTGTTGTATAGCCCTTACCTCAGCAACATCTCCCAGGGGAGTTGAAGTACCATGAACATTGATATAATCGAGGTCCTCCGGAT
>JAGQXQ010000143.1:0-153 GCA_020436535.1 Phaeodactylibacter sp.
TGCCGGGCCTACAGTCTGTCCGTAGCACGACCAGCCGGGGTAGCGCCGAGATTTCCGCCTTTTTTGACTGGAAAACGGATATCGACCTGGGGCAGCAGCGCATCGAAAGCAGGATTAACCAGAACCGGAATAACCTGCCGGCAAACGTCCAGA
>JAGQXQ010000143.1:311-11527 GCA_020436535.1 Phaeodactylibacter sp.
CCGTTACAGGAGGGAAAACCAAAGAATATCATTTGGTGCTCAACACCATAAAGATGAGTGAACTGGGGATCACCCCCCAAATGATTTTCAATGTGTTGTCTCAAACCAATTTCATTAGTTCCAATGGTTATGTGCAGGCCTTCGATCGGTTGTACCTTACCCTTACGGACGTGGTCATGGATGATTTACACGATCTGGAACAAACCATTGTGGCCAGTTCCCCGATGCGGGTGGTTAAAGTCAAAGATATTGCGGAAGTAAAAGTAGAGGCGCAAAAAGAGTACATCAAAATTAAAGCGAACGGTTTGGATGTACCCCTGGTTGCCGTGGCCAAACAACCGGATGCCAATTTAATTGATGTGGCCGCCGGCCTGGAAAAAAAAGTAGCCGAATTGAATGCTTTGCTGCCCAAAGGGGTCATTCTCCGCCCCTATTACCAGCAAGCAGATTTTGTGCAGGATTCAGTCCGAAGTATCCAGGACGTGCTGTGGATCGGCCTGGCGCTGGCCATTTTCGTCGCTATTTTTTTTCTGCGATCTCTCAGGAGCAGCCTGGTATTGCTGCTGACTATTCCCCTTACCTTGAGTTTGACCCTGATCGCGCTGTTTGCTCTTGGCTATGACTTCAACATTATGACCCTGGGGGCTATCGCCGCCGCCATCGGGCTGGTCATCGATGATGCGATCATTATTGTGGAACAATTGCATCGCAGCCAGGAGGAAGAGCCGGAAAAATCACCCCGTGAATTGGTGACGAAAGCTATCCATTTCCTTTTCCCGGCGATGGTGGGTTCCTCTCTCAGTACGATTGTTATTTTCATTCCCTTTGGATTAATGACCGGTATTGCCGGAGCGTATTTCCGGATTTTGACCGAAACGATGATCATCACGCTGACGTGCTCTTTTCTGGCCACCTGGATAGGCCTTCCCGTGGTGTACCTGCTATTATCCAGGGATAAGGGCCAGGAGGGAAACGAGGAGCATAAAACCGCAAAGGACAAAGTTTGGGTCCACCTGGCTATCCGATATCCCGTTTTTTCTTTGATATTTATCGCTTTTCTCGGCTTCGTTATCTATTCTGTCGCTCCGAAGTTGCCTTCGGGCTTCCTGCCCGAAATGGATGAGGGATCCATTGTGCTGGATTATAACTCTCCCCCCGGAACCTCCCTGGAAGCTACCGACCTGATGCTTCGCCAGGTTGACAAAGTACTGGATGGGATACCGGAGGTCACCTCTTATTCCCGGCGTACCGGAACTCAAATGGGCTTCTTCATTACGGAACCGAACCGGGGAGACTACCTGATTCAATTGTCCAAAACCCGAGCCCGTACTACAGTTGAAGTGGCGGATGATATCCGTAACCGGGTGGAACCTATCTTACCCGCCCTCACGGTGGATTTTGGCCAGGTCATCGGCGATATGTTGGGTGACTTGATGTCCAGCGTTCAGCCCATTGAGATCAAGATTTTTGGGGACGATCGCCGGATACTGGAAGCGTTATCCCGGAAAGTGGCCGCCGAAGTGGAACAGGTACGCGGAACAGCGGATGTTTTTGACGGCATCCTGGTAGCGGGACCGTCGGTAACGATTGAACCGGAAGTGGCGCTTTTGCAGCAGTTTGGGCTAAGCCCTGCCGATTTTCAATTCCAACTGCAAACTCAACTGGAGGGCACCGTGGTCGGAGCGGTACCCGAAACCCAGCAAATGACGCCTATCCGTATGGTTTATCCCAATAGCGCTACAACAGGGGTATATGGCCTGCAACACGGACAACTATTTCAACCGGGTGGGCAGCTGATGCCGATCTCCCGCTTCGGAAAAATTGTCGTTCAACCTGGCTCTGCGGAGATCAACCGGGAAAATCTGAAAAATATGGGGGTCATTACGGCCCGCCTGAATAACCGGGACCTGGGGAGTACCTTAAAAGATATTCAAGCGGCAATTGCCCAAAACGTATCCCTGCCCAGCGGCTACAACATTGAATACGCCGGCGAATACGCCCAACAACAACAGGCTTTCCGGGAGTTACTCACCATTCTCATCCTTTCCAGCCTGCTGGTCTTTACGGTTATCCTGTTTTTGTTCAAAAAATTTAAAGTGGCTTTCGCTATCGTCTTGCTGGCCGTTTTGGGCGTTGCCGGCAGCCTGGCAGCGCTATACCTTACGGGCACTCCTTTGAATGTGGGTAGCTACGTCGGAATCATTATGATCATCGGAATTATCGGGGAAAATGCCATTTTCACCTACTTCCAGTACACAGAATACAGAAAAATAGCCAGCAAAGAAGAGGCTATTATCCATTCTATTTCCACCCGTTTGCGCCCCAAACTGATGACTGCCCTGGGGGCGATCATGGCATTGTTTCCGCTGGCTCTCGGTATTGGCGCCGGCGCGCAAATGCACCAGCCGCTGGCCATTGCCGTTATCGGCGGGTTGTTGCTGGCATTGCCGTTGTTGCTGGTTGTTTTGCCTGCTCTTGTAAAAATAATAGAGAAATAACGCTCAACTCCCTTCCTGCGCCCTCGCTTCGGAGATCAAGATCAGTTCGAACAATTCTTCTCCTGGTGCAGGCCTGGAACTATCGTATCCACAGCATCCAGAAAAGGCGTTAAACAGGCGCCTGCTGCAGATAGCCAGGTTTGTCTCCTTGTAAATTAAGCTTAAAAGTATTAGGTTTGGATAAATAAAAGGAAAATGGAAAAGTCAATACATAATGACCCATTAATCAAAAAACTTGGCGAATATTTTGATAATCAGCCCATTGTGAAAGTTTATCTATTTGGTTCGTTTGCCAAACATAAACAGCGGGAAGACAGTGACATTGACCTGTATGTTGAATTTGACCCCAATGTGCCTATTGGCCTGGAATATGTCAAAATTTATCTTGATCTGAAAGAATTAACGGGGAGAGAAGTGGACCTTGTAACAGAAAAATCCATTTCGAAGTATATAAAGTCAAGGGTAGAGAAGGAAAAAATTTTGATCTATGAAAGAAAAGCCGCTTGATGAAGCGAGACTTCAGCATATCAGAGATGCCATCGAGGAAGTTGAAAGCTATGTAGAAGGAATCGATCTGGCTTTTTTTGAAAAGGATTCCAAAACCCGTTTTGCTTCTATTAAACAAATGGAAATTGTCGGTGAAGCAGTATACCATCTTACTGAGGAGTTAAAAGAAAAATATCCGGAAGTTGAATGGAAAGCAATTGCAGGCTTGAGACATATTCTGGTACATGATTATTATGAGATTCAAAATGATATTCTTTGGAGAATCATCCAAATACATGTACCAGTATTTAAACAACAGATTTTGGAGATCATTTCAGAGATAGACGATTAATACTTTCCAGCATCCAAACCAAACCGTAAGTCCTGCCTATCGAATTTTTGTCACAAATTATCCCCCAGCGCCTCCGACCCCGAGATCAGGTCGAACAGCTCCTCATCGATCGTCTCCTGGCGCATGCGGTGGAAGGCCAGGTTGAGGTTTTGGGCCAGTTCCTGGATGTTTTTCTCGGCCCGCTGCATGGCGGCCAGCCGGCTGGCGTTCTCGCTGGCCAATGATTCGGCGCAGGCTTTGAACAAGGATACAAAAAGGTACTCCCGAACCAGGGCTGTCAGGGTGGGCGCCACGGCTCCCATAGGTTCGGGCAGGTTCCTGGACGGCCAGCTTAAGCCGGTTAATTTCTGGCGCCAGATCTCATCCAGGGGTATAAAACATTGACTGATCGGCTCATAGACAGCCCCTTCTCCCGGGCGGTTGTGAAAGAGGTAAAACTGCGCGGCCTCTCCCTTTTCCAAATACTGCTCGATCTCCTGGAGGATCTGTCCGGTCAGCGGGGTAATGCCATGGACGGAATTGGGGACGGCAAACAGCTTGCCAGGGGGCAGCCCGGCGTCTTCCAAACGGGAATAAATGGATTCGCCGACAGCCCAAACCATCTTTTTGCCGGGAAGGCCGCGAAGGGTGGCGGCGACATGGTTGGCGATCACATCATTGAACGGCCCGACCAGCCCCTGCCCGGCGCCGAAAACAATGGCGCCAATGGCTTCCGGTATTTCCTGCCGCTTTTTCATCAAGGCGGGGAGTTCCTCTACCTGCCGAAAACAAACCAACAGGCCCAACTCTACGGTGTGATAATAATCATTTAGGGAGAGCACGGCCCGTTCATACTGGTTGATGCTGGCGGCGGACAGTGCCTTCATGGTTCGTACTACGGATTCTAGTTTCTCCGCCCCTTCGATCTTGTGCCGCAGGCTTTCCAGGGTTTCATTCATGGGCTTCCTCTTTAAATGGAGCGAGGGCTTTATCGCAAAATTGTAGAACCGTCTCCCGGCCTGTTTCGCTCAATCCATCGGATGAAAAGATTTCCTGAAGGATCTCATCCGAAAGATTTTTGGCGGCTTCCCGCACCGCCTGTTCGGCTGCTTTCATCTTGTCCAGGGAGACCGGGCCGAAAAGCCCTTTGGCCAGGGCCAGCAGTACACAGATTTGTTCGGGCACGGGTACNNNGGTGCCAGTTCGGGTTGTTTCAGCATGGCACGGATGCGCCGGCCATGCTCCAATATCTGCCGGCTGCGCTCATCGAGGCGGGTGCCAAAGCGGGCGAAGGTTTCTAGCTCCTCAAACTGGGCGTAGTCCAGTTTAAGGTTGCCGGTGGCGGCGCGGTAGACGGCCAGTTGAGCCTTATCGCCTACGCGGGAAACGGATTTTCCGACATCGACGGCCGGCAGCACGCCCAATTCGAAAAGGGTGGGAGAGAGGTAGATCTGGCCGTCGGTAATGGAGATCAGGTTGGTGGGGATATAGGCGGCGATGTTCTGGGCTTCGGTCTCGACAATAGGCAGGGCGGTGAGCGACCCACCGCCTTTTTCCTCACTCAGGTGCGTGGCCCTTTCCAGCAGGCGGGAGTGGATATAAAAGATGTCGCCAGGGAAAGCTTCCCTGCCCGGTGGCCGCCGGAGCAACAGAGAGAGCTCCCGATAGGCGCGGGCGTGCTGGGTGAGGTCGTCATATACGATGAGCACATCGCGCCCGGCTTCCATGAAGTACTCCCCGATGCTGGTGGCGGCGTAGGGCGCGATATATTTGTGGCCGGGCGGGTCGTTGCCTTCGGAAACTACGACAATCGTGTAGCCCATCGCTCCTTTCTCCTCTAGTTCGGCCACCACCTTGGCCACGGCGGATGCCCGCTGCCCAATGGCACAGTAAATACACAGCACCTCCTGGCCCTTTTGGTTGAGGATGGCGTCAATGGCGATAGCCGTCTTGCCGGTCTGCCGGTCGCCCTGTATCAATTCCCGCTGTCCCCGCCCTACCGGAATGAGGGCGTCGACCACCTTCAGCCCGGTCTGTAGCGGCACATTGACCGGCGCTCGGTCCATGATCGCCGGGGCGCCGCGTTCTGTTGGCAGGCGCCTGTTGAACACTAACCGCCCTTTGCCATCCAGGGGTTTGCCCACGGGGTCGATGACCCGCCCGATCAGCGCATCGCCCACGGGCACATCCATCACGCGCCCGGTGCGCTGCACCTCATCACCGGCATGGAGGTGCCAGTACTCGCCCAGGAGAACGACGCCGATCTCCGCTTCATCGATGTTAAAGGCTATTCCATATAGATCACCCGGAAACGTCAGCAACTCCTCGGAGCCGGCGCCCGGCAGGCCCGACACTCGGGCAATTCCGTTGGAAACCGTCGTGACCACCCCTATTTCCCGCAGGGCCAGCTGTGGTTGGAACGCTTCCCTCGTCCGGCGCATCGTGTCGAATGCCTCGCCGAACAGGCTTTGAAATCGGTCAGGCGCCATGTTTTTCAGTTTTTGGTTCCGGCTCCAATTCCTCTTCCAGGATACCGGCGATCTTTTGTTCCAGGCCGCTCAGGTAATCCGTGACGGACCAGGACATTTTGTAGCCTTTGGCAGTGAGTTCAATGCCGTTGGTTTGCACGCTTGGGGCCTGTGCGGATGTGGCCTCGAAAAGCACCTGCCCGTCAGAAGAGAGCATTTTTTTTACAGCGGATCGTATGGCCTGTTGTTGTTCGGCAGAGAGGGGGAAGGTGCTGCGCACCGTCACCCCGTTTTGGGAAGCCTGCAGTGCGGCGGAGAGCTGTTTCCGCTCCCCGTCGTCCAGTTTTCCCAGCCGCCGGATAAATACGGCGGCCATTTGCGCTTCCAGGCTCGTATCGGCCAGGTCGGCCAGTACCTTTCGCGCTATTTCGAAAATTTCTTCCTGAATGCGGCGGATAATGTCACGGCTCAGGTTTGCCCGTTCGCTGTTCAGGGTTTCCCGAAGCCGGGCGCGCAGGAGGCGGTGGTCTTCCCGCGCCGCTTCCAGGAGGCGTTGGCGCTCCTCGTCGGCGTCGGCCTTAGCCTTATTGAGCAGGGTTTGCTTTTGTTGTTCAAGGTTGCTGTTCAATTCCTGAAAGCGGCCCTTTTCCTTTTGCGCTTCTGCCTTTTGCGCTTCTGCATCCCGGAGTTGTGCCGTGATCCGCTTTTCCCGTTCGTCCATAACCTGCAGGATCGGTTGGTAGAGGAATCGTTTCAGCAACCACACCAGGATCAAGAAGTTGATGAGCTGGGCAATAACGGTGAACCAGTCGATTAGCATGTCTCAGGGCTTTACTGTGTGCTGATAAGGTTCCAGAACGGGTTCGCAAAGATCAGGATCATCGAAATCACAAAACAGTAAATGGCTATGGATTCGATCATGGCCAAGCCAACAAACAGGGTCCGGGTGATGGTCGACGAAGCATCGGGCTGCTGGGCTAGCGAACTCAATGCGGTGGCCACGGCGCGCCCCTCGGCCAATGCCGGCCCGATGCAGCCCAGGCTGGTCGTCAGTCCGGCCGTGATGATCGAGGCTATGGCAATAATGGTTACTTTATCCATGATGTTGGTTTTAGCTTTTAGCTTTTAGATTTTTGACGTTAGATTTTAGATTTTCCCTGGCCGTCTTTTGCAAAGGTGGCTGCTTTTTCCAGGGCATCATAAATCGCAAATCAAAAATCATGAATCTCAAATTTCAATGCCTGCCGGCCTGAGTGGCGGCGGCTATGAAAACCGTTGCCAGTATGCTGAAGATATAAGCCTGCACCATACCGACCAGCAAACCCAATAAAATCATAAGTACCGGAAAGATCAGGGGCGAGATGATCAGCAAGATGCTGAGGATCATGGCCCCGCTCATCATATTTCCGAACAGGCGGATGGCCAATGCGAGCGTCCGGGTGAATTCGCTGATGATATTGAAGGGCAGCATAATAAACGACGGTTCCAGATAGGTTTTCAGATAACCTACAAAGCCCTTTTCCTCAATGCCGAAAAGCGGAACGGCCACAAACACGCTGATGGCCAGTGCCGCCGTCGTGGAAAGGGAGCCGGTCGGCGGCTCGTAACCGGGAATGATGGTGCAAAGGTTGGCGAAAGCAATGAACAGGAACAGCGTACCGATAAAAGGCAGGTATTTTTTGGGATGCCTCATACCTACTTCTTTTACTTGCTCATTAATAGTGGAAACGATGGATTCCAGCATGTTCTGCCAGCGCGACATATTCACATCACTCGTCAGTTTGCGGGTGACGAGCCTTGCCCCTACAACCATCACCAGCATCAGCACCCAGGTGATGACAATGGTGGCGTTGAGCTTGATGAAGCCGTATTCCCAGAAAATGATATCATCGGTGCTTAGGCTCATGTTGGTCTCTTTTTGAGGCTTGTCGGAAGGCGGAAATCGGAAGGGCCCCGTCTTCTACCGTGCTGACTTCCCACTTCAGGCCGTTTCCGCCAGCGGCCGGGTAAGCCGGGTAATAACGGCCCTCATGATGATAAATCCCAATAAACAAGCCGCCATTCTTTCCCAGCGGCTGTCGGCTACAAAATAAAAGCCAGATAAAGCGACACCGCTTCTCAGCAGCATGCTCCCGAGGAACAGGAGGGCGGGCTGCCTGGAAGACGGCCCTTTCTGCACCGTCCACCACAAGCCGCCGAAGAAGAAGGCGCCGAGCCCCGCCCCGGCCAGCAAGGCCAGTATCCATATGAGGATGTCATTCATCATTTTCTTCCAGGTCTTTCTTTATTTCCCGGCTTTCTTTGTCCACCCAAAGCCAGGCGTTCATGCAGCCGACGGCTACGCCGCTGATCAGGAGCGTCAGCGTCCAGGAAAACCGCTGCGGGTAGTGCCCGTCCAGCCACACGCCCAGCGCAGCGCCCACGAGTGCCGGCACCGCAACCGACCAGCCGATCAGGCCGAACATGCCAATGCCGAACCAGATATTGCGCTTTTCCTGACGCCTGGCCCTCAGCTTCCGGCTTTCCTGTGAACCGGCCTCCTGGCTGAGCTTCGATGGCTTTTTTGTGTCCTTTGGTTCCATTTTTTTGGGCGTTGCACCAATATTCTCAAATAGCTCCGTAAAAAGCAATGCCATTTATCATGCCTCTTTGTGAAACTCGAGGAATCGGCGGATAAAGCCGCTCTCCAGTTTGGCGAGAGTGGAGCGGAGGGCTATTTCCTGTTCGCCGAGTTTGAGGAATTCCTTTTCGACGGCCTCCTGTAGTTCGCCCAGCGCTGCACCGCCGACTGCATGGCGCACGGAGACGAGCACTTCCATCCCCGCCTTGACCAATACGCCTTCATCGACGGCCAGGAATACTTCTTCTCCCGCTGCGGTTTCATAACATAGGATGCCGGGAACCAGGGCCGCCGTGCAGTCGAGCCGTTGCGGTAGCAGCCCGAAGGATCCCTGGGCGGTTTCTACCACGATGCGTTTCACGTTTTTTATTTCATTAAAAACCTTAAAGGGCAGCAGTATTTTAAGATGCATCAGGGTTGACTCCATGGCTTATTTCATTCTTTGACAAGTCGTGTGTTTTACCTGGGCCTGCGATTTGTCCGGGTTTTTTTATTTCTTCAATGTTCCCAATCATATAAAAGGCGCTTTCCGTATAATCCTTAAACTCATCCTGAAGGATGCGCTCACAACCATCGAGGGCATCTTCCAGGCTGACGAGTTTGCCCTTCATGCCGCTAAACTGTTCGGTGGTAAAAAACGGCTGGGTTAGGAAGCGCTCTAACTGCCGGGCGCGGACCACCACTTTGCGGTCCTGCACAGAAAGTTGCTCCAGGCCCAGCATGGCGATAATGTCTTTGAGCTCCTCGTATTGCGCCAGGGTTCGCCGGATTTCCTGCGCAATGGCATAGTGCCGTTCGCCGACGATGCCCGGGCCGGCCATCTTGGAATTGGACTGCAAGGGATCGATTGCGGGGAACAATCCCTCACTGGCCCGTTTGCGGGACAGCACGATGGAGGCGGAAAGGTGCGAAAAGGTATGTACTGCCGCCGGGTCGGTCAGGTCGTCGGCCGGGACATACACCGCCTGAATGGATGTGATGGCCCCGGTGTCGGTATTGGAGATGCGCTCTTCGAGCTGCGCCAGTTCGGTGCCCATTGTGGGCTGGTATCCCAGTCGCGATGGCATTTGCCCCATTAGGCCGGACATTTCCATGCCAGCCTGGATGAAACGGAAGATATTATCGATCAGCAACAGCACATCGCGCTGCTCGTCGTCCCGGAAATATTCGGCCATGGTGAGCGCTGTGTGCCCTACGCGGAACCGGCTGCCCGGCGGCTCGTTCATCTGGCCGAAGATCATGGCCATATCGGGCAGTACGCCGGCGGCTTTCATGCCGCTGTACAGTTCCTCCCCTTCCCGGCAGCGCTCGCCGATCCCACAAAAGATGCTCACTCCCTGATGGCGGCCCACCATATTGTGGATCATTTCGGTTAGCAGTACGGTTTTGCCGACGCCCGCCCCGCCGAACAGGCCCGCTTTGCCGCCCCGCTCCAGCGGGACCAGCACATCGATGAGTTTGATCCCGGTTTCGAATATCTCAGATTTGGTGGATCTCCGGCCTAACGGCGGCGGCTGGTGATGTACAGAACGCCATTCAACTTCTTCCGGCGCCGGCAAATGGTCAATGGGCTCGCCAAAAACGTTGAACATGCGTGAAAGGATGGCCTTGCCCACCGGCGCTTTCAGTGGGCCGCCGGTATTTTCAACGGCCATGCCCCGCGCCAGCCCCTGTGTGGGCGTCAGGGCGATACCCCGCACGCGGTTCTCATTGAGCTGAGACTGCACCTCAATAGTGATCCGCCCCGCTTCTCCCGCTCGCAGCATCGTGTAGATCGGAGGCAGGCCATCCTCAAACCAGATGTCGACTACGCTGCCGCGTACGGAAAGCACTGTCCCGTTATTCGTCCGGGTGGAAGGTTTGTAGTTTTCAATTGTCGCGCTATGGTTGGCCATAATTGAAGCCAGTTTAGGTAGTGATGTGAGGCCTAAGATTAAAACAAAGCGTCCCGGACACATTGTTTCGCTTACTTACCATAAAAATGAGGACACTACTCTAAATCAATATCAATATTATAAAACTCAGCGCGATCACTGCACCAAACCCTATCCATAAATAGCGCCGGATGGCCGTCGCGCCCAGGGCGACGCCGTACACTGCCTTCAGGAAATTATTGCTGATGGTGGCCTGTATGGTGGCCATGACGACGAGGTGCTCGGCAAAGGCTTGTTTGCCTTGGAAAAGGCCGAGCAGGAAAGGGTCGATGTCTGTAACTCCGACAATGAAGGACAACGCGCTCAGGCCGCTGCTGCCGTAGAACTGAAGCACGTAGTGGGTCAGGGCAGCAAAAAATACGAACAGGAAAGCGAATAGCAGGGCCGTGCGAAATTCGAGCGGGTTGGGCTGGTTTTCTGTGATGGGCTCGCCATGCTTAGCCTCTTTATCCCGGTTCTGAAAATAAAAAAAGATGGAAATGGCGGCCATCACAAGAGATAAGGCCAGGAACGGTAATAACAGCTTCTTGCCCAAGGGCGCGTTAAACAGGAAGGCCAGCGCCAGAATGCGCAGGTACATCATGGCCGTGGCGATCAGAATAGCCGATGCGGTGAGCCCCGGCGGGTAGTTGGCCGTTTTGGTCTTGCCTGCCAGCGAGAAGGTGGTGGCGGTGCTGCTGTACAGCCCGCCCAGCACTCCAGTCAGGAAAAGGCCCGCCTCCGGGAAGACGAATTTTTTCAACAAATAGCTGGCGTAGGAAATGGCGGAGACTGCCACCACCGCCATCCAGAACTTATAGGGGGTCAGGTCCAGTCCGGGGATGACTTGGTCGCGGGGTGTAAGTGGAAGTATTACCCCGGCAATGGCAATAAATTTGG
>JAGQXQ010000144.1:0-2455 GCA_020436535.1 Phaeodactylibacter sp.
TACCGTTTTCATCGAGGTCCTTCGTCGCTTCCTCACTGACGTTCGGAATATCATTGGTCAGTTCTTCCTCACCCAGTTTCGTATCCCGAACATCCAGTTCGAAGTGTTCGATATGGACGGAGGTAAAGATATCTTCCAGAACAACGCGCTCGGAGAGTACGATAGCGTCCTCGAAGTTATATCCTTTCCAGGGCATGAAAGCCACTTTCAGGTTTTGGCCAAGAGCCAGTTCCCCCTTGTCGGTGGCGTAGCCATCGCAGAGGATCTGTCCTTTGCTTACCCGCTGCCCCCGCCTGACGATAGGCTTGAGGTTAATACAGGTACCCTGGTTGGTGCGTCGAAACTTGATCAGTTTATAAACCTTGCGGTTGTCTTCAAAAGACACCAGCTGTTCTTCTTCGGTACGGTCGTAACGGATAATGATCTCGTTTGCGTCTACATACTCTACAACGCCTTCTCCTTCAGCATTAATGAGCATGCGGGAATCCCGGGCCACTTTACCCTCCAAGCCGGTGCCCACAATCGGGGAACGCGGACGCAGCAGGGGAACGGCCTGACGTTGCATGTTCGAGCCCATCAGGGCGCGGTTGGCATCATCATTTTCCAGGAAGGGGATCATCGAAGCCGAAACGCCGACGATCTGGTTCGGAGCGACGTCCATGTATTCGATCTCATCCGGGCCGAGAACAGGGAAGTCACCATGCTCCCGGCACTTAATGCGGTCTGATTCGAACCCACCTTTCTCGTCGATCGGTGCATTAGCCTGGGCAATCTTCATAAAGTCTTCGCCCTCAGCCGACAGATAGACCGGAAGTGATTTGACCTCTACTGAACCATCGGAAACCCGACGGTAAGGCGTTTCCAGGAACCCCATCTTATTCACCTTTGCGTGAACGCAAAGGGTAGAGATGAGTCCAATATTCGGGCCTTCCGGAGTCTCGATCGTACACAAGCGCCCGTAGTGGGAATAGTGTACGTCACGCACTTCGAACCCTGCACGTTCCCGTGACAAACCACCTGGCCCCAGAGCAGAAATACGACGCTTGTGCGTGATCTCCGACAGGGGGTTGGTTTGATCGAGGAACTGAGAAAGCTGGCTGGTCCCGAAGAAGGAATTGATCACCGAAGACAGCGTCCGCGCGTTGATCAGGTCGATCGGCGTGAAGACTTCATTGTCCCGGACGTTCATTCGTTCCCGGATCGTGCGGGCCATCCGCGCCAAGCCGACGCCAAACTGGGCGTAGAGCTGTTCACCAACGGTGCGGACGCGGCGGTTGCTCAAGTGGTCGATATCATCGATTTCCGCTTTCTGGTTGATCAGGCTGACCAGGTAGCGAACAATAGCGATTATATCTTCCTTGGTGAGTACCAGCACATCGCGGTCAATATTCAGTTCGAGCTTGCGGTTGATCTTGTAGCGACCGACTTCTCCCAGGTTGTAACGCTTATCAGAGAAGAAAAGCTTGTCGATAATACCGCGGGCGGTTTCTTCGTCCGGGGGGTCGGTACCCCGAAGTTGGCGGTATATGTACTGTACAGCCTCCATTTCAGAACTGGAGGGGTCCTTTTGCAGTGTATTGTAAATAATAGAGTAATCCTGGTCGATATCATCCTTTTGCAGGATCACTATTTCAGTGTCTGCTTCCAGGATTAACTCGATGTTATCTTCATCTAGCACAACATCTCGTTCCAGGATGATCTCATTCCTTTCGATGGTAACCACCTCACCTGTATCCTCATCTACAAAGTCTTCCGTCCAACTGCGCAAGACCCGGGCCGCTAGCTTTCTGCCAATGGCATTTTCCAGGGCATCCCGGGTAGCAGGCACCTCATCGGCCAGGCCGAAAATATCGAGAATAGCCTTATCCGTGTCGAAGCCGATGGCACGCAACAAAGTCGTGACCGGGAATTTCTTCTTACGGTCAATGTAAGCGTACATCACCGTATTAATGTCGGTGGCAAATTCCATCCAGGCCCCCTTGAAGGGGATCACCCTTGCGGAATAAATCTTGGTCCCATTGGGGTGAAAACTTTGCCCGAAGAATACGCCCGGAGAGCGGTGTAGTTGAGAAACGATAACTCGCTCCGCACCATTGATCACAAAGGTTCCCTTGGGGGTCATATATGGAATATTACCCAAGAAAACATCCTGTACAATCGTCTGGAAATCAACGTGCTCCTCATCGTTACAGGAAAGCCGAAGCTTTGCCTTGAGAGGAACGCTGTACGTCAACCCGCGCTGCATACACTCATCAATGGTGTATCGCGGTGGGTCGATGAAGTAATCCAGAAATTCTAATACAAAGATGTTTCTAGCATCTGTGATCGGAAAATTTTCCTGAAACACCTTATAAAGCCCTTCGTTCATCCGGTTCTCTGGAGTAGTCTCCAACTGGAAGAACTCCTGGAAGGACTTCAACTGGATTTCAAGAAGATCAGGGTATGGTGAGGGGAG
>JAGQXQ010000144.1:2585-7999 GCA_020436535.1 Phaeodactylibacter sp.
AATCACCTGTGCTGTAATAATACCCAAAAAATCCGAAAAAGTTCAAAATTGCTAATCTTAATCATACGACAATAGGCTTAGCCAGTTGTTACACAACTCGCTAAGCCTTCTGCGCCGGGAACACTAACCAGAGGCTTGTATTCTCAACGGTTGTAAAAGAAGCCGTTACTTGATCTCTATCTCAGCACCAGCTTCTTCGAGTACTGCTTTGATTTTCTCAGCCTCATCCTTCGGTACACCTTCCTTAACCGGGCCGGGAGCGCCGTCTACCAGGTCCTTGGCTTCTTTCAAGCCCAGTCCGAGCAGGTTTTTCACCTCCTTAACCACCTTAAGTTTACCTGCACCAGCAGATTTGAGGATGACATCAAATTCAGTTTGTTCCTCTTCTGCGGCAGCGCCACCGCCACCACCAGCCGGGCCGGCTACAGCAACTGCAGCCGCAGCTGGTTCGATGCCGTATTCGTCCTTCAATATTCCAGCCAGCTCACTCACTTCTTTAACGGTGAGGTTGACCAACTGTTCTGCAAAAGCTTTAAGATCTGCCATTGTAAAAAATTTTGAAAAGTTGTACGTTGATAAATATATAATGGTGCGTACAGCTTGGAAGCCGTATTGAATTGGCTGTTGGCGTGTTTGACAATTAGTTTACTGGCGTTTTTGCCAACTGCTAACCGCTAACCGCTAACCGCCTGGTTACTACTCTCCGCGCTCTTCGAGCGATTTGAGCAGTCCCGAAAGGGTTTGCCCACCAGACTGCAGGGCACTGATAACGTTCTTCGCCGGTGATTGTAGTAAGGCAATAATTTCGGCGATGAGGTCTTCCTTAGATTTGAGCTTGGACAGTTCATCCAGCTTGTCATCACCCAGGAAAACGTCGGTATCAATATATGCAGCCTTAAGCGTGGGCTTTTCGTGAGTTTCGCGAAACGCTTTTATCAGTTTCGCAGGAGCATTGGCCTTTTCTGAGATCAGGATAGCGGTTGGCCCCTTAAGTGCTTCGTAGAGGCCCGAGTAATCCCTTTCTCCCGGGGAGCTCTCCAGTGCTTTCTGGATGAGGGTATTCTTGACAACTTTCATCTCGATACCCTTATCGAAACACAATCTTCTTAATTTATTGACTTGCTCTACAGTCAGCGTCGAAGAATCTGCCAGATAGAAAAAATCTATGCCGGAAAGTTTATCCTTCAGAGCCTCAATAGTAGCGGTTTTTTCTGCTCTTGTCATTGCTTTTCAGGTTTTGAAAAGTTACTTAACCAATGGTTTCGCGTCAACGTGTATACCTGGGCTCATTGAGCTGGCTACTGTCACTGATTTCAAATAGGCCCCCTTTGCAGAGGAAGGCCTCATGCGCACCAGGGCGGTGATCAGTTCATTAGCATTCTCCAACAGCTTCTCGGCCGTAAAGGATACCCGTCCTATTGAGGAGTGAATGATACCGTATTTATCGACGCGGAAAGAGATTTTGCCGCCTTTCACGTCACTAACTGCAGCAGCCACATCCTGGGTTACCGTGCCAGTCTTGGGGTTAGGCATCAGGCCACGAGGCCCAAGTATTCTACCCAACCGGCCGACCTGGGCCATTACCTGAGGCATGGCGATAACAACGTCGACATCCGTCCAGCCTCCCTGAACCTTCTGAACGTAATCATCCAGCCCAGCGTAATCTGCGCCGGCAGCCAAAGCTTCTTCTTCCTTGTCAGGGGTACAGAAAACCAGTACGCGCTTGGTTTTACCAGTGCCATGAGGCAGGGTCACCGTGCCACGAATAGCCTGATCTGCTTTACGGGGGTCCACCCCTAGCCGCACGTGAACATCAACAGACGCATCGAACTTGGTCGTATTCACTTCTTTGACCAATTTCATGGCCTCCTCCAGTGGATACAAATTCTCTCTGTTGACCTTTTTTTCGGCAGCCGCTCTTTTCTTACTCGTTTTTGCCATTTTTATTCTGTTTTGAGGTTACTAACGTTCCGCCTCGATGGGCGAAACTCCCTTCAGTGAATCCTTTCGATGATCGCCGGCAGCTTACCCTGCCCAGGGTGGTGTACCTTTGATGTTCATACCCATGCTGCGGGCAGTACCGGCCACCATTTTCATAGCCGATTCTACAGTGAAGCAGTTGAGGTCCACCATTTTGCTTTCAGCGATGGCCTTTACCTGGTCCCAGGTGACAGCTCCCACTTTGATGCGGTTAGATTCCGGCGAGCCTTTTTTAATTTTAGCTGCCTCCAAAAGTTGAACTGCAGCCGGCGGTGTTTTAATGATAAAGGAAAAAGACTTATCCTTGAACACCGTGATCACTACCGGTAACAACTGCCCCTGCTTGTCTTGCGTTTCAGCATTGAAACGCTTGCAGAATTCCATGATGTTGACCCCTTTGGCGCCGAGAGCCGGGCCAACCGGGGGAGCCGGATTGGCTGCACCACCTCTGACCTGAAGTTTAATAAACGCACCTACTTCCTTAGCCATTTTTTTCGCTTTATTCAAGTTGAACTGCTACCAGCTCCAGGGAAGCGCTTTCCGGAAATCCGGAACAAAAGCTGACAAGCAAAAAATCAATGTTAAATTTAATATATGGACAACTAGGATGTCTTCTCTACCTGCATAAAGTTGAGTTCCACTTCCGTGCCTCGGCCGAAGATCTTTACAATCACTTTCAGCTTCTTTTTTTCTTCATTTACTTCCTGAATATCTCCGACAAATTCACTGAAAGGCCCATCGATAATTTTGACCGTTTCCCCTACGATGAAGGGCTCAATCATAGCTTCTCCCGCTTCCTGCGATTCGTCGACCTTACCCAACATTCGGTTGGCCTCAGCCGGGCGCATAGGGATGGGATTGTTGCGGCCCAAAAAATGGATGACATTGGGAATATTGGAAATGGCCTGAATGATCTCACCGCTGAACATGGTGGGAAGCGCTTCGATGAGGATGTAGCCGGGAAGAATATTCCTTTCGGAAATCACCTTTTTGCCATTCCTGATTTTATAGACCTTCTCGGTTGGAACGAGTACCTGGGTTATAAAGTCTCCCCAACCAGAACGCTCGATTTCCATTTCGATACGTTCCTTGATCTTTCTTTCCTTTCCACTAATTACACGAAGAGAATACCACTTTTTGTCATCTACCTGGGGGGCAGCATCTTCCAAAGGGGCTCCTGATTCTTCCTGTATGTGTTTTTCTTTATCCTCAGACATCACAATCCTTTAACCCAATTAAAATTTTACAAACTGTAGACCGCATCCAGAATGGTACGTGAGAAAACGTCCATCAGAAATATAGCCAACGCCAGAATGATCGAAGCTACCAAAACAACCACCGTACTGCTTTGCAGGTTAGCCAGGGTTGGCCAGGTCACTTTGTGGACCAGCTCGTTGTAGCTCTCAATGAAATAAAGTTTTAGCCTTTCCATTGCTAATTCTTTTTTGCACAGGCAGATGAATCTCTACCCGGTGAAATCTCAAATGGGACAGGTGAGTAGATACTTCCTACCTGACCGTAAATTTTGCACGGGCAGGAGGACTTGAACCCCCAGCCTACGGTTTTGGAGACCGTCGCTCTACCAGTTGAGCTATGCCCGTATAAATATGCTGAAAAGATTAGGCGTAACAATGCCTAACCTTTTCAACCATAATATTATCAAGTGAAATACTTGTTATACGTCCAGAATCTCGGTCACCTGTCCAGCGCCAACCGTACGGCCACCCTCACGGATAGCGAAACGGAGCCCTTTCTCCATAGCAATGGTGTTGATAAGTTTCACTTCCAGAGAAACATTATCACCAGGCATTACCATTTCAACACCGGAGGGCAGAGCAACGTCACCGGTTACGTCAGTGGTCCGGAAGTAAAATTGGGGGCGGTAACCGTTGAAGAACGGCGTGTGACGTCCTCCTTCTTCTTTAGACAGTACGTACACCTCACATTTGAAGTGCTTATGCGGCTTAACACTACCTGGCTTGCAGATAACCTGTCCACGCTTAATCGCTTCTTTGTCAATACCGCGAAGCAGAATCCCGGCATTATCACCTGCTCTGCCCTCATTCAGGATCTTACGGAACATTTCTACCCCGGTAACAACTGAATTCAAAGGCTTTTCACCTTCGCCCATCATACCGATGATCTCAACTGGCTCGCCGGTCTTGATGATACCGCGCTCAATACGTCCGGTAGCAACCGTACCCCGGCCAGTGATAGAGAAAACATCTTCAACCGGCATCAGGAAAGGCTGGTCAACCAGGCGCACAGGCTCCTTAATGTCATTGTCTACTGCTTCCATGAGGTCGCGAATAGACTGAACCCCATCTGGATCACCTTCCAGGGCTTTCAAGGCAGAACCTTTGATAACGGAAGCGTTATCGCCATCAAACTCATAAGCGTCGAGCAATTCGCGAACTTCCATTTCAACCAGTTCGAGCATCTCCTCGTCGTCTACCAGGTCAACCTTGTTCATGTAAACAACGATCGAAGGTACACCTACCTGACGAGCCAGCAGGATGTGCTCCCGGGTTTGAGGCATCGGGCCATCAGTAGCAGCAACCACCAGGATGGCTCCATCCATCTGCGCAGCACCTGTTACCATGTTCTTTACGTAGTCAGCGTGGCCAGGACAGTCAACGTGTGCGTAGTGGCGGTTCGCTGTTTGATATTCTACGTGAGCCGTATTGATGGTAATACCCCGTTCTTTTTCTTCCGGAGCAGCATCAATAGAGTCATAATCCATTTTGCTTGTACCCCCATCCTGAGAAAGGACAGAAGTGATTGCCGCAGTAAGAGTAGTCTTACCGTGGTCTACGTGGCCGATTGTCCCCACGTTGAGGTGCGGTTTGGTCCTGTCGAATGTTTCCTTAGCCATCGGTAATCAAATTTTTTGATATGAAATTCTTGTGGTTAAACAAAGTGCTGAACAATATTGAGCCAATGTGGGGATTTGAACCCCAGACCCCTTCCTTACCATGGAAGTGCTCTACCCCTGAGCTACATTGGCTTGACCTTTAAAAGGGGTCTAAGCTTAGTTAAGCCCAACATAGGCCCGAGAACGGACTCTCTATTGCCCGGCCTTTTTTTCAAAAGAGCGGGCGACGAGACTCGAACCCGCGACCCTCAGCTTGGAAGGCTGATGCTCTACCAACTGAGCTACGCCCGCTTTTATCCGCCTAAGCCTTGGCGAAGGTGGATTATAACTACCCATCTCTTCAACTAAAACAGATGGTTGAGCCCACTTTCGCTGAAGCTTCGGCGGGCAGTGTGGGGGTGATAGGAATCGAACCTATTCAGTCATAGACACCAGATTTACAGTCTGGCCCGGCTCTCCAGCTCCGGCGCACCCCCAAAAAAATATTTCAACTACCGCCTGTTTTCTCAAAACAGTTGTCGGATTCCATTTCTGGAGCCAGCAGAGGGATTCGAACCCC